>CAYWIA010000252.1:0-1500 GCA_964458245.1 uncultured Methyloceanibacter sp. | reverse complement strand
CGGGCGCATGCATATCCTCGGCGAGATGGACAAGTCGCTCAATGCGGCGCGTCCGGAGCTTGGCGAGTACGCGCCGCGCATCGAGACGATCCACATTCCGACCGACAAGATCCGCGAAGTGATCGGCTCAGGCGGTTCGGTGATCCGCGAGATCGTGGCCGAATCCGGCGCCAAGATCGACATTTCGGACGACGGCACGGTGAAGATCGCTTCGTCCAACGCGGAGTCGATCCGTGCGGCCATCGCCCGCATCAAGGGCATCGCTGCGGAGCCCGAGGTCGGCGAGATCTACGAAGGCAAAGTCGTGAAGGTGATGGAGTTCGGCGCGTTCGTGAACTTCTTCGGCCCCAAGGACGGCTTGGTGCATATCTCGCAGCTCGCCGAGGGGCGCCCGAATGCGGTCACCGATGTCGTCAAGGAAGGCGATCAAGTCTGGGTCAAGCTGCTTGGCTTCGACGAGCGCGGCAAGGTGCGTTTGTCGATGAAGGTCGTCGACCAGAAGACCGGCAAAGAGATCGAGAAGGCGGAGGCCAGCTAGTCAGCGGCCAGGCCTTCAGCGAACAGACGATGAGCGGGGCGTTTCGGCGCCCCGTTTTCTTTTGGGGTTTCCGGCTAGCTGTTGGGCGCGACGGGAGCCTTGGCGTCTTTCGCGCACCGCGTGCCGACGAGGGCGTACTTGGTGTTCTGGCTTTGCCAGGCGGCGCCCTCCCCGTGGCTGTCTCGGATGCAGCTCACCGCGTCGCGGTATTCCTTATCGGGGAGCCTGAACTCCGTGCATTGCTCACCCGTGGCCGCGAGACACACCATGACAATGATTTCGAACATTCGTCCTCCTTCGGGCGGCTTCGCCGCGTGCGTGGCACGCCGCGTCAGCTGCCATTAATCTCGATAGCTCACGCGGCAAAATCGTGGCCGTGTCCCGCCCTGTCAAGATGGAAGCCGGCGACAGCGTTACCGCTATTGCGCCGCCTCGCGAGGGGTCACCTTCTCCACGGCGTTCTCGAGTTCCTCGGCACGCTCCATCGCTTTGAGGGCGCCCAGATCTGGCATGAACGTGGTCGAGTAGCCGCAATCCACAAAATGCACCTCGCCGGTGACAGCGCCCGACAGGTCCGAGAGGAGATAGAGCGCGGCGCCGCCGACTTCATCGAGGGTCGGCGACCGGCGCATGGGCGCGTGGCGCTGCTGATAGTGGAACAGAGTGCGCGCATCGGAGATGCCGGCGCCGGCGAGCGTCCGCATGGGTCCGGCGGAAAGCGCATTCACGCGAATACCTTGCGGCCCGAAATCGGAGGCAAGATATTTCACGCTGGCCTCGAGGGCGGCCTTGGCCACCCCCATGACGTTGTAGCAGGGCACGACGCGGGTCGAGCCGCCATAGGTCAGCGTCAGCAGCGAGCCTCCCTCGTTCATCATGTCGGACGCGCGCTTGCAGATCTCCGTGAACGAGAAGCAGGAGATCACCATGGTGTGCTCGAAATTCTTCCGTGTGGTGTCGCA
>CAYWIA010000251.1:0-1595 GCA_964458245.1 uncultured Methyloceanibacter sp. | reverse complement strand
CCCGCCGGCAGCACCTGGATGTTGCGCGCGCCCGCCCGCTTCAGCCGCTCGAAGATGGGCCGCAAGCGCATACGGTCGGAATCGTAGGCGTAGAGCTGGCCGGAGTTTTCCATTTGGGCCGAAAGCGCCAGCGTCTTGCCGCCTGCCCCGGCGCACAGATCGATGACCTGCTGGCGCGGGCCCGCACCGCTCATCAGCGCCGCGATCTGCGAGCCCTCGTCCTGGACCTCGAACCAGCCTTTGCCGTGGCCCGCTTCCGCCTCCACATGGGGGCTGCGCGCCGGTCCCTGGCGCGGCGCGATCCGCACCCCGACCGGCGAATAGACCGAACTCGCGGCCTCGAAACGCGACAAGGATTTCAGGACCTTGTCGCGGTTCGCTTTCAACGTGTTGACCCTGAGATCGACCGGCGCGCGCGCCGCCAAGGCCGCGCCCTCGTACACGGTGCGGTCGCCGAAAACGTGTGCGAACGCCGCATCGAGCCATTTGGGATAGTCGCCGCGCACATGCGCCGGCGCGCCGACGGGAAGCGCGCGCTTGAGACCTTCGAGCTCTTTCTCGCTCACAGGGGCCGGCGCAAAACGGCCGCCGTCGCACAAGCCCGCCACCTCCTCGGGCGTCATGCCCCATTCGGTGGCAAGCGTGCGCAACACGAGAGCGCGCGGGCTGTCCTCGCCCATGGCGGAGGCGGCCGATGCGCGCTTGCGCAGACAATCGAACACGAGATTGCCGATCGCCGCACGATCGCCGGACCCCGCGAAGCGGTGGCCCACGCCCCAATCCTTCAGCGCCTCGGACGCCGGCCGCTTGCGCTCCGCCATATCGGCAAGCACCTCGATGGCGGCGCTCGCGCGGCCCCCTGGCGTCATGAGAGCGACTGGAAGGCGATGATGCGGCCGCAAATGATGATCCAGATCAGCGCCAGCGCGATGGCCCCAATCAGGAACATCGGCGTGCGGTGTCTGAGATTGTTGCTCGTCACATGGATCGTGGCATGCACGATGCGCGACAGCACGAACATCCACATCAACACATAGACGGTGACGTCGAGCGTCTTGGTGATGAGCGCGAGCAGCACCGCCACGTAGAACAGGACGGGCATCTCCATGGCGTTGTGGAAGGCGTTGCTCACCTGCAGCACGCGCGGCGGCCAGTGGGGCTCGCGCAGCGCGATCTTGTCCCGGCTCACCTCTCCGCGCCGCACCACCCGGAGCCTCAGGATGATCATCCAGAACAGCAGCACGAAGGTCAGCGCGACCTGCACGAACATCGGCAGCAGAATGGCTTCTAGCGACATGGAGCTCCCTTCGCTTGTCGAATTTCGCGGACGGCGACAGCCGTGCGCCGAGCCCTTATACTCGGTGTGCGGCCTTCTGTAGAGCCGGGGCAACGGAAGATATGTCCACCGCAGAACGACGGCCGCTCTCCACGTACCTGCTCGCCGCTTTATTGGGCCTTATTGGGGCGGTGCTGGGCTTCATCCTGACGGGCTTCGTTGCCGACATGCTGCTCGCAATGAGCGGCATGCCGGACCGCGAAGGCTATCGTGCGATGATCGCCTTCTTTACCTTCGCGCCGTTCGGCGGACTGGTGGG
>CAYWIA010000250.1:0-1600 GCA_964458245.1 uncultured Methyloceanibacter sp. | reverse complement strand
GCCTCTTCGGGGTTCTTCTTCCAGTAGGCAATGGCGTCATACATTGCCTTCAGCGCCTTCAGCGCGGTTTCCCTGTTTTTTTCGGCCCAATTGGCGTTGATGAAGTGCGCGTCGGCGATGATCGCGCTTTTCGCCCATTTGGGATCGGCGGTGCTCGCCACTACCTTCGAGCCCTTCACCGACTTCAGGGTCTGCTCGCCGAAGGGTTCCCACAGCTCCGCGCCAGCGACCGTGCCGCCAATCATGGCGGCCGCGGCCTGATCCATGATGACGTTGACATATTCGACTGAGTCAAAGGGCAAGCCGTTGTCTTCGAGATAGATGCCCATCATGATCTGCGGCAGACCGCCGACCATAACCGCAACTTTCTTGCCTTTGAGGTCTTCGGGCCCGTCAATCTCGGGACGCAGGATAATCTTGTCGGTGCCGTGAGAAAGATTGCCATAGGCCATCATGCGCACCGGCATGCCTTGCGAGGCACCAATCGGCGCAAATTCCGCGGTGCTGGAGACGATGTCCATCTGTCCGGAGGACATCAGACTGAAGCTTTGAAACGGATCCTCGATCGCCTGGTACTCGACGTCCAAATCCGGCGCCAAGTTCTTCTCTTTGATGATGTACCACCAGCCATAGCCGGGCCAGGTAAGCCCCGCGACGCGGACTTTCTCCTTGGCCACAGCCATTTCGGCGGCGAACAGGGCGAGCCCCGCCACGGTTAGAGCAAACAGACGAAACCTCAAATTTGATAGCGGCAGCTTCTGCATAGTCTTTACTCCCGTCGAGTTGAACAACACTCCGCTTCTCGTCATCGCTGTCCGTTGGCCACATACGGAAAGAGAACTCGGTACGCCAATCGAAAGAGGAAATCGAAAAACAGCCCAACCATGCCGATAACGAGGATTCCCGCCATGATCTCGTCGACCTTCAGGAAGCGCTGGCCGCGCATCATCACCGCGCCGATACCGGTCGTCGCCGCGACGATCTCCGCGATCACCAGATACGTCCAACTGACCGCGAGCATCTGGCGCATGGAGACCAGAATTTTCGGCGCTACCGCCGGCAGCACGATGGTCGACAGGATCTGCCATCGGTTTGCGCCAAGGGTCATCGCCGTCTCGATGAGCTCGGCGCGCACGGCGCGTGTGTGGTCCATAATCAATGTGATCAGAAAGAAGATGACGCCGATGAAGAGAAGCGCGAGCTTCGAGCCTTCACCGACACCGAACCACATCAGTAAAAGCGGTATGAATGCAGGTGCAGGAAGGTAGCGCCAGGCGCTCACGAACGGATTGAAGAAGGCATCGACCGTGCGGAACGATCCCATCAAGACGCCGAGCGGGATGGCAATGGCGCACGCCATCGCGAAGCTCAGGAGGATCCGGTAAATGCTGATCCCGATGTCTGAGAGAAAACCTCGCTCCGCGATCATCGTGTAGAGCGTGGCGAGCACCTGGTGCGGGGGCGGCATGAACAGCGTGTCGATCCAGCCCCGGGCGGCTGCTAGCTCCCACATCCCGAAGAACAGCACCCAGACGGAAATGCCAAGCACCAAAGACCAGACGACCGGGATCGGCTTTTGATACTCGAACCACCTCTGGCG
>CAYWIA010000249.1:0-1701 GCA_964458245.1 uncultured Methyloceanibacter sp. | reverse complement strand
TGCCCTACTCCTTCACGGTGACGAGCCACATCATCGTCACCTTCGCGCTCGCCGCGTTCATCTTCATCGGCGTCACGATCATCGGCTTCTGGAAGCACGGCATCGGCTTCCTGAAGTTCTTCGTGCCGTCAGGGGTGCCGTTCGTCATGCTGCCGCTCTTGGTGGTGATCGAGGTGATCTCCTATCTCACGCGCCCGGTCAGCCTTTCCGTGCGTCTGTTCGCCAACATGATGGCGGGACATACCATGCTGAAAGTGTTCGGCTCGTTCGTGGTGGCGCTGGGGCTTCTCGGCGGCTGGGCGGCGCTCGCGTTTATGGTGGCCTTCACGGGTCTCGAACTCCTGGTGGCGTTCCTCCAGGCCTATGTGTTCGCCATCCTCACCTGCATCTATCTCAACGATGCGCTTCACATGCACTGAGCCATCACACGCAAAACGATCGTTCCAAGGAGAGAATTATGGAAGCAGAAGCAGCAAAATTGATCGGCGCAGGTCTTGCCTCGATCGCGCTTGTCGGCGCCGGCGTCGGCATCGGCACCATTTTCGGCAACTACCTGCAAGGTGCGTTGCGCAACCCGTCGGCGGCTCCGAGCCAGTTCGCCAACCTGCTGCTGGGCTTCGCGCTTGCCGAAGCGACGGGCCTGTTCGGCCTCGTGGTGGCGCTGATCATCCTGTTCGTATTCTAGTCTGAGCGTTCGCTCTCAGGACACGATCCATGCCGCAACTCAACCCGCTAGATTGGGGACCTCAGCTCGTTTGGCTGGTTCTCACCTTCGGCATTCTCTACCTGCTGATGCTGTGGGTTGCGCTGCCGCGCATCGGTAGCGTGATCGAGAAGCGCGCGGCGCATATCTCCGGCGATCTCGCCACGGCCGAGAAGTTCCGGCGCGAGACCGAGGAAGCCATCGCGGCCTACGAGCAGGCGCTGGCCGAAGCCAAGCAGAGAGCCCACACCATCGTCGAGGAGGGCCGCGCTCGGCTGAAGGCGGAGAGCGACGCCGAGCGCGCCAAGCTGGAAAAAGAGCTGGCGGTCAAAAGCGCGGAAGCCGAGGCGCGGATCGAAAAGGCCAAAGCGGCGGCCATGACCGAGGTCAACACCGTGGCCATGGATGTCGCCGCCGATATCGTCAAGCAACTGATCGGCACGGCGCCGCCGAAGGGCGACCTCGAGAAAGCCGTGATCGCGGCGCGGAAGGCTTAAGAGCCATGGATATCCTCGCCACGCCGGAATTCTGGGTCGCCGTCTCCTTCTTCCTGTTCCTTGGGCTCGTCTTTTATTTCGGCGTGCACAAGAAGATCGCCGTGGCGCTCGACGCCCGCTCGGCGGCCATTGCCAAGGAGATCGAAGAGGCGAAGGCGCTCCGCGAGGAAGCGGAAGCGGTCCTGGCCGACTATCGCCAGAAGCAGATCAACGCAGCCCAGGAAGCGCAGGCAATCGTCGATCGCGCCGGCAAAGAGGCAGAGGCCTTCGCGGCCGAGACCTCGCGCAACATGAAAGAGCAATTCGAGCGGCGCATGAAGCTGGCCGAGGACAAGATCGGCCGCGCCGAGGACGAGGCGGTGCGCGATGTCCGCGCCGCGGCGGCCGACGCTGCAATCGCGGCGGCGCAAATGGTGATCGCCGACAGGCTGACGCCCCAGACAGCCGACAAGCTCGTCAAGCAGGGCATCGACGCGCTGAAATCCAAACTGAACTAGCGCC
>CAYWIA010000248.1:0-1710 GCA_964458245.1 uncultured Methyloceanibacter sp. | reverse complement strand
AGCGATCTGACGCCCTCGATCTCAGACTTGCGCGAGACCTTGCGGGAGATCGAGGAGCGGGAGGTCGACATCGTCATCGGCACCCAGCTCGTGGCCAAGGGGCATCACTTCCCGGGGCTGGCGCTGGTCGGCGTGATCGACGGCGATCTCGGCCTTGCCCAGGGCGACCCGCGCGCCGCCGAGCGCACCTTCCAGCTCCTGAGCCAGGTCACCGGCCGCGCCGGCCGGGAGGCGATTCCGGGCCGGGGCCTGATCCAGACCTACATGCCCGAGCACCCGGTGATCGCGGCCCTCGTGGCCGGCGACCGTGACGCCTTCTACGCCCAGGAGATCGAGGCCAGGCGGGAAGCCGGTTTGCCGCCCTTCGGGCGCTTGGCGGCGATCCTCGTGACGGCCGGGAACCGGGCGGTGGCGGAAGCCTATGCCCGGGAGGTGGCCCGCGCCGCGCCGCTTGCCGAGAAAATCCAGGTGCTGGGCCCGGCCGAGGCCCCGCTGTCGGTCATCCGGGGGCGCTACCGCTACCGCCTGCTGGTCAAGGCCGCGCGCGAGGCCGACCTCCAGGCCTATTTGCGGGTGTGGCTCGGGAACGTGCCCAAGGCGCGCGGCGATACGCGGCTCGGAGTCGATATCGACCCCTATAGTTTCCTCTGAGGCGCCCCAAAAGCGCGCACTCGGACGCACGATGTGCCCATCATATTGCGCGCCCTTTCCCCCTGTGTTAGAGCCTCCGCGGGGTTTCCGAAGGGGCCGTTTTCGGGGGATTTCTCCCGTCGACGCGGAGGCTCTAATCCCAGAATCTACCGGGGTCCGAGGGTGGGACGGCTGATGCAGCGCCCGCCCCTGAGCAAGAGGCGTTGAGCGAAAAAGTGGCAAGCGAGGACCATATCGTATCGGGCGTTGCGGGCCGCTACGCCACCGCCCTGTTCGAGCTGGGTCTCGAGGAAAAGGCGCTCGAGCGGATCGAGACTGATCTGAACCGCTTCGGTGAAGCGCTCGACGCGGTGGAGGATCTCCAGCGTCTCGTGAAAAGCCCAATGTTCTCGGCCGAAGAGCAAGGCCGGGCGCTCGGCGCCGTCCTGGACGAGCTCGAGGTCGAGGGGCTCACCAAGAATTTCTTGCTGCTCGTCTCAAAGAACCGGCGCCTGTTCGCCACCCCCGACATGATCCGCGCCTTCCGCGCCCTGCTCGCCGCCCATCGCGGCGAGATGAGCGCCACGGTCACCGCCGCGGCGAAACTCACGGATACGCAAGTCACCGCGCTCAAGCAGGCGTTGAAGGCCGCACTCGGCAAGGACGTCATGCTCGATCAGCAAGTCGATCCGAGCCTCATCGGCGGCCTCATGGTCAAGGTGGGCAGCCGCATGATCGACACCTCGCTTCGCACCAAACTCACTAGTCTCAAGCACGCCATGAAAGAGGTTGGCTAATGGATATCAGGGCCGCCGAGATCTCCGCGATCCTCAAGGACCAAATTAAGAATTTCGGACAGGAAGCCGAAGTTGCCGAAGTCGGCCAGGTGCTCTCCGTCGGTGACGGTATTGCGCGCGTCTACGGCCTCGACAAGGTCCAGGCCGGCGAGATGGTCGCCTTCGCCGACGGCACGCAAGGCATGGCGCTGAACCTCGAGGTCGACAATGTCGGCATCGTGATTTTCGGCGACGACCGCCACATCAAGGAAGGCGACATCGTCAAGCGGACCGGCGCCATCGT
>CAYWIA010000247.1:0-1740 GCA_964458245.1 uncultured Methyloceanibacter sp. | reverse complement strand
GCACCGGTCTCCAAAACCGGGGGTTGGGGGTTCGAGTCCCTCCACTCCTGCCAGGTTGCGGGACGGAGAGGCGGCCGGGAGCTCAAGAAGACGGAACGGGCCAAATGGGTCCGGCGGCAAGGACAGAGATGGCGAGAACGAATCCCTTCGAGTTTCTCCAGCAGGTGCGCACGGAAGTGTCGAAGGTCACTTGGCCGACCCGCCGGGAGACCGTCATCACCACGTTCATGGTGCTGCTGATGTCGTTCGCCGCGGCGCTGTTCTTTCTCGGGGTGGACTGGGTGTTGGGCATGGTCGTTCAGCTCGTCCTGGGTCTGAGATTTTAAGAGGTTAAGGCTTTCGTCCGATGGTAATGCGCTGGTACATCGTCCACGCCTATTCGAACTTCGAGCGGAAGGTCGCCGAGTCCATCAAGGAGCGCGCCGCCTCCGGCGGTCTCGACGAGCTGTTCGAAGACGTCATCGTGCCGATGGAAGAGGTCGTGGAGATGCGGCGTGGCCGGAAGGTCTCGTCCGAGCGGAAGTTTTTTCCGGGCTACGTGCTCGCCAAGATGGAGCTCAACGACGAGACCTATCATCTGATCAAGAACACGCCGAAAGTCACCGGTTTCCTCGGCACGGACAATAAGCCGATCCCGATCACCGAGGAGGAGGCGGGCCGCATTCTCCAGCAGGTGCAGGAGGGCGTCGAGCGTCCGAAGCCGTCCGTGACCTTCGAGATCGGCGAGCAGGTGCGGGTGGCCGACGGTCCGTTCGCTTCGTTCAACGGCCTCGTGGAAGAGGTCGACGAGGAGCGCGCGCGGCTCAAAGTGGCGGTTTCGATTTTCGGCCGGGCGACCCCGGTCGAGCTGGAATATGCGCAAGTGGAGAAGCTCTAACGGTTGCGCTTTTTGCGTACGAGTTAGCGGAACGCAGGACGAATTGGGATGGCGAAGAAGATTGACGGTTACATCAAGTTGCAGGTGCCGGCGGGGCAGGCGAATCCGTCGCCGCCGATCGGCCCCGCGCTCGGTCAGCGCGGCGTGAACATTCCGGAGTTCTGCAAGGCGTTCAACGCGGCCACGCAGGGCCTCGAGGCGGGTTCGCCGATCCCGACCGTCATCACGGTCTATGCGGACCGGTCCTTCACTTTTGAGATGAAGACGCCGCCCGCGTCCTACCTCCTCAAGAAGGCGGCGAAGGTCGGCAAGGGCTCCAAGGAGCCCGGCCGTGCGAAGGCGGGCCGGGTGACCCAGGCCCAGCTGCGCGAGATCGCCGAGGTCAAGATGCAGGATTTGAACGCCAACACCGTCGAGCAAGCGATGAAGATCATCGCCGGTTCCGCCCGCTCGATGGGCCTTGAGGTGCAGGAGTAAACGATGAGCAAGCCGGGTAAAAGGTTTCGCGCCGCCGCCGAGACGGTCGAGAAAGACAAGCTCTACGCCATCGAAGAGGCGGTGAAGCTGGTCAAAGGCGCGGCCAATTCCAAGTTCGACGAGACCGTCGAGATCGCGATGAATTTGGGCGTCGACCCGCGTCACGCGGATCAGATGGTGCGCGGCGTCTGCCAATTGCCGCATGGCTCCGGCCGCAAGCTTCGGGTCGGCGTCTTCGCCAAGGGCGACAAAGCCGCGGAAGCCAAGAAGGCGGGCGCCGATGTGGTCGGCGCCGAGGATCTGGTGGAGCAGGTGCAGAAGGGCGTGATCGAGTTCGACCGCTGCATCGCCACGCCGGACATGATGCCGCTGGTCGGCCGGCTCGG
>CAYWIA010000246.1:0-1778 GCA_964458245.1 uncultured Methyloceanibacter sp. | reverse complement strand
GCTTCGAGGGCAAGTGGGCGATCCATCCCTCCCAGGTCGATCTCGCCAACCAGGTCTTCACGCCGTCCGAGGCCGAGGTGACCAAGGCCCAGCGCATCGTCGACGCCATGAAGCAGGCGGCGAAAGAAGGCAAGGGCGCGGTCTCGCTCGACGGCCGCCTGATCGACATCGCTTCGATCCGCCAGGCCGAGGCGCTGCTCAACAAGGCCAAGGCCATGGGCATGTAGGCTTCGGCCTGCCAACCCCGGCGAGAAGCCGGGGCCGAAATGCAAAAATGGCCGGGGTTCGCCCCGGCCATTTTTATGCGGCTTGCCCGCTAGCCGCCGGAGGGCGGCAGCGATGGCCCATCCTGATCCTTACGCCGCCGCACTATGAGCAGCGCGAGGCCGCGTTCGAAATCCGAGCCTTTATCCAGCGTGACGCCGAGGGCCTGCGCTTGGCGCACGAACTCCTCGAGCCGGTCCTGCGCGAGGGCCGCGCGCAAAGACAATGTCGTGTCGTTCATTTTAACCTCCGCATCCGCCTTACGGCCTACACGGCGGATGTACCGATTTCGCGACGAGAGCGTGATCATTACGGGGCAGGGGGTAGAAGCCGGCGATTGTGCCAGTCATTATTGTTGCGCAGGTTCCAGGCCTCGGGAGGGAGGATTCGGCATATGGCGATCACGGGCGGATGTTTGTGCGGTGCGATACGATACCGCATAGAGGCGGAGCCCCGCGCCACGCGGGCTTGCTGGTGCCGCACCTGCCAATATCTCGGCGCGGGCAACGCCACCGTCAACGTGTTCTTCCCGAGCGAAGCTATCGTGGTCGAAGGCGAGATCAAGGAATACGCGAGCCCCGCGGACAGCGGCGCCATGGTGGCCCATGGCTTCTGCCCGGTGTGCGGCACGCCGGTGTTCACCCAGTCGAAGACGCGCCGCGAGGTCAAAGGCGTGCGCGCCGGTACGCTCGATGACCCCGAGCTCGGCAAACCGCAGAAGATTTTATGGACATCGGAGGCGCCGGATTGGGCGCCATTCGACCCGGCCGTGCCGCGAGAGGAGCGGCAATAGCGGGATCTTAGGCGCTGGGCTTGGTGTCCGTCTCGCCGCCGTCGGGCGTGGAGGCATCGTCGCTGACGCCGAGCCCCGGCTCGTCGTCCGACCGCGCCAGCGTGGCCGTGGGCAGGAAGCTCAAACCGTAGACCAGGCCGATCAGCACGGCCCCGGTCAGCAAAGACAATACCGAATACATGACACATCCCCTCCGTTAAGGCTGTTGTGCCAGGGGAACTGGGCGAGGCCGGGACGCAATCCCGGCTTTTTCTCGGCAGGGCACGTTAGCGCCCGCCACGGCGGCGCCGCAAGCCTTGCGGGTTTATGAAGGCTTGTGCGCAGGAGGCGTGTCTTGCACCTTGCCGCGACGCCATAACAGGAGGGAATCCATGACCACGACCGGCGGCTGTTTGTGCGGTGCGGTACGTTACGAGGTCGACGCGGCACCGGTCGCGGTCCGGACCTGCTGGTGTACCGACTGCCAGAAGTTCGCCGCCGGCAACGCCACGGTCAATGTCGTCTTCCCGGCCGACGCCGTGCGCCTTGAAGGCAAGCTCACCGACTATGCGAGCACGGCGGACAGCGGCAATAAAATGCATCGCGGTTTCTGCCCTATCTGCGGGACGCCGGTGACCACGGGCTCCGAGGCGCGGCCGCATCTCCTGGGCATCCGCGGCGGCACGCTCGACGACCCGGCGCTGGCCAGGCCTGAAATCACCATCTGGACGAGAAGCGCGCC
>CAYWIA010000245.1:0-1802 GCA_964458245.1 uncultured Methyloceanibacter sp. | reverse complement strand
ACCGACATGATCATCCCCAAGCAGTACCTGAAGACCATCAAGCGCACCGGGCTGGGCGAAGGCCTGTTCGCCGAGCTGCGCTATGACGAGGCGGGCGAGAAGCTGCCCGAATTCGTGCTGCACCAGCCGCCTTACACCGAGGCCAAGATCCTCATCGCCGGCGACAATTTCGGCTGCGGCTCCTCCCGCGAGCATGCGCCCTGGGCCCTGCTCGATTTCGGCTTCCGCTGCATCATCGCCCCGTCCTTCGCCGACATTTTCTACAACAACTGTTTCAAGAACGGCATTCTGCCGATCGTGTTGCCACAGTCGGAAATCGACAAGTTGATCGACGATGCCTCACGCGGCGACAACGCGCGGCTCACCATCGACCTCGAAGCGCAAGAGATCCGCGGGCCCGACGGTGGAGTCATCAAGTTCGACGTCGACCCGCACCGCAAGCGCTGTCTGATCGAGGGGCTCGACGATATCGGGCTGACATTGGAGAAGGCCGAAGCCATCGAGGCCTTCGAGCAGCAGAACGCCGCCAGCCGCCCCTGGGCTTGACCGCGCCTACTCGAACGGGATCGGGTCGCTCTCCTGCTCGGCGAGCGTCTCGCCGCCGCGCGTGACCTTGACCTTCGCCGTATAGCTGCCCTCGGGCCAGCCGCCCGCGGGCACACCCGTCTTGCCCGCCAGAACCAGCACGCCGGCCTCGTCGGCATCGAGCTCGCGCACATTGTGCATCAGGGACTCGCCGTCCTTGGTGAGATGGATCTCGATTTTGTCACCCTTCTGAGCGTGGGCCACCAGCACATAGGCCACGCCGGGGCTGTTGAAGCGCGGTTTCGCCAGCTCGGCCCCGCTCACCAGTTCGTCCTCGGTGACGACATGGTCGGTGAGCCCTAGCGCCACGACCGTAGTGTCCTGGGCAGATACGCTCCCGGCGGCTCCGACCAGCAGAAAAGCGGCAAACAGCACCCTTGTCAGCATGTCTCACTCCCGTTACCCAAGCCCCGCCGGTTGCTTCCGGCCTATCGGGACGATGCTTTAGCACAAGGCGGACGCGGATTCATGGCTTCCTACAAACTCTTACTTCTTCCCGGCGACGGCATCGGCCCCGAGGTCATGGGCGAGGTGACGCGCCTGATCGACTGGGTGAACACGTCCGGGCTTGCCGCGATCGAAACCGAGACGGACCTGGTCGGCGGCTGCGCCTACGATGCCCATGGCGAGGCGGTCTCCGACGCCACCATGAGATCCGCGCTCGAAGCCGACGCGGTGATGCTGGGCGCCGTGGGCGGACCCAAATGGGACGGCGTCCCCTACGACAAGCGCCCCGAGGCCGGGCTGCTCCGCTTGCGCAAGGACCTCGAACTTTTCGCCAATCTCCGTCCTGCCATCTGCTACCCGGCCCTGGCCGATGCATCGTCCTTGAAGCGGGAACTGGTCGACGGTCTCGATATCATGATCGTCCGTGAATTGACCGGCGGCGTCTATTTTGGCGAGCCCAAGGAGATCACCGATCTTGGAAACGGTCAGAAGCGCGCCGTCGATACGCAAGTCTATGAAACCTACGAGATCGAACGCATCGCTGCCGTCGCCTTCGAACTGGCGCGCAAGCGCGGCAATCTCGTCCACTCCGCCGAGAAGCGCAACGTGATGAAGACGGGGGTGCTCTGGAACGAGGTCGTGACGCAGGTGCACAAGGACCGCTATTCCGACGTCAAGCTCGAGCACATCCTTGCCGACAATTGCGCCATGCAGCTCGTGCGCGCGCCGAAGCAGTTCGACGTCATCGTCACCGACAATCTGTTCGGCGA
>CAYWIA010000244.1:0-1807 GCA_964458245.1 uncultured Methyloceanibacter sp. | reverse complement strand
GCATGGTCGGCGTCTGCCTCATCGGCGTCGCCATCTATGCCTCCATGAACATGTCCGACGGTTCCGGCATGGTGAACTCCATCAAGCGCGCGAGCCTCGCCGCCCTCCAGCCGATCAGAGGCGCCCGCCTCGCCCAAGACGCCCAGAGCGCCTCAGGCCAGAAAGAAGACCGCATCCAGACGACCTCCGCCGGCTTCGCCAGCCGCCACGTCATCCACGACACGGTGGTGGAGCGCCAAGGCAGCCGCGAGTTCATCACCATCAAGCCCTATCTGCGCATCGTCGCCGGCCTTGCCACCGACATTCCCGAGAACCCCGACGAACTCCCCCCCTTCAATCCCTTCAAGCTCTATTCCGACACGACGCCGATCGGCGACGGCGAGGACGCGGCCGATTCCAGCCAGTCGCTCGTGGTCGATGTCGTCGACGTGCCCGGGGGCGTCCTGCCGGCCGTCGACGACATCGAGCTCGAGCCTGAGCGGGTGAACCGCCTGGTGGCGCGCGCCGCGGAGAACTTCGCCTATGCGGACCAGCCCGTGGCGCTCGGCGAGAGCGGCGGCGAGGCCAGGCTCCAGCTCGCGTCCTACCGTCCCGACGAGGTCGAGCGCCCGCGCTTCCTGCCCAACACGACGGTGATGCAGAAGACGCTCGACGAAGAGCACGACCTCAACGAGGAAGAAGTCGCCAACGCCGAGACCAAGATCATCGAGGTCGGCAAGGGCGACAATCTGATGGGCGTGTTCCTCGAAGCCGGCACCGACAAGTCTCTGGCCACCGCCATCTTCGACAGCCTCGACGCCGTGTTCGGCCCCGAAGATCTGCGCCCCGGACAGAAGCTCGACTTCCGCCTCGTCCCGGCGCCCTCCGACTCCGGCCAGATGGAGCCGGTCCGCGTCAGCATCTTCGATAAGGACGGCAACCACATCGTCACCGCCACGCGCAACCGCGACGGCGACTATCTCGCCTCCACCAAGACCCCGGACGGCGAAGTGGTGATTACGGCCTCGAACCGCGCCAGCCTTTATCAGAGCTTCTACCAGGCCGCCCTCGACCAGAAGCTTCCGTCCGACACCATCCTCAAGCTGCTGCGCGTCCATTCCTACGACGTGGACTTCAAGCAGAAGGCACGCTCGGGCGACACTTTCGAGGTGTTCTTCGACGCCGACGGCTCGAGCGGCGACGAGGCGGGCGAACTGCTCTACACTGCGATGACCGTGGGCGGCGAGGTCCGCAAATTCTACCGCTTCCGCACCCCCGACGACACCATCGACTACTATGACGAGCACGGATCGAGCGCCAAGAAGTTCCTGATGCGCAATCCCGTGAAGGGCGGCCGCTTCACGTCAGGCTTCGGCACCCGCCGCCATCCGCTGCTGCGGCGCATCCGCATGCATACCGGCGTCGACTGGGCCGCGCCGTCAGGCACCCCGATCCTCGCCGCCGGCGACGGCACCATCGAGATGGCCGAGCGCCACGGCGGTTACGGCAACTATATCCGCATTCGCCACGCCAACGGCTTCGCCACCGCGTACGGCCACATGACCCGCTTCGCCCCCGGCTCCAAACCCGGCGCCCATGTGAAGCAAGGCCAGATCATCGGCTTTGTCGGCTCCACCGGCCGCTCCACCGGTCCGCATTGTCACTTCGAGGTTCTGGTCAACAACAAGTTCGTCAACCCGATGACCATCGCCGTACCGCGCGGCCTGAAGCTCGAAGGACGCGAGCTCGCCGCCTTCCAGAAAGAGCGGCGCCGCATCGAAGCCCTGATGCAGCTCGATCCCGTCACCAGCCGCGTCGCGCAAGTCAC
>CAYWIA010000243.1:0-1853 GCA_964458245.1 uncultured Methyloceanibacter sp. | reverse complement strand
GGTGCCGACATGGTGACCTTGTCGGCCCACAAGATCGGCGGACCGAAGGGGGTAGGCGCACTCGTCCTCGCGGAGGGCGCGGGCATCGAACCTCTGATCAAAGGTGGCGGCCAAGAGCGCCGCCGCCGCGCCGGCACCGAGAACGTGCCGGGCATTGTCGGCTTCGGCGTTGCGGCGGAACTCGCCGCCGCCGAGCTTTCTCGAATGACAGAGATCGCCGAGCTTCGGGATAGCCTGGAAGAGGGTGTGCGTGGTCTTGCCGCCGATGCGGTGATCTTCTCGGATCGCGTACCGCGCCTGCCCAACACCTCCGCGATCGCGATTCCAGGCGTGAAGGCCGAGACGATGGTCATCGGCCTCGATCTGGCCGGGGTCGCCGTGAGCGCCGGAAGCGCCTGCTCCTCAGGCAAGGTCGAGGCCTCGCACGTGCTCGCCGCCATGGGCGTGGCGCCCGAATTGGCTCAGGCCGCGATCCGCATAAGCCTTGGTTTCGGCACCGGGAATACCGATATCCAATACTGTCTCAGCGCTCTTGCCGGCCTCATCAAGCGTCTCAAAAAAGATGCGAAGGAAGCAGCCTAACCGGCTGTTGAAACACTAGAATTTGGGAATAAGAATATGCCCGCAGTAGAAGCAACCGTCGAACGCGTCAAAGAGATCGACGTCGATAAGTACAAATACGGCTTCTTCACCGACATTGAATCGGTCAGGGCCCCAAAAGGCCTGAGCGAGGACGTCGTCCGCTTTATCTCGGAGAAGAAGGGCGAGCCCGCGTGGATGCTGGACTGGCGGCTCGAGGCCTATCGCCGCTGGCGCACCATGCAGGAGCCCACCTGGGCCAATGTCCAGTATCCGAAGATCGATTTCGAGGATCTCTATTACTATTCGGCGCCGAAGAGCACGGCCGGGGCCAAGAGCCTCGCCGAGGTCGATCCGGAGCTGCTCAAGACGTACGAGAAGCTCGGCATCCCGCTGAAGGAGCAAGAAGTACTGGCCGGCGTGCAGGGCGCGCCGCGGGTCGCGGTCGACGCCGTGTTCGATAGCGTGTCCGTGGTCACCACCTTCAAGGAGGAGCTGGCCAAGGCGGGTGTGATCTTCTGCTCCATCTCCGAGGCCATCAAGACCCACCCGGAGCTGGTGAAGAAGTATCTGGGCTCGGTCGTCCCGGTCTCCGACAATTTCTACGCGACGCTGAACTCCGCGGTGTTCTCCGACGGCTCGTTCGTCTACGTGCCGGAAGGGGTGCGCTGCCCGATGGAGCTTTCCACCTATTTCCGCATCAACGCCGAGAAGACCGGCCAGTTCGAGCGCACGCTCATCATCGCCGACAAGGGCGCCTATGTGAGCTACCTCGAAGGCTGCACCGCGCCCATGCGCGACGAGAACCAGCTTCACGCCGCCGTGGTCGAGCTGGTCGCGCTGGAAGACGCCGAAATCAAATACTCGACGGTGCAGAACTGGTATCCGGGCGACGCCAAGGGCAAGGGCGGCGTCTACAATTTCGTCACCAAGCGCGGCGATTGCCGGGGCGACCGGTCCAAAATCTCCTGGACGCAGGTCGAGACCGGCTCCGCCATCACCTGGAAGTACCCGTCCTGCATCCTGCGCGGCCACGGCTCACGCGGCGAGTTCTACTCGATCGCCATCTCCAACGGCTATCAGCAGGTCGACAGCGGCACCAAGATGATCCACCTCGGCAAGGACACGTCGAGCCGCATCATCTCCAAGGGCATCGCCGCCGGGCACTCGAACAACACCTATCGCGGCCTCGTTTCCGCCCATCGCAAGGCGACGAACGCGCGGAACTTCACCTGCTGCGACTCGCTGCTGATCGGCGACAAATGCGGCGCGCA
>CAYWIA010000242.1:0-1954 GCA_964458245.1 uncultured Methyloceanibacter sp. | reverse complement strand
TGCGTCGCGCCGATGATGGAGTGGACCGACCGCCACTGCCGCTATTTCTTGCGGCTGCTCTCGGGCCGCACGTTCCTCTATACCGAGATGGTCACGGCGGATGCCGTACTCTACGGCGAGCGGGAGCGCGTACTCGGGTTCGACGCGGCCGAGCATCCGGTCGGACTTCAGCTCGGCGGCAGCGATCCGGCGAAGCTCGCCGAAGCGGCGCGGATCGGCGAGGGCTTCGGCTACGACGAGATCAACCTCAATATCGGCTGCCCCTCGGACCGGGTCCAGTCAGGCCGCTTCGGGGCCTGCCTCATGGCCGAGCCCGCCTTGGTGGGCCACTGCGTGAAGGCGATGGCCGATGCGATCTCTGTGCCGGTGACCGTCAAATGCCGCATCGGCATCGACGACCAAGATGCCGAGGAGAGTCTCGATCGGTTCATCGACACGGTGGCGGACGCGGGCTGCAACACTTTCATTGTCCATGCGCGCAAGGCCTGGCTCGATGGCTTGAGCCCGAAAGAAAATCGCGACGTTCCACCGCTCGATCACGACCGCGTGTATCGCTTGAAGGCCCGCCGGGGCGACCTCACCATCATTATCAATGGCGGCATCGCCTCGCTGGCCGAGGCCGAGCCGCACCTTGCCCGTCTCGACGGCGTGATGCTGGGCCGCGCCGCCTATGCGGATCCCTATCTCCTGGCCGAGGTGGATCGTAAGCTCTACGGCGAAGAAGGCCCGCCGCCGTCGCGCGCGGACGTGCTCGACAGGTTCATGTCCTACGTCGAGCGAGAGCTTGCCCGTGGCGTGCGGCTGAATGCCATGACGCGCCACATCCTCGGCCTGTTCCATGGTCAGCCTCGGGCACGGGCGTTCCGCCGCCACATCGCTGAGAACGCGCATCTTGATGGCGTGGGCATTGCGGTGCTTGCTCAGGCGCGGGACATTGTCTTGCGTGACAGCTACGCCGCCGTGGCGGCCGAGTAGCGTAGGCGCCTACGGCTCGTAGCCAATCTCGTCATGCCGGGCACCCCGGACCTTGGTTTGATCCGAGCTTGTGCCCGGTCATGACGAATTCCGTTCGACCGACGCTCCGTGTGAGCCGCTGGCTCAGCCCGCCTGGCGGGACGGTTTCTTCCGATCGACAATTGCCAGGATGAGACCCTGGACATCAAGAAAGCGAGCCGTGCGCTCGCAATATTCGCGGTAGCTCGTGCCGTAGTGCTGCTTCAACCAATCCTCCTCGACCAGCGACATCAGCACATAGGCGCCGATCATTACGCACGAGAGCACGATGGTGAAGATCGAGTTGGCGCCGATCGATAGGCCGCTCAGACCGACGATCGAGGCGGTGTATTGCGGGTTACGGCTAAAGCGGTAGAGGCCATGGCTAACGAGGCCGTCCGAGCCGCAATAGGTGTTGCCGAGGCCGAGGTTGAAATAGCCGAAGACGGTGATGAACAGCCCACCGAGCCCGAGCGGCACGCCGACAATGAAGCGGGTCCAGTCGAGCAGCGGAGTGGCATTCCAGTCGAGAACGGCGACAACGAAGGTCAGCACCATGCCGCCGCGAAACAGTCCCCAGAACGTGAGGCTCTGCCAACTGCCCGGCGCAGGCGTCGGCCAAATGCGGAAGGGCGGTGCGAGGAGGGTCCGCAGCAGCAGAGAATCGAGGGTGAGGCCAACGATGAGGCCTGCTGCAAAGAAGACGCCTGTGTAATCGAATGCGATCATGACAGGCGTGCAAGGAAGCAGATTCGGATTGCAAATTTGCGACAGAGATCTGACGGTTCTATTGCGCCGATCGCATCAAAACGTGCCTAGATCTTCTGATTGTACTCTCCGACCTCGGGTTGCTTGGAGAGTTCCTTGTCGATCTCGGCGAAGATCGCGCGCATGTTCTCTTCGGACGTCGGGCTTTCCACCACGACCACGAGTTCCGGTTTGTTGGATGACGCGCGCACCA
>CAYWIA010000241.1:0-1991 GCA_964458245.1 uncultured Methyloceanibacter sp. | reverse complement strand
CTAGCCCGAACTTCCTGACGGGTTTTGGGGCAAGCTGTTGATTGCGCTCAGGAAGATGGCAGTGTAGGAGGATTGCGTAGGCATGTAAAACGAAAATGTTGGCTTGAAATCTGAAGCGCAGCGTGGTTGAAATGGCCCATGTACGTCACGCGCGTCCCGAACCGCTCGTCGCCGCCGGCCGTGCTCCTGCGCGAGAGCTACCGTGAAAACGGCAAGGTCAAGACCCGCACGCTCGCCAACCTGTCCGCCTGGCCCGACGCCAAGGTCGAGGCGCTTCGCCAGGTGCTCAAGGGCAAGGCCCTGGCCGTCCCCGGCGCCCCCGCCACGATCGAGCGTTCCCTGCCCCACGGCCACGTCGCCGCCGCGCTGGGGATGGCCAGGAAGCTCCTCGAGCGGCTTCTGCCGCGCCGGCCCGAGCGCCAGGCCAAGCTTGCGCTGGCCCTGATCGTCGCCCGGATCGCGCTGCCGGCCGCCAAGCTCGCCACCGCGCGCCACCTGAGCGAGGCCACCCTGGCCCACTCGCTCGGCGCGCTGCTGGACCTCGGGGACGTCGACGAGGACGAGCTCTACGCCGCGCTCGATCTCCTGGGCACGGCCCAGCCGAAGATCGAGCGGGCACTCGCCAAGCGGCACCTGAAGGACGGCTGTCTGGTCCTCTACGACCTCACCTCAAGCTATCTGGAAGGGCGGCACTGTGAGCTCGCCCGCTTCGGCTACAGCCGCGATGGCCGGCGCGACAAGCTGCAGATCGTGTTCGGTCTGGTGTGCGCCGCGGACGGCTGCCCGGTGGCGGTGGAGGTGTTCGAGGGCGATACCGGCGACCCGAGTACGCTCCAAAGCCAGGTGGCCAAGCTCAAGGAGCGCTTCGGGCTCGAGCGCGTGGTGCTGGTCGGCGACC
The DNA here is from genome assembly GCA_964458245.1 of uncultured Methyloceanibacter sp. Lineage (GTDB taxonomy): Bacteria > Pseudomonadota > Alphaproteobacteria > Rhizobiales > Methyloligellaceae > Methyloceanibacter. Next base: position 1,093 of record CAYWIA010000241.1, on the reverse strand, counting down.
GCGGGATGATCACCAACGCGCGGATCGAAGCGGACCTGAGGCCCACCGGGCTGGACTGGATCACGGCGCTGCGGGCGCCAGCGATCCAGGCGCTCGCCGCAGACGGCGGTCCTTTGCAGCTGTCGCTGTTCGACGATCGGGACCTGGCCGAGATCGCGTCGCCCGACCATCCGGGCGAGCGGCTGATCGTCTGCCGCAACCCGGCGCTCGCCGCCGAGCGCGCCCGCAAGCGTGACGTCCTGCTGGCGGCGACCGAGCGGGATCTGGCCCAGATCGCCGCCGCCACCCGGCGCACCCGCAACCCGCTGCGCGGCCAGGACGCGATCGCGCTTCGGGTCGGCGCGGTGCTCGGCCGCAAGAAGATGGCCAAGCACTTCGCACTCACCATCACCGACGATGCGCTGACCTTCACCCGCGATGACGCCGCGATCGCCAGGGAAGCAGCGCTCGACGGGATCTACGTGCTGCGCACCTCGGTGCCGGCCGAGGCGCTGGATGCGCCGGCGACCGTGCTGGCGTACAAATCGCTCGCCCAGGTCGAGCGCGCCTTCCGCTCCTTGAAGACGGTCGATCTCGAGGTCCGCCCGATCCACCATCGTCTCGCCCGCCGGGTGCGGGCGCACGTCTTCCTCTGCCTGCTCGCCTACCACGTCCAATGGCACCTGCGGCAAGCGTGGGCGCCGATCCTGTTCGACGACCACGACCGGCCGGCCGCGGCAGCAGTCAGGACCTCGCCGGTCGCCAAGGCCCGGGTCTCGGCGGCGGCGCGCGCCAAGGCGCAGCAGCGGCGCACCTCAGACGGCCAGCCGGTGCACAGCTGGGCGACGCTCTTGGCCGATCTGGCGACGCTGACCCGGAACACGGTGCGCTTCGGCGACGCCCCGCCGATCACCGTGCTCGCCACGCCGACGCCGATCCAGCAGCGCGCCTTCGACCTCCTCGGCCTCCGCCTCCAGCCGTAGGCAGCAACACCCCCCGCAACGCCGCCAGAACCGTTGCCAATCAAACCCTTGCGCCCTCACCCCGCCGGAAGTTCGGGCTAACGACGGGGCAGACATCCTGAGCCATCCGCCCAAAATGCCACACTCTTCAC
>CAYWIA010000240.1:0-2004 GCA_964458245.1 uncultured Methyloceanibacter sp. | reverse complement strand
GGACCGAAGCATCGCGGGCGAAGGGTTTGCGCGGCAACGCAATCGCCCTCCGCACCCTAAGGACTAAGGCATCCAAGAGTGTGAGAAAGGCCCGGCGCCGTAAGCGCCGCGATTGGCGCGCCGAGAGGCGCCCACGCGATCCCTTGGATCGCGACATCGACTGCGGACTGCGTCCTTCGGCAGGCCATCCCCCATCCTCCGCCCTTCCGGGCGGCGGAAATCTCGGCATGTCTGGTTGAATCGGGGGGAATCGTCCTTGATTTTGGCCGCCCACCCGACCATTCTCCGCGGCAATCGGCAGATGCGGAAGGAGCCTGATGGCGAAGGAAGAAATGCTCGAATTCCCGGGGGTGGTCACAGAACTGCTCCCGAACGCCACCTTTAGGGTGAAACTCGAGAACGAACACGAGATCATTGCCCATACGGCGGGACGGATGCGCAAGAACCGTATTAGGGTGCTTGCTGGCGACAAAGTTCTGGTCGAGATGACCCCCTATGATCTCACTAAAGGTCGGATCACTTACCGGTTTAAGTAGCAAGCTCGGGCTGAAGCGGAGTGAATCCGCTGCGGCCGAGCCTGCTTTAGCGAGCCCCGCCAAGGCGAAAACGCCGAAGCGGCCGCCGCGTCGGCGCGCGCCGACTCCTGGCTCGAGCTTCCGGCCCAAGCTGGTGCTCGCCTCCGCCTCGCCGCGCCGCCTTCAGCTTCTCGAGCAGGCCGGCATCGCGCCGGATGCCTTGCGCCCGTCCTCGGTCGACGAGAGCGTCTCCAAGGGCGAGGTGCCGCGCCATATCGTGCGCCGGCTCGCCCGCGCCAAGGCCGAAGCCGCGCTCAAGCTCACCAAGTCCGAGCCCGAATTCGCCAAGTCCTTTCTGCTGGCCGCCGACACCGTCGTCGCCGTCGGCCGCCGCGTGCTGGGCAAGGCGGAGCTCGAGCACGAAGCCGCCGACATGCTGCGGCTCCTGCGCGGCCGCGCCCACCGGGTGCACACCGCCGTCTGCCTGGTCACGCCGGAAGGGCGCTGGCGCGAGCGCGTGGTCGAGACGAGGGTGCGCTTCCGCAACATCTCCGACCAGGAGATCGGCGCCTATCTGGCGAGCGGCGAGTGGAAGGGCATGGCGGGCGGATATGCCATTCAAGGCATCGCCGGCGCCTTCGTGGTGAAGCTCGTGGGCTCTTATACGAATGTCGTGGGCCTGCCGCTCACCGAAGTGGTCAGCCTGCTGGCCGGCGAGGGCTATCCGGTCACCTTGTTGTGGCTCTCGAAGTCGGAGGTCGAGACGGAGTGACGGCGAAGGCGGGCAAGCCGGCGCAGCGCAAGTCCGCGGTCTGTCCCATCTGCGGCAAGCCCACCGAGCCTGCCCATCGTCCGTTCTGCTCGAAGCGCTGCGCCGAGATCGATCTCGGCCGCTGGCTGAAGGGGGCCTATGCCGTTCCCGGCCCCCCGGTCGACAAGATTGAGGACGAACTGGAGTGAGAGGTTTCGGCCGAATCCCGGTCTCGACAGAGCCGGGCCGATTTCCTATAAGCCAGGGCCTTGCGTGGGCCCAAAGCCTTTGGGAAAGCCCACTGCGTCCCATCTGCCGTCAAGGCAAGGCCCAGGTAGCTCAGTTGGTAGAGCAGCGGACTGAAAATCCGCGTGTCGGTGGTTCGAATCCGCCCCTGGGCACCATTTTCTCCTTATAGATCAACGGCGGATGAGCAGTTCGAGCACACTACCGTGTTGCTCGTCTTCCTGCCCGTCATCACCGTCGGCACGGCGATGCTCAATCGCGACTCGGAAAAGCGGGCGATGGAAGACCACAAGTTGATACGGCAAAAATTCGATCTCTTGAAGGAGGTCCACGGTTCGCACCGTGCGGCGCTAGCCGAGATCACCGCGCGAGCTGGTTGCTCGGGGGCGCGCCGTGACGGCCGCGCCGGTCTCAACCGATGACGGGGCGCCGAAAGGCCCCGCGTGTCTTTAACTTCGCCTGCCAGATCTTGGTGTCGCCGAGAATGAACAG
>CAYWIA010000239.1:0-2028 GCA_964458245.1 uncultured Methyloceanibacter sp. | reverse complement strand
CTCGAATACGATCTCGACGTGTTCAACATCGTCGCCGTCAGCGACTTCAATATGGGCGCGATGGAGAACAAGGGCCTCAACATCTTCAACGACAAGCTCGTGCTGGCCCGTCCGGACACCGCGAGCGACGGCGACTACGCCTCGATCGAAAGCGTCATCGCGCACGAGTATTTCCATAACTGGACCGGCGATCGCGTCACCTGCCGCGACTGGTTCCAGCTTTGCCTGAAGGAAGGCCTGACGGTGTTCCGCGACCAGGAGTTCACCGGCGACGTTCGCATGGGGCCGGTCGAGCGCATCATCACCGCACGCCTGTTGAAGACGCATCAGTTTCCGGAAGACGCAGGCCCCCTCGCCCATCCGGTCCGGCCCGCGTCGTATATCGAAATCAACAATTTCTATACGTCCACGGTCTACGAAAAAGGCGCCGAGGTCTGCCGCATGTTGCAGACCCTGCTTGGCCGCGATGCCTTCCGCAAGGGCATCGACCTCTATTTTGAGCGCCATGACGGCGAGGCCGCGACGGTCGAGGACTTTGTCGCCGCCATGGCGGACGCGTCGGGCCGCGACCTCACTCAGTTCATGCGGTGGTACACCCAAAGCGGCACGCCGGAACTCGCCTGTTCACTCGACTACGATCCGCACAAGAAGATCGCCCGCCTGAAGGTGAGCCAGGTGGTGCCCCCGACGCCGGGGCAAACCAGCAAGGAGCCGATGCACATCCCGCTGAAAGTCGGCCTGATCGGCGCCAATGGCGACGAGCTCCCGCTCAAGATCGACGGTGAGGTGCTGCCGGACGGACTGCTTGAGGTGACCGAGCGCGAGCAGGTCTTCGAGTTTCATGACGTACCGGCGCCGCCCACGCCGTCGCTGCTGCGCGATTTCTCCGCCCCCGTGCGCCTTACCACGAGCCTCGATTCCGATCAGATCGAGTTCCTGATGATGCATGACAGCGACCCGTTCAATCGCTGGCAGGCGGCGCAGACCTACGCCACGAACCTGATGACCGCCGCGGCGCGCAACGGTTTCGATGAGGGCCCCGTCACCGGCAAGGAAGCGGTTCGCCTTGCGCAAGCCCTCGCTGCCACGGTGCGCGATGAAACGCTGGGGGCCGCATATCGCGCCGAGGCGCTAAAGCTGCCGAGCGAATCCGACATCGCCCGCGAGCTCGGGCGCAATGTCGATACCGAGGCCGTGCTGCACGCACGCAACGCCTTGCGTGCCAAGATCGGCGAGACCATTGGCGAGACGCTGACCGAGATCTATGGCGCCGCGGCGCCGCGAGGGGAATTCTCGCCGGATCCGGAAAGCGCAGGCCTTCGGGCGCTGCGTAACGCCGCCCTGGACCTTCTGACGGCGACGGAGACCCAAGATGCGATCGAGCGGACGCTGCGCCACTACCAAGACGCGTCCAACATGACGGACGCCATCATGGCGCTCTCGATTTTGTCGCACGTCCAATCGCCGGTTCGCGACAAGGCCCTTGCGGACTTCTACGAGCGTTGGCAGGACGAGCCGCTCGTTCTCGACAAATGGTTCGCCGTGCAGGCGCGCGCCGTTCGCCCCGATTCCGTGGAGACGGTGCGTGGCCTCCTCGCCCACCCGAAATTCTCCCTGAAGAACCCGAACCGGGTCCGCGCCCTGATCGGCTCCTTCGCGCAAGCCAACCCGTCCGGCTTCAACCGCGGCGATGGCGCGGGCTATCGCCTTCTGGCCGAGCAGGCCTTGGCGATCGACCGGTTCAATCCCCATGTCGCGGCCCGGCTTTTGGGCGCTTTTGAGAGTTGGTACACGTTGGAGCCAAGGCGCCAAGCCCACGCAAAAGCGGCCCTGGAAAGCCTTGCTGGCCAAGAGCTTTCCACCGACAGCTACGAGATCGTCACCAAGACCCTTGGCGGCGCCTAGAATCGTTCCCCTGCTGTCAACGGGTTGTTAACCCAATTTCCACAGGTTTCCACTGGACAGATGCGTCCGTCATCGATTCCATGGACGGAAGCGATTCGGAGATGCGGCAACTTCTCCGGGACT
>CAYWIA010000238.1:0-2036 GCA_964458245.1 uncultured Methyloceanibacter sp. | reverse complement strand
GGCGTCGCCGGCCCCAGCGTCATGGCCTGATATGTCGGCGTGATCGCCCCAAAGCTCAGGTCGAGCGTGCTGCCGAGGGGCTTCGCCAGCGACGCATGGGACATGTTCGGCGTCTCGCTCTGCTTCGGCGGCTTGAACGCCACCATGGGCAGCTTCTGATATCGCGGGCACGAGCCTCTCGGATTGGGGTACTTCCCGTCAACGAAGGCGGCATTCACGACATAGCGTTTGCCGCACACCGCGAGCTTCGGCGCGAGACGCGTGGTCTCGAAGTAGTCGTAGCCTTCTTTCAGATTGGTCCAGAACTCGTACCAATCATGTTCGCGTTGCGCCGCCAGATTGGCCGCGGTCATGCGGAAGGGGAAGGCGTGGAGCTGGAAGTTCTTCTGACCGCTGGTAAGCGCCTCGCGCGCCAAGATGTAAATTTCCTCCACCACCGCGTCGGTCATGGCGTAGCAGCCTGACGACGTGCAATCGCCGTGCACCATCAAGTTGGACCCCGTGCGGCCGAGCGCGCGGTCATAGGCGTTGGGGAATCCGATATTGAAGGCGAGGTGATATTGGCTCTTCGGATTCATCAGATCCTTGTCGATGAGATAGAATCCTTCCGGCGCCTGCCGATCGCCCTGCTTCAACTTCGGGCCCAAGCCGCCGGAATAGGCGCAGATCGGATAGGTCTTGAAGTGGTAGTAGTGGCCGTCGTCCTTCTGCTTCCAGATTTCGAGCTCGGACTCAGCCTTGAAGATGCGGATGAGGATCGGCTGCTGCTCTGTCATGCCCTTTTCGGCCAGCAGCGCGCGTGTCTGGGGCGAGAGTGGTTTCATATAGGGCGGAGAAAAGTTGCCACAACCAGACAGCGCGGCCGCGAGCGCGACCACGCAGACCGTAAGAACGGCTGTGACAAACCTTGAGCGAAGCATACGCAGTGCCCCTCGCGCACCTCGGCCAAGATCAAGTGAGATGGGTTAAGAGAACCTTAGCGCGACCCCGCGCCAAGCCCTCGTCTTCCCCCGATTTCGGCAAGGCATAATACGCTGACTTCAAGCGAGTTGGACTAAAAAGATGGCGCTTTTTTGGGCGAAAAGGGGTCAGTCGGCCCGGCCCATGGCGAGGAATTTTTCGCGCCTATCCTTGCGAATCTCCTCCGGAGACAGGCCGTCGAACGAGGCGATGGCCTTCACGATCACATCGCCGGCGGCCTTGACCACGCCCTCCCCGTCCCGATGGGCCCCGCCCACCGGCTCGGGGATGATTCCATCGACGATTCCGAGCCGCAGCAGGTCTTGAGCCGTGATTTTCATGTTGGTCGCGGCGTCCTGGGCCCGGCTTGAATCGCGCCACAGGATCGAGGCGGCGGCCTCCGGCGAGGCCACGGTATAGATCGAGTGTTCCAGCATGTAGATGCGGTTCGCCGTGGCGATGGCCACCGCGCCGCCGGAGCCCCCCTCGCCGATGATGAGCGAGACGATGGGCACGCCGATCCGCAAGCAACAATCTGTGCTCCGGGCGATGGCCTCCGCCTGACCGCGCTCCTCGGCGCCGATGCCGGGATAGGCGCCCGCGGTGTCGACCAGGCTCACAACCGGCAACGAGAACCGGTCGGCCATCTCCATCAGGCGCACCGCCTTGCGGTAGCCCTCGGGACGGGCCATGCCAAAATTATGCTTGATGCGGCCTTCGGTGTCGGAGCCCTTTTCGTGACCCAGCACCATGACCGAGCGGCCCGCGAGCCGGCCCATGCCGCCAATGATCGCCTGGTCCTCGGCGAAATACCGGTCGCCGGCGAGCGGCGTAAAGTCCCGAACCAAGCCTTGGATGTAATGCTTGAAATGCGGCCGCTCCGGGTGGCGGGCGACTTGCGTCTTTTGCCACGGCGTGAGCTCCGCGTAGGTCGCCACCAGCGCATCGCGCGCCTTGGTCTCAAGCCGCGTGAGTTCCTCGTTGATTGACACGGACTCATCGCCCCCCGAGAGCGCCTTCAGCTCGGCGACCTTGCTCTCAAGCTCCGCGATCGGCTTTTCGAAATCGAGATATGT
>CAYWIA010000237.1:0-2058 GCA_964458245.1 uncultured Methyloceanibacter sp. | reverse complement strand
TCTTATTGGGGCGCCGGACGCGCCATTTGAGGTTTTTTCGCGCGGGGTTTCGCGGTAGTTTTGATTTGCGGCCGAGGGAGCCGGAACGGGGGTTCCATGCTGCCTGAACGCCAGTCCATGGCGGCGATCGCCACCCTGCCGATCGCTTTTGCCCTGGTCACTCTCCTGTTTTCGCAGGCGAGGGCCGAGGACGCCGCCCCTGTTTGCGACGAGTTCGGGCTCGCGCTCCTGTCGTCACCGGTCTCCCCGCACAAGGGCGCGCCGCTCCGCGTCATCTTCGCCACCGAGACGCCGCTTGCCGGCGAGCTTCAGCTGATTGCCCCCTCCGGCAAGGTCGCGAGCCAATCGGCCGACAGGCAGGGCGGGCCGCCCTATTTCTGGTTCGCCGAGATCGCCTCGCCGCAGGCCGGCACCTGGCAGGTCACGCTCACGCGGAACGATGCGGCGCCTGACTGCCGCACCGTCACGCGCGAGATCGTGGTCGAGCACCAACGGGCTCGCGCACCGGGCGGCAGCAAGCATGTCTGGCCCATCAGCCGCCAGTGGGATCGCGGTGCCGAGAACCTCTATTCGGCGTGGATCGAGAAGCTGTTCGACGCGCCGCTCGACGAGGATTTGTCGTGGAAGGCGATGGGCGAGGTTCTGCACGACAAATCGCGCAACGTTCTGTTCGATCATCTCGGTCTGCACGAGGACCAGAAGGGCGCCAACATCCGCCCCGATTGCGCCGACGTCCCCTATTTCCTGCGCGCTTATTTCGCCTTCAAGATGGGGCTGCCTTTCGGATATTCGAAATGCACGCGCGGCGACGGCGGCGGGGCGCCGAAATGCCAACAATGGTGGAACACCGTCAAAGAAGAGCCGGCGGAGACGACGGTCGTCGAGACCCGCGGCAGCCGGACGGTCAGGACCGGCGGCCTGTTCGGGGCCATTTCCGTGCAGGCGCCGGTGGTGCGGCGTACCGTCGTGTCCAAGAGGCCCAGCGGGCTCGTGCCGGGGTTCCATCATTATCTGCAGAAGACGCTGGCGGACGGCGTGCATTCCGGCAACGGGCGGACGGCGCCCGGCGACGACGACACCGATTTCTATCCCGTGCCGCTGAAGCAGGACGCGTTGCGCCCCGGCACGATTTATGCCGATCCTTACGGCCACATCCTCGTCTTGGTGAAGCGCGTACCGCAGACCGCGGACGGCGCCGGCGTGTTCCTCGCGGTCGACGGGCAGCCCGACGCCACGGTCGCGCGCAAGCGGTTTTGGCGCGGCAACTTTCTCTTCGCGCAGGATCCCGCGCTCGGCGGTCCCGGTTTCAAGCGCTTCCGCCCCATCGTGCGGGAGAGCAACGGCGCGTTGCGGCGCATGACCAACGCGGAGATCGCCGAGGATCCCGACTACGGCGACTTCTCCCTCCAGCAGTCGACCATCGGCGTCGAGGAGTTCTACGACCGCATGGACGACGTGATGTCGCCGGCGCCGCTCGATCCCGTCCAGGCGATGAAGGAGGTCATCACCTCGCTGGAGGAGCAGGTGAACGCGCGCGTCAACTCGGTCGAGAATGGACGCAAATTCCTCGCCGACGGTCCCCCGACCGTGGACATGCCCAACGGCGCGTCGATCTTCGAGACGACCGGCGCCTGGGAGAATTTCGCCACGCCCTCCCGTGATCTGCGTTTGCTGATCGCGGTCGACGTGGTGCGCAATTTCCCCGACCGCGTCGCGCGGCGCCCGGAGCGCTACAAGATGCCGAAAGGCCAAACCCCCGAAGAGGTCAAGGCAAAGCTCGAGGCCGTGCTGAACGCGGAGCTCGCCGCGCGGAAGTTCTCCTATACGCGCTCCGACGGCTCGCCGTGGACGCTCACGCTCGACGACGTGCTCGTGCGGATCGGCGATCTCGAGATGGCCTACAACATCAACGATTGCGCCGAGGTGCGGTGGGGGGCGCTGGAAGGCAGCGAGGAAATGTCGACCTGCAAGCGGCGCGCGCCCGCGGCCCAGCAGCAGAAGATGGCCTCCGAATACCGTCCGTGGTTCAACGAGCGCCGGCGCCCGCCGCGCGGCTGA
>CAYWIA010000236.1:0-2083 GCA_964458245.1 uncultured Methyloceanibacter sp. | reverse complement strand
CGGCAGGACTGAGAGCCAGGGCAGAGGCATGACCATCTCGAACATGACGGACGCCACGCTTCCAGGGGTTCGACTCCGTGGAGAACGGCAGGGCGACCGCCCCAAGATCGTGCCGGATCGCCGCCGCTACAAGCGAGTGGTGGTCTCCCTCAAACGGACGCATCATGACCGAGGACAAGCGGGAATTCCCTTGTCAGGTCTTGAACATGTCGCCGGGCGGCATGGCGCTGCGTGCTTCCGCCTCTCCCCGGCCCGGCGAGCGCGTTGTCGCCTATCTCGACAATCTCGGCCGTCTTGAGGGCACCGTCGCCCGAACCATCGAGGGCGGCTTCGCCGTCGAAATCAAGGCGAGCACGCAAAAGCGCGAGCGCATCGCAAATCTGCTCACCTGGTACACCAATCGCGACTATCTCGACGGCGAAGAGCGGCAGCATGAGCGCTTCGAGCCGCGCATTGCCGCCCAGAAGCTGATCCTGCCCAATAGCGACGTCCATGACTGCCGGGTGCTGGACGTGTCCTTGAGCGGCGCGTCCGTGGCGACCCGGGTCAAGCCGCCTCTCGGCACCGTTGTCGTTCTGGGGCGCCTGCGCGGCAGCGTGGTCCGCTATCACGACGAAGGCTTCGCGATTCAGTTCGCCGAACTTCAGGATCCGGACAGCCTGGCCTGGACCTTCGGCTAGACTAACGCAAGACTAACCTTTCCCAATTCTTTCAAACGGAGCGCCGTCGCCCGCCACAGGTGCGCGAGAAATCGCGCAAATCCGCGCTTGGACATGATTTGTTCCAAACTATCTAAAATTTTATGGAAACCAAGAACATTCAGGTTTGAGTAGGTCTCACTAAAAAAGCGCTACCAATACTACTTCAAAACGCCAGCTTTCTTTATCGGGATCTCAAAGTCTTTCTGAGAGAGTGCTCCTCAACAACAGGGGGGTACAATGAAACAGTTCGTTCTTGGGTCGGCGTTTTTGATGTTTATCTCGTCGTTGCCGGCGGATGCCACCAACAATCATGCGATCTCGCTCAAGTCTCAGCTCGAGCCGCAGAAGGTGACGTATCTGCAATCCTTCGGCGAAACCTTGCCGCCGATCGGCTATGTGAATTTCTGCCGCGAGCGGGCCGATGAGTGCCGCCCCTCGCGCCGCTTCGCCGACCGCGTTCAGTTCACCGGCGCCAAATTGGCCGAACTCCAAGAGGTGAACGTCAGCGTCAATGACGCCGTGGCCCCGGTCACCGATCTTGACCTCTACGGCAAGGTCGAAGTTTGGACCTACCCGGTGAAGGAAGGCGATTGCGAGGATTACGTCCTTCTCAAGCGCCGCATCCTGATCGAGCGTGGCTGGCCGGAAAGCACGTTGCTGATCACCGTGGTCCGCGACGAGAATAACGAGGGTCACGCCGTACTCACGGTCCGGACCGACCGCGGCGACTTCGTTCTCGACAACAAGCAGCGCGACGTCATGGCCTGGGCCGATACGCCCTACACCTACGTCAAGCAGCAATCGGCCCGCAATCCGCTGGTCTGGACGTCGCTTCTGCCGCCGAGTCTGGCGCCCCAGCCGGCGACGTCGGCTTCGAACTAAGGAGAGTTTTGACGCCCTGACTTCTCAGGGACATCGCTTTAGGGCCCGGTGATCATCCCCCACCCATCCCCGACCCAACCGGGCCTTTTCCTAGAGCCGGTCTCTCTCTAAGAGACCGGCTCCTTTTTTTCGGGGTGCGCAGTCGGATCCTAAAGCGTCAGAACGATATCGATCATCAACGCGCCGATGAGCAGGCTCCAAAACGCCGCGATCGCCGCGGACAGCCCGAACCAGAATTTCGGCCGCGCCTCGATCAGCATGCCCCGCCAGGCATTGCGCATGAGGATCGCAGGCCCCGCGAAGACCCTCAGGGCAACGCCTAGGATCGCGGTGAGGGTGGAGTTCGGCTCCACGCCGAACCGCATCGGCTGGCCCAAAACGAGCTGAACGAAGCTGGACAGCACGCCGGCCAACACGAAGCCGACAGCCGTCAGATACGCATAGATAACCAATTCCATGGCGCCCCTCGCCGTGCTTTCAAGCACTGTAACGAGGGGACC
>CAYWIA010000235.1:0-2096 GCA_964458245.1 uncultured Methyloceanibacter sp. | reverse complement strand
AAGCCTCAAGCGAAGAAGCCTGCCCCGAAGCCCGAAGCCAAAAAACCCGCTCCGAAACCGGAAGCAAAGAAACCTGCCCCGAAGCCCGAAGCCAAGAAGCCTGCACCCCAGAAGCGGGAGGCGAGGACACCGGAGCGGAACAGTCCTCCGGCGGCGAGGCGGGAAGCAAAAGGGGACGCGGGCAAAGCGAAGCCGGGCCGCACGGCGCAGGGACCCGCCCCTGAGGCCAAGGGGCCTGCCAAGGGCAAGAAGGGTCCCGAAAAGAAAACTGAGAGGAACTAGAGGCGCACGGCGTTCACTTTCGCCGTCTTCTCGAGCAAAGGCTGGTTTACCCGCAGCCCGCTCGTGCTAGCTTCCCCTCCGTGGCACCCCTCATCGCGCTCCATATCCTCGCCGCCGTCGTGTGGGTCGGCGGCATGTTCTTCGCCTATATGGCGTTGCGCCCCGCGGCGGGAATGCTTCCGCCCGAGTCGCGGCTGACATTGTGGCGCGGGGTGCTTGGCCGCTTCTTCCCGTGGGTATGGGCGTGCATCATCGTCTTGCTCGCCAGCGGCTACGGCATGATTTTCTTCTATCTGGGCGGATTCGCGGGCGCGCGCTTGTCCATCCACATCATGCAGGGCATCGGCATCGTGATGATGCTGCTGTTCGCGCATCTGTTCTTCGCGCCGTGGCGCCGCTTCGCCGACACCGTCGACGCGAAACATTTCCCGGAAGCGGCCAAACATTTGGACCAGATTCGCCGCATCGTTGCGATCAACCTCTCGCTCGGCCTCATCACGATAATCGTGGGGGCGAGCGGCCGCTTCTGGTAAACGCGCCCAAGCTCGACCCCATGCACGCGGGTGACATTTTTCGCCTTCCAAACGGAGATACTCAATGAACTCAGACAAGAAGACGAGACCTCAATTCGCACGCAGGCCCACGAAGCGCGTCCTGGTCGGCGAGACGCGCGAAGAGGAAGAGGCAAGGCTCGCAGCGGAGATCGCCGCTCATCCCGTGACGAAATGCGAACCCGGCGAGTACAAGCCCACCTCGTCGCGGCCCGGCTGGAGCAACAAGTCCTTCATCTCGCAGGCTGACGCCGCCGAGGCGGAGCGCATCGCCAAGAAGATGCGCAAGTCGTGAGCTAGGCCTTCAGGCCGGCTCGGAACGGGCTCGCCGGATAGGTGCCGAGCACATTCACTTCGCTGGTGAAGAAGCCGAGCTCCTCCATGGCGAGCCGGACGGGCCGCTCATCGGGATGGCCTTCGATATCGGCGTAGAACATCGTGGCGTTGAACGAGCCCTCGAGCTGGTAGGATTCCAGCTTGGTCATGTTGACGCCGTTAGTGGCGAAACCGCCCAGCGCCTTGTAGAGCGCGGCGGGCACGTTGCGCACCCGGAAGACGAAACTGGTGACGACGGGACCGTCGGCGGCCTTGGTCTTCGCCGGCTTCGGGGCGAGCACCACGAAGCGCGTGGTGTTGTGGGCAGCGTCCTCGATGTCCTTCTTGACGATCCGAAGTCCGTAAATCTCGGCCGCGAGCTTCGAGGCGATGGCGGCTTGGGTGGGATCGTTCGACTCGCGCACGTGACGCGCAGCACCGGCCGTATCGGCTTCCGTCACCGGCTTGAGCTTCAACGCCGCGATCGCCTTGCGGCACTGGCCGAGCGCCATGATGTGGCTGTGCACGGTCTTCAGTCCGCTCAGCTTGGCGCGGGGCAGCGCCAGCAATTGGTGCCGGACGCGCTCGAAATGCTCGCCGACGATGTAAAGGCCCGAGTGCGGCAGAAGATGGTGGATGTCGGCGACACGGCCCGCCACCGAATTCTCGATGGGGATCATCGCGAGTTTCGCCTTGCCGGTCTTCACCGCGGCGAGCGCATCCTCGAAGGTCGCGCACGGCATCGCTTCCATGTCCGGATAAGCATCGCGGGCGGCCAAGTGTGAGTTGGCGCCGGGCTCGCCCTGAAAGGCGATCTTATTCAAGCGCGATCTGGCCATGGTTCGCTGATGTTGGAAGGCGGGCAATAATCTTAAGAGGCTTCAAGACTTTCGCGCGCCCGCGCAAGGTCGGCCGGAGTATCGACACCGAGCGGGACAGTGTCAACGA
>CAYWIA010000234.1:0-2103 GCA_964458245.1 uncultured Methyloceanibacter sp. | reverse complement strand
TCGCGCATCTGGCGGAGGATCAGGCCCGATTCGGTGTGATAGCCCCCGACGAACAGCGCATCGACATCCGCCTGCTTGAGCTTCGACACCAGCGCCGAATAGTCCTTCTCCCCGGCGGTGTAGGACTCGTTCAGCACCTCCTGCACGCCGGCCGCGTTCAGCGTCTTTTTCACCTCGTCGGCCAGACCTTTGCCGTAAGCGGTCTTGTCGTCGATGATGGCGATGTTCTTGTCGCCGAAATGCTTTGCGAGATAGGCGCCGGCGACGCTGCCCTGCTTATCGTCGCGGCCGCACACGCGATAGATGTTGGGACCGGGCCGGCTGTCGGTGAACGCCGGGTTGGTCGACGCCGGCGAGATCATCACCGCGTTGCTCTCGGCATAGACGTTCGAGGCGGGGATGGAGGAGCCCGAGCAGAAGTGCCCGGCGACCAGCGCCACGCCCTGGCCTGCCAAATGATTGGCCACCGCCACGGCTTGTTTCGGGTCGCACGCGTCATCGCCGACCTCGAGGGCGAGTGTCTTGCCGAGCACGCCGCCGGCCGCGTTGATATCGGCGACGGCTTGCTCGGCACCACTGGTCATCTGCGTGCCGAACGAGGCATATTGCCCGGTCACGGGGCCGGCTACGGCGATCTTGGTGACGTCGGGATTGTCGTCCGCGCCGTCGCAGGCGCCGAGCACGAGACTTGCCGCGAGGGCGGCGATCAGCCCTGCCAAACGCATCATTCCCATCTCCTTCAAAACTCCGGCGCGTCAGACTAGCTCAGGCGTCCCGTGCACGCCAAGTCAGCGGGCTGGTGCGCGCGTAGAGCCAGCGATATTGCGTCACCATCTGCGTCGTTCTCATCATGCGGAAGCCGAGTAAGGCGGCGGCGACCAACACCGCGTAGGTGACGAGATAATAGTAAGGCGACAGCAGCGCGCCGTCGAACAGGGCGTAGTTGAAGAAGCGCACCGCGGCGCTGAGCAGTGCCATATAGAAGAACACCCGCCACAGCGGCTTCCAGCCGCGCGCCAGGCCGCGGCCGGCAAGGAACGCCGCCCCGCCGCCGATGATGACCGTGAGCACGAGGAACACGCGCAAGCCGTCATCGGTGAGCCACGGAGTCAGCGATGGGATGAGCGTGCTCATGCTCCGTTCGTTTCCTTCAGCACGGCGGTGTCGCCTTCGAGATAGGCAGCGCGGACTTCTTTCCGTTCGAGGAGATCCGCGCCCGTCCCCGACATGGTGATGCGGCCATTGACCATGACATAGCCGCGGTCGGCGAGCTTCAGGGTGTGATAGGCATTCTGCTCCACCAGAAAGACCGTGAGCCCGTCTTTGTTCAGCTCTTCGATCGCCGCGAAGATTTGCTTGACGATCAAAGGGGCAAGCCCGAGCGACGGCTCGTCGAGCATCAGCAGCTTGGGCTGGCCCATCAGCGCCCGCGCGATGGCGAGCATCTGCTGTTCGCCGCCCGACAGGGTCCCGCCGCGCTGATCGGCGCGCTCTTTCAACACCGGAAACAGCGTCTGCACCTGCTCCAGGTCGCGATCGAAGCCGTCCGGGTCCCCGGCGATGATGGCGCCCATTTGTAGATTTTCCATCACGGTCATGCGCGGGAAGATGCGCCGGCCCTCCGGCGACTGCGCGATACCCAGCCGCGCGATGTCGTGCGTCGGCAACTGGGTAATATCCTCGCCGTCGAAGACGATGCGGCCCTGGCTGGCACGGGGCCGGCCGAAGACCGTCATCATCGTCGTCGTCTTGCCGGCGCCGTTGGCCCCGATCAGTGCTACGATCTCACCGGGCCTGATGTCGAGGTTCACGTCATGCAGCACGGGCAGGCGCCCATAGCAGGCAGTGACGCTGTCGAGCGAAAGCAGCGCTTCGGCGCTCATGGCCGCACCCCGGACTTCACGTCTTCGACCTCCTCGTCGGCCACGCCGAGATAGGCGGCGATCACATGGGGATCGTCGCGGATCTCTTGCGGGGTGCCGTCGGCGATCTTCTTGCCGTAGTCGAGCACGATGATGTGGTCGGAGATGCGCATGACCACGCTCATGTCGTGCTCGATGAGGAAAATGGCGATCTTCTCCGTCTTGCGGATGGCATAGAGCA
>CAYWIA010000233.1:0-2166 GCA_964458245.1 uncultured Methyloceanibacter sp. | reverse complement strand
CCGAACTTCCTGACGGATTTTGGCGCAAGCCGTTGATCGCGCCCGGAAAGATGGCAAGTTGACGTTAAGGCGTAGGCATGTAAATGGGCTTTTTGAGGTTTCTTTTCGCGGCGTAGCATGGTTTCATTGACCCATGTACGTCACGCGTGTCCCGAACCGCTCCTCACCGCCCGCCGTGCTCCTGCGCGCGAGCTACCGCGAGAACGGCAAGGTCAGGACTTGCACGCTCGCCAACCTGTCTGCCTGGCCCGACGCGAAGGTCGAGGCGCTCCGCCAGGTCCTCAAGGGCAACGCCGTGGCGGCCCCAGGCGCCCCCGCCACGATCGAACGCGCGCTCCCGCATGGCCACGTCGCCGCGGCGCTGGGCATGGCCAGGAAGCTCGGCATCGAACGTCTCCTGCCACGTCGCCCGGAGCGCCTGGCGAAGCTCGCGCTCGCCCTGATCGTCGCCCGGATCGCGCTGCCGGCGGCCAAGCTCGCCACCGCGCGCCACCTGAGCGAGGCCACCGCGGCCCACGCGCTCGGCGCGCTGCTGGAGCTCGGCGCGGTCGACGAGGACGAGCTCTACGCCGCGCTCGATCTCCTGGGGTCGGCCCAGCCGAGGATCGAGCGCGCGCTCGCCAAGCGCCACCTCGAGGACGGCTGCCTGGTGCTCTACGACCTCACCTCCAGCTACCTGGAAGGGCGCCACTGCGAGCTCGCCCGCTTCGGCTACAGCCGCGATGGCCGCCGCGACAAGCTGCAGATCGTGTTCGGTCTGGTGTGCGCCGCGGACGGCTGCCCGGTGGCGGTCGAGGTGTTCGAGGGCGATACCGGCGACCCGACCACGCTCGAAAGCCAGGTCGCCAAGCTCAAAGAGCGCTTCGGGCTCGAGCGCGTGGTGCTGGTCGGTGATCGCGGGATGATCACCAACGCGCGGATCGAAGCGGACCTGAAGCCCGCCGGGCTCGACTGGATCACGGCGCTCAGGGCGCCTGCAATCCAGGCGTTCGCCGCCGAGGGCGGTCCCTTGCAGCTGTCGCTGTTCGATGATCGGGACCTGGCCGAGATCACCTCGCCCGACCATCCGGGCGAGCGGCTGATCGTCTGTCGCAACCCGGCGCTTGCCGTCGAGCGGGCACGCAAGCGCGACGCCCTGTTGGCCGCGACCGAGCGGGATCTGGCCGCGATCGCCACCGCCACCCGGCGCACCCGCAACCCCCTCCGCGGCCAGGACGCGATCGCGCTCCGGGTCGGCGCGGTGCTCGGCCGCCGCAAGATGGCCAAGCACTTTGCGCTCACCATCACCCACGACGCACTGCGCTGCGCCCGTGACGAGGCCGCGATCGCCCGGGAGGCGGCACTCGACGGGATCTACGTGCTGCGCACCTCGCTGCCGGCCGAGACGCTGGATGCGCCGGCGACCGTGCTGGCCTACAAATCGCTCGCCCAGGTCGAGCGCGCCTTCCGCTCCTTGAAGACGGTCGATCTCGAGGTCCGGCCGATCCACCACCGTCTCGCCCGCCGGGTCCGCGCACACGTCTTCCTCTGCCTGCTCGCCTACCACGTCCAGTGGCACTTGAGGCAGGCGTGGGCGCCGATCCTGTTCGACGACCACGACCGGCCGGCGGCGGCCGCCGCCAGGACCTCGCCGGTCGCCAAGGCCCGGGTCTCCGCGGCGGCGCGCGCCAAGGCGCAGCAGCGGCGCACCGAGCGCGGTGAGCCGGTGCACAGCTGGGCGACCCTGCTGGCCGATCTGGCGACGCTCACCCGGAACACGGTGCGATTTGGCGACGCGCCGCCCATCACCGTCCTCTGCACGCCGACGCCCACGCAGCAGCGCGCCTTCGATCTGCTCGGCCTCCGCCTTCAGCCGTAGGCAGCACCGCCCCCCGCCAGGCCCCAAGAACCGTGGCCGATCAATCCCTTGCGCCTTACGTCCTCTGGAAGTTCGGGCTAGCCAGCGGAACCTTCACGGTCATTCCGGTCGACATCGACACCAACTCCTGAGCCATCGCGCCGGATGTGGGGCGGTGCCCTTACCCCTCCCGCATCCGGCAGGCTCGAATTTCCGTGTCTCCATCGAGGTCGAGCGTAAAAATCTCCTGCGGGGCGCGTACCCCTCGAAGGGCAATCCGACCAATCGCCACCAGTCGCTCGCGCGATCCGCTCGCCGCCCGGGCGAAG
>CAYWIA010000232.1:0-2192 GCA_964458245.1 uncultured Methyloceanibacter sp. | reverse complement strand
GTTCGGTCTGGGCAGGTAGTGCGTTCTGTGTAATGCGTACGAGCCCTGGCACTCCCCGCGCCGGGGCTCTTCTTTTCTGCACGCCGCCGCGGGGCCTTCTCAAATCATCGAAGCAGACCTCCGCTCACGGATTGGGCGCGGGCGGCGGTGCCTCCGGCATCGCCTCTTCCGGGGTCCCGTCCGGCGCCATGGCATCGGGCGCCTCGTCTGGCATGGGCTCGTCCATCATCTCGTCGGGCGGGCTCATCTCGTCCGGCATCCCCGCGTCGTCGGCGGGCATCTCGTCCGGGGGGGTCATGTCGTCGGGCATCCCGGCGTCCGGCATTCCCGCATCCTCGGCAGGCATCTCGTCGGGCGGGGACATGTCGTCGGGCATACCTGCGTCGTCCATCGGAACTTCTTCCGGTGGCGGCGTGTTGTCGGTGGACATGTCGTCCGCCGGCGCTTCCATCGGGGGTGTTTCGGCGGCGGGCTGCTCGGCCGCTGGTTGTTCCAGCTTGTCCATCTTGGCGCCCGTCTCACTGTTATCCCCGCCCAAAAGAAACGCCGCAATCACAAAGCCAATCACGATGCCGCCCAAGACGATGAACAGAAATGCGCGGCTGCTTGGATTGTGTTGAGCCATGTGGAGTCCTCCCTTTGCCGATCACCATCGACGTCATGCGACTTAACGATCGGCTAATCCGAGCCTATCGGCGATTCGAGGCCCGGTCGAGGGCGCCGGTACGGGGCCACAGGCGGTCGAGCACGGGGCTGAACGCGGCGGCCACGAGAAAGTTCACGATCACGGAGTAGAGCGCCGCGTATCCGGGCAAGGTGACGCCTAAGATCTCGAGGGGATAGATCGACGACGCGAACCCGCGTGTGGCTGCCATGTAGGTGCCCAGCGCCGTGCCCACGGCCCAGCCAAGCAGCAGCGCATGGGCGTTGACGCTGCGCGTGAACAGCCCGAGCAGGATCGGCGGCAGGAGCTGAATGATCCAGATGCCGCCCAGCAGTTGCAGCTGGATGGCGTAGGCCTGCGGGATGGCGAGAATGAAAAGCACCGCGCCGACCTTCACCACGAGGGAGACGATCTTCGCCATGCGCGCCTCCTCGGCATCGGTGCAATCGGGGCGCCAATATTCCTTGTAGAGATTGCGCGTGAAGAGGTTGGCGCAGGCGATAGACATGATCGCCGCGGGGACGAGTGCCCCGATGGCGATTGCCGCGAAGGCGACGCCCACGAACCAAGACGGGAACATGTCGAGAAACAGCGCCGGGACGGCGAAGTTCGCGCCGAATTGTTCGAAGCCGGCCGCATAAAGCGGGTTCTGACCGACGCCGGCGGCAATGGCCATGTAGCCGAGCAGCGCGATCAGGCCGAGCACGAACGAGTAGGCGGACAAGGCCGCGGCGTTGCGCCGGATCACCTTGCCGCTCGACGCGCTCAAGATCCCGGTCATGGAATGCGGATAGAGAAACAGCGCCATGGCGGAGCCCAGCGCGAGGGTGAAAAAGGCGCTGTAGCTGCCGAGCGTATCGCCGGACGGTGACGCGAGGAGGAGCTTCTCCTTTGGGACGCTGGCGAAGATCGCGCCGTAGCCGCCGAGCTTTGCCGGGATGATGACGATGGCGGCGAAGATGGTGATGAAGATGAGCAGGTCTTTCACCACGGCGATGAGCGCCGGGGCGCGCAGGCCGCTCGTGTAGGTGAAGGCGGCGAGGATGATGAAGGCGATGATCAGCGGCAGATGGCCGGTGAAGCCGCCTGCGGGGAAGCCGAGCGCGCCGATCACGACTTCCATGCCCACGAGTTGAAGCGCGATATAGGGCATCGTCGCCAGAAGTCCGGTCAGCGCCACGGCGAGCGCCAGCAGCCGTGAATCGAAACGGTCGCGTATGTAGTCCGCGGCGGTGACGTGGCCGCGCTCGCGCGCGATGGCCCATAGCCGCGGGAACACCAGGAACAGGATCGGATAGATCATGATCGTGTAGGGCACGGCAAAGAAGCCCATGGCGCCCACGCCGTAGACGAGCGCCGGAACGGCGATGAAGGTGTAAGCCGTGTAGAGATCGCCGCCGAGCAGGAACCACGTCACCACGGTACCGAAGCGCCGGCCGCCCAGCCCCCATTCATGCAGCAGGTTGAGATCGGCTTTCCGCCAGCGCGCGGCGATGAAGCCCACCCAGGTCACGAACAGAAACAGCGC
>CAYWIA010000231.1:0-2196 GCA_964458245.1 uncultured Methyloceanibacter sp. | reverse complement strand
TGTTACGAAACCATCGCAATCACCGTCTACCACTATGCGCCGTCGGACGTCATTTCTGGGGGACGCTCAGGTGGACAAATCGCTGAACTGCCTATCGATTCTTGCTTTGGCCGCGACGGTTGCATGCGTCGCCGTCACATCCGCGGGCGCGGCCGGGCCGATCCTGGTCACGAATGGGAATGACAGCGGCGAAGGCTCGCTGCGCGCGGCGTTAGAGGCAGTCGCGACGCAGGACCAGCCGGGCCAGATCCTCGTAGTGACCGAAGGCGACATTACGATCGAATCGACGCTGACTTACGCCGGCAAGGCGCCGCTCTCCATCTTCGGCGAAGGGCAAACGATCAAGACGGAGACCGACACGACGCTTCTGACCTTGAGTCAGGGCGCCGATCTCACGGTGAACGATCTGAGTTTCCAGGGGCCCGGAAATTTCAGCATTAAGAACCGGGGCAAGGACGGCAAGGGCATCTTCATCGACATGCGTCCGGACCAGACCGGCGTGCTGACGCTGATCCTGGAGGACGTCGACATCTCGGGCGTGGCCTATCACGGCGTTCACCTGTCGGACTGCAACCTCGCCGACGACTGCGGCGCGGGCCGGGGCGGCAAGGGCGACGGCTCGCCCGCGTCCATCGTCGTGCGTCTGGCGGGTGTGCAGATTTCCGACGTGGGCAATGGCCGGTTCGACGCGGACGGCCTGCGCGTGGATGAGCGCAGCGACGGTGACATCTTTTTCTACGCGCAAGACTCCAAGTTCACAAAAGTCGGAGCGGACGGCGTCGAGCTGGACGAAGGTCAAGACGGCGGCGTGTTCGCCACGGCGGTCGACTCCGTGTTCGACGACAACGGCGCGTATTGCGATCCCGAGATCCTCAAAGCCTTCATGCCGAAAGACGATGAAGGTGAGTTCGACGACGGCGAGACCGCCGAGGCCGACATTCCGGGTGCGGTGACCGGCTCGCCGGACGATGCCTGCATCGAGCGCGAAGTGACGCTGTACGACTCCGGCTCCGTCAAGGAATACGAATTCGGCATCGACACCGACGACGGGTTCGACATCGACGAGGCCGGGCCGGGAGATCTCTGGGCGCTGATCGTCGGCGCATCCGTGCGCGGCAATCTCGACGAGGGGTTGGACTTCGGCGAGGAGGACGAAGGCGGCATCAAGTTCGCCGCCTGGCGCACGGCCGCCAAGGACAACGCCGACGACGGCCTCAAGATCGTCGAGAGCGAGGGCGGCAGCGTCGAGGCGCTGCTCCACAAGGTTACCTCCAAGGACAACGGGGGCAAAGGCGCGGTGTTCGAGCAGCGCGACGAAGGCGACCTCACCGTCGTGGTTGATCAGAGCGAGACCGCGAACAACGACGACAGCGACAAGACGGGGCTTGAAGTCGTTCAGGACGGCGATGGGAAGGGCACGCTCACTGTGCGGGCTTCCGACATCGCCGACGGCATCGACGCCGAGAACGTGAACGTCGTCGAGGAATAGCCGCGCCTTGTGTGTCCCGAGCGGGCCGTTGCCCTAGAAGTTGCGGAACAGGTTTCCTGCAAGCAAGAGCAGGAAGGCGAGCAGCAGCGTCTCGAATGTGTGGGCGCTGACCACCGGAATGGAGACGGCGGCATATTTCGCGAGCAGCGCCAGGACGGCGAGCAAGACAGAGAGGAAGAACACCACCTGTGTCGGCGGGCTCAGTCGATAAGCCATGAGATACGTCCTTTGTCGCGGGTATGATAGACGCGTTATGGACGCTTTGACCGGTGAAGGCTGTGATGCCGACGACACACATGCAGAGAATCGGGTGTCATCGAGACCTCTCGTGTGGAGTGGTGCCGGCTAGAGGATTCGAACCCCTGACCTACTGATTACAAATCAGCCGCTCTACCAACTGAGCTAAGCCGGCCCCTTGTGCGCGCCATGGGTCCACGACATGGGAACCGCGCGGTTTGCGACCAAGCCTTTATCCCACTTTTCCCCGCGTACTCAAGCAGCGCGCCCCGGAAGCGGCGCCCTAATAGAGTTGAAGCGGTAGGTGGCGTTGCCGAACACGCCGAAGCGGTCGCTGGAGAAATCCCGAACGTCGGTGAGGCCGAGGTCGGTGTAGCTGTTGGTCTCGGCGTACCAGTAGCGCACGCCGGCGCCGAAGGCCCAATGATCGGTGACATCGAGCCGGATCTCGCCCTCGAGCTGATAGCCCC
>CAYWIA010000230.1:0-2201 GCA_964458245.1 uncultured Methyloceanibacter sp. | reverse complement strand
AGCGATCGGCGTTCATCACCTTGGTCCAGGCCGCCACGAAGTCGTGCACGAACTTTTGCTTGGCGTCGTCCTGGGCATAAACCTCGGCCAGCGCCCGTAGCTGCGAGTTCGAGCCGAACACGAGATCGGCACGCGTGGCGGTCCACTTGGTCTCGCCCGTCGCACGGTCGCGCCCTTCGAACACGCCCTCGTCATCTTCCGCCGGACTCCATGCAGTACTCATGTCGAGCAGGTTCACGAAGAAGTCGTTGCTGAGGGTCTCCGCGCGGTCGGTGAAGACGCCATGGCGGGACTGCCCGTAATTGGCGCCGAGCATCCGCAGGCCGCCGAGGAGAACCGTCATTTCCGGCGCGGTTAGCGTCAGGAGCTGCGCTTTGTCGATCAGCAACTCCTCGGTCGTCACGGTATATTTGGTCTTCTCGTAGTTGCGGAAACCGTCAGCCATCGGCTCCAGTACATCGAACGACTCAACGTCCGTTTGTTCCTGCGAAGCATCCATCCGGCCCGGCGTGAAGGGAACCGTCACGGGATAGCCCGCTTTCTTGGCGGCCTCCTCGACGCCGGCGCAACCGCCGAGCACGATCAGGTCGGCGAGCGACACTTTCTTGCCGCCGCTTGCCGCGCTGTTGAACGCTTGCTGGATGCCCTCGTAGACCTCGAGCACTTTGGCGAGCTGTTCCGGCTCGTTGACCTCCCAATCCTTCTGGGGAGCAAGACGAATCCGGGCGCCGTTCGCACCGCCGCGCTTGTCGGAA
The DNA here is from genome assembly GCA_964458245.1 of uncultured Methyloceanibacter sp. Taxonomy (GTDB): domain Bacteria; phylum Pseudomonadota; class Alphaproteobacteria; order Rhizobiales; family Methyloligellaceae; genus Methyloceanibacter. Next base: position 1,446 of record CAYWIA010000230.1, on the reverse strand, counting down.
CCGCGGAAGGTCGAGGCCGACGCCCACGCGGTCGTCACGAGCTGCGGGATCCATAGGCCGGAGCCGAGAATCTTGGCTTTGAGGTCGGCAATGTCCGCGTCATCGATCAGCGGATGATCGACCGCAGGGATTGGATCCTGCCAGATCAGGTCCTCTGCCGGAACTTCCGGGCCGAGATAGCGCGACTTCGGTCCCATATCGCGGTGGGTCAGCTTGAACCACGCACGGGCAAAAGCATCGGCGAACTCATCGGGGTTGGCATGGAAGTGGCGGGAGATCTTTTCGTATTCCGGGTCCATGCGCATCGCCATGTCGGCGGTCGACATCATGATAGGCTGGCGCTTAGTCGGATCCTCCGGATCGGGCGCCATGTCCTCTTCGCGCAGATTCTTCGCGTGCCATTGCCAGGCGCCGGCAGGACTTTGGCCGAGCTCCCACTCGTATCCAAACAGCAAGTCGAAATAGCCCATATCCCACTTGGTCGGGTTGGAGGTCCAGGCGCCTTCCAGCCCGCTGGTGATGGTGTCACGGCCCTTACCGCTCTTCCAATTTGACAGCCAGCCGAAGCCCAGCGTCTCGATCGGCGCGGCTTCAGGCTCAACGCCGAGTTGGTCAGTCGGACCTGCGCCGTGGGTCTTGCCGAAGGTGTGACCGCCGGCTGTCAGCGCGACGGTCTCGTAGTCGTTCATCGCCATGCGCGCGAACGTCTCGCGAATATCGTGGGCCGACGCGAGGGGGTCCGGTTTTCCGTCGGGCCCCTCCGGATTTACGTAGATGAGGCCCATCTGCACGGCGGCGAGCGGGTTCTCGAGTTCGCGATCGCCGGAATAGCGGGCGAGTTCGTGGTCGCTCGTGGCGAGCCACTCGTTCTCCCCGCCCCAGTAGATGTCTTCTTCCGGCTCGTAGATGTCTTCCCGCCCGCCGGCGAACCCGAACGTCTTTCCGCCCATCGACTCGATGGCGCAATTGCCCGCAAGTATGAACAGGTCCGCCCAGGAGATCTTGTCGCCATATTTCTTCTTGATGGGCCACAGCAGGCGGCGCGCCTTGTCGAGATTGCCGTTGTCCGGCCAGCTATTGAGCGGCGCGAAACGCTGCGTTCCGGATCCGCCGCCGCCGCGGCCGTCAGCCGTGCGGTAGGTCCCGGCGCTGTGCCACGCCATGCGAATGAAGAGTCCGCCATAGTGGCCGTAATCGGCCGGCCACCACATCTGGCTGTCGGTCATCAGCGCGTAGAGGTCTTCCTTGATGGCGTTCAGATCGAGTTTTTTGAATTCTTCGGCGTAGTTGAAGCCGTTGCCCATGGGATCGGTCTTGGCCGAATTCTGGCTGAGAATCTTGAGGTTCAGCTGGTTCGGCCACCAGTCGCGGTTTGACCGCATGCTCAGGTTCGTAGCGCCGTGCGCCACGGGGCAACCGCCCGCTTTATCGACTTTCGCGTCCATT
>CAYWIA010000229.1:0-2257 GCA_964458245.1 uncultured Methyloceanibacter sp. | reverse complement strand
AGCAAAGGCTGTTTTCCCTTAAGATAAATGCGCTCGCGGCCGGCGTTGCGGTCCGGGCCCTTGGCCACGGCGGCGATGCGGATATCCGGCAGGCCGAGTTCGTCGAGCACCGCGTGAGCCGCCGAAAGCTGGCCGGGGCCGCCGTCGATGAGCACCAAATCCGGTGCGGCCCAGCCTTCGCCCTGGTCCTTGTCCCTTTCCTTGACCAGCCGACTGAAACGGCGGTTCAGCATCTCGCGCATCATGGCGTAGTCGTCACCGGGCGCGAGATCCTCGCCCTTCATGTTGAACTTGCGATACTGCGCTTTGATGAACCCTTCGGGTCCCGCCACGATCATGGCGCCCACCGGGTTGCTTCCGGAGATGTGGCTGTTGTCGTAGACCTCGACGCGTTCTGGCGCCTCGTCGAGATCGAGCACCTCGGCGAGACGCGCGAAGATCGCCGTTTGGGAGGCGGACTCGGCGAGCCGGCGGGCGAGTGCCTCGCGCGCGTTGACGAGAGCATGGTCGACCAGCTCGCGCTTCTCGCCGCGCTGGGGCGTTGTCACCGTAATCTTGTGCCCGGCCTTCAATGCGAGCGCCTCGGCAAGCAGGCGGCGGCCCTTGATCTCGTGAGACAGCAGAACCTGCTTGGGCGGCGGCTTGTCGTCGTAGAACTGGGCGATGAACGCCTCCAGCACCTCGTCGGCCGGGAGCGCCTTGTCGGCGCGCGGAAAGTAGGCGCGGTTGCCCCAGTTGTTGCCGCTTCTGAAGAAGAACACTTGGATGCAGGTTTGCCCCGCGTCCTGATGGGCGGCGAAGACATCAGCCTCCTTCACGGTGTGCGGGTTGATGCCCTGGCGCGACTGTATGTGAGACAGCGCGGTCAGCCGGTCGCGAAAGCTGGCGGCGCGCTCGTAGTCCTGGCCCTGGCTCGCCTCGTTCATCAGCGCGTGCAGGCGATGCTTCACCTCGTCGCTCTCGCCGCGCAGGAAGGACAAGGCCTCGTCTACGAGAGCACCGTAGGCCTCCGCGGAGATCTCGCCGGTGCACGGCGCGCTGCACCGTTTGATCTGGAACAGCAGGCAGGGCCGCACGCGGGTCTCGTAATAGGCGTCCGTGCAGGAGCGCAGCAGGAAGGCGCGCTGAAGCGTGTTGATCGTGCGGCCCACGGCGCCGGCCGAGGCGAACGGCCCGAAATAGTCGCCTTTTCGGTTGCGCGCGCCGCGATGCTTCAGGATCTGCGGGATCGGGTGATCGCGGGCGATCAGAATGAACGGAAAGGATTTGTCGTCGCGCAGCACCACATTGAAGCGGGGCTTCAGGCGCTTGATGAGGTTCGCCTCGAGAAGAAGCGCCTCCATCTCGGAGTTGGTGGTGACGAACTCCATGCTCGCGGTGTCCGCGATCATGCGCGCGATTCTGTTGTTATGGCCGGTGCCGCGCGCATAGCTCAGCACGCGTTTTTTGAGGTGCCGAGCCTTGCCGACGTAGAGCACTTGGCCTTCCGCATCGAGCATGCGGTAGACGCCCGGGCCCGCGGGCGCAGTCTTGGCGTAGCGGCCGATCACGGCCGCGCCGGTCTCGGCGCTCAAGATCTTGCGCGCGCGCGTCAGGAGCGAGTCGGGGGCGCTGTCGGGCTTCTCTAAGGGCATGAGATCATGGGGTTTCGGCGCTGGCGCCGGGCCGCGCGCGGCCTCAAAGGTGAAAGTAAGGGCTAAGCCTCGCCGGGTTCAAGGGCTGCCCGCGCTCAGGCGTTTCCCCGCGCCAAGTGCCGGCCGCCATCCAACGCGATCATCTGGCCGGTGATCGAGGGTGTTTCCAGCAGAAAGCGCACCGCCGCAGTGACGTCGTCGGTGGACACGACCCGTTTCAGGAGCGTGGCGCGGCATTCGGCGTCGAATTCCGATTCGGTCTGGCCGGTATGGGGCAAGACGGGCCCCGGCGCGATGGCATTGACCCTGATTCGCGGCGCGAGCGCCTGGGCCAGGGTCTGCGTGGCCGTCCACAGCGCAGATTTGGCGATGGTGTAGGAGAAATAGTCCGGGTTCAGATTCCACACCTTCTGATCGACCAGGTTGATGACGTTGCCCGTGGCGCCCTCCGGTAGCATCCGGGCGAAGGCCTGGATCAGAAACACGGGCGCGCGCAGATTGACGTCGAGATGCATCGCCCAGCCCGATTCGTCGCACGTTTCCGCCGAATCCCACTCAAAACAGGCGGCGTTGTTGATGAGGCAGGTGGGCGGGCCGAGCTCGCGGGCGCAAGCCTCCACCAA
>CAYWIA010000228.1:0-2279 GCA_964458245.1 uncultured Methyloceanibacter sp. | reverse complement strand
GACCGCCTTGAGGAGAAATTGCGCAAATGCGGCGCGCAAATCGACCGGCTTTCCGGCTAGCCGCGCCTGCGCTATTCCTTCTGACTCAACCTAGAGAAGCGTGGTAACCCCATGCTGGAGCCCATATTTATCGCCAGTGATCCTTGCCAATGACCCCGCTTAAGCTGCTCGCCCTCGACGAAGAAGATCTCCAGGTCGTCTCCTCGCATCTTCAAGACGCCGTCGTGCGCGTGGGCGATATGGCCTATGTGCCCTCGCAGAAGCGCTTTGCCGCCATTCTCAACCGCTTCGACTGGGAGAGCGCCAAGGAGGACAGCGGCACTTATCAGCGGCGCCGCACGGCCTTGCGTTTCGACCGGGTGCTGCGGGCCCAGCACCGGGATCTCCGGCCCGAGAAGCCCGACCGCGTGCTGTCGCTGCTGGCGATCCAGTTCGAGGCGGGCGATGTGCCGAGCGGCAAGGTCACGCTTCTGTTCTCCGGCGAGGTGACCATCCAGCTCGACGTGGAGTGCATCGAGACGGAGCTGCGCGATCTCGGACCCGCCTGGGCGACGCGTAACAAGCCTGAGCACCCGGGCGAGGACGCCGTGGAGTCCGAAGGGTCCGAAGCCTCCGGCGCATAAGGACACCCATGGCCCAGATGCTTGATACGCGCGATGGCGCCTTCGAGGCGCGCTTCCAGGCTCTGCTCGGCATGAAGCGGGAGTCGTCCGCCGACGTGAACGACGCGGTGGCCAAGATCATTGCGTCCGTGCGCGAACGCGGCGACGCGGCGCTGATCGACTTCACGAAGCAATTCGACCACCTCGATCTGAGCGAGACCGGCATCGCCGTCTCCGAGGATGATATTCAGGCGGCGCTCGCCGAGGTCGACGACGAGACGGTCGATGCCCTGAAGTTCGCCCACGCGCGCATCCTCGATCATCACAAGCGCCAGCTGCCGCGAAGCGAGAGCTACACCGACGACACCGGCGTCGAGCTCGGCCAGCGCTGGACGCCGGTCGCCTCCGCCGGGCTCTACGTGCCGGGCGGCACGGCGAGCTATCCGAGCTCCGTCCTGATGAACGCGATCCCTGCGAAGGTCGCGGGCGTCGAGCGTCTCGTCATGGTGGTGCCGAGCCCGCGCGGTGAGCTGAACCCGCTCGTGCTGGTCGCGGCCGCTTTATCGGGCGTCGATGAGATCTACCGCGTCGGCGGCGCGCAAGCCGTCGCCGCGCTCGCCTACGGCACCGAAACCATCGCCCCCGTGGTCAAGATCGTCGGGCCCGGCAACGCCTATGTGGCCGCCGCCAAGCGCCAGGTTTTCGGCCAGGTCGGCATCGACATGGTGGCGGGGCCGTCCGAGGTCGTGGTCATCGCCGACCGTGACAGCGATCCCGCCTGGATCGCGAGCGATCTGCTGGCTCAGGCCGAGCACGACACCGCGGCCCAATCCATCCTCATCACCGACGACGTCGAGTTCGCGGATGCCGTGGCGCGGGCCGTGGAGGCGCAGCTTCAGACGCTGCCTCGCGCGGAGACCGCGCGCGCGAGCTGGGACGAGTTCGGCGCAGTGATTCTGGTGAAGAGCCTCGCCGAGGCGCCCGCCATCGCCGACCGTCTGGCGCCCGAGCATTTGGAGATCGCCACCGGGAACGCCGACGCGCTCGCCGCCGAGATCAAGGACGCGGGCGCCATCTTCATCGGCCGCTACACGCCGGAGGTGATCGGCGACTACGTGGCCGGCACCAATCACGTGCTGCCCACCGCGCGCAGCGCCCGCTTCGCCTCCGGCTTGGGCGTGCTCGACTTCATGAAGCGCACCTCGCTGTTGAAGCTCGACGCCGACAGCCTCACACGCCTGGGACCGGCCGCGATGAAGCTTGCCCGCGCCGAAGGGCTCGACGCCCACCGCCGCTCCGTGGCCATCAGACTCAATTTGCCGGACTAGCCATGACCGAGCCTAAGGAAACCGAAGACAGGACATGGCCCGAGACCGCGCGGCTGATCGAGGTGACTCTCGACGAGGCCTCGCTCGGCCGCGACAATTCGGAGGTCGAGCACGAGCGCGAGGTCGCCATCTTCGACCTGCTGGAGAAGAACGTCTTCAGGCTGGAAGGTCATGACGGCGAGGGCCCTTACACGCTGCATCTGTCGCTCGCCGACAATCGCCTCGTGTTCTCCGTGGCCGATGCGGACCGCGTGCCGCTCCAGCACGTCATGCTGTCGCTGTCGCCGTTCCGCCGCATCGTGAAGGACTACTTTATGATCTGCGACAGCTACTACGCCGCGATCAAGAC
>CAYWIA010000227.1:0-2287 GCA_964458245.1 uncultured Methyloceanibacter sp. | reverse complement strand
CCTTCGCTCGCAAGGCCAATGGCGCCAAGCTTCTGTGCGAATCCGGCAGCGATCTTCGCTCGCGCGGCATCGACTGCTGAGCCTGGGCGTTTGCGTTCGCCGCTGAAGGTCCCAAATTGATCGGTGTCGATAGTGGGACAGGGGATCACCCGAAGGCCGACGCCCTGATAGAGAGCCGGTGCGATAACCCTCTCTTTTTGATGCATGCTTACGAGAAAAGCATGACATCCTTCATAGCTTCGGCGTGACCAGTCCACGATCAGAAATAGCCTTCGCGCTTCTTCTCTTCGAGAGACTGTCCTGCCTCGCCGTCCCCTAGACGTCCCTGGCGCTCGGATACCTTCGCCATCCTCGTTTCGGCCAAGACGCCGTCGATATCGGATGCGCCGGACTTTATGGCTCCTGTCACCGGCCAGCATCCCAAAGTGCGGAACCGCACGGTCCTCTCGACCACCTCGTCTTCTGGCTCGAACCGCATTCGCTTGCTATCGTCCACCACAATGTAGGTGCCTCGGCGCTCGACAACCGGTCGCGACGCCGCGAAATAGAGCGGTGCGAGGGAGACATTGCGAGCGCGTGCATAGGCGAGCACATCGCTTTCGGTCCAGTTGGCCAAAGGAAAGACCCGTGCGGTCTGATCGCCAACGCAGCGCGCATTGTAGAGCTGCCAGAGTTCGGCGCGCTGCTGGCGTGGGTCCCAAGTATGTTGCGCGCTCCGGAAGGAAACGACGCGCTCTTTTGCCCGCGAACGGTCCTCGTCGCGGCGTGCGCCGCCAAAGATGATATCGAACCGTCCCTCGTCAAGAGCAGCTTTCAGTGGCTCGGTCCGCATCGTCGAGGTGTAATAATCCCCGTGCTCGAAGGGATTAATGCCCGCCGCACGCCCGCGTTCATTGGCGCGAACAATGAGTCGAAAGCCGTTTTCTTCAGCAAACGCGTCGCGGAACGCGATTAGATCCTGAAACTCCCAAGTGGAGTCGATATGAAGCAGAGGGAAGGGCGGCTTGCTGGGATAGAACGCGCGGAGCGCGATGTGTGCGAGCACCGTCGAGTCCTTTCCGGCCGAGAACAGCATAACAGGATTGCGCGCCTGCGCGGCGGCTTCGCGCATGATGTGAATAGCTTCGGCCTCCAACTCGGCGAGATGCTGCCCCGCCAAACTCATGGCAGAGGCTCCCAGGACAAATGGCCAGCATAGCGGTGAGAGACTCGGCCCTGCTGATCGAGCGCAAAAAGATGAAGCCATCGATTGTTTGTGAGACGCCTGACGTCTTCATGCTTGGCGATAACGTTGTTCATGGCTTCGATCGGCGCCTCGATGAAAACGTTGAGGCGTCTTGGCTCATGGACGAAGCCGGTGCCGTCGTGAACGGATTGCCATGGGAGGCCGGCTTTGAGGTCGCCGGCGTTCCCTTCCAGCACGCCGAGCGTCCCTACCACGTTGTGGATGACCTTGTTTCCGCTGCCGAAGGCTTCGTTGTTTACGGTCGATCCGTAATACTGGAGGTTGATCCAGCTTGCGACCACCATGGGCGCGGTCATGATCAATTCCAAAACTTTGAAAGCCTCATCCTTCTGCCATTCGTAAGTATGGAGAAAGGCGCGTCCGCCGAGATCTATCCCTTGCGTGCGCTTGCGGGGCGCCACGATGAACGCAGCGTTTCGTGCTAAACCCCACTCGGGGCGCACTTGGGACCAGTCACGACTCAAGCCGCGCACCGAGGCATCTAGGTCACCAGAAGCCTTAAGTCCCAGTAAGTTCGCTCGTTCGCGTCTTGCAATTGAAGACGCCATTTCAAGCCGAGGCTTGAGTTGGTCGATTTCCTCTCGGAATAATGCCGGGGCCCTGTCGTCATCGAATAGCGTAACGTCATCGGTTGTAGTGTTATGTAAGGCGCCAAGGAACCACGTATCTTCAGGGATGAAGATCCCGCGGAACCTCAGCGCGTCACGCACGTACACGTCGTTGAGGATGGCGGCGGCAACGCGCGCGTTGGCCTCACCCGTATGTCCGCCGCAGGCGCCGCAATCGAGGCTCGTTGCGTGAGGGTTATTGACAGTCGTGCTGCCGTGACCGACCAGCAGAACAACTCGGGCGAAGTCGCTCGTCAGGGACATGGCACGCAGCACCGCTTCGGCCATGGCGACACGCTGCTCGGCGTTGAAGCCTGTCTGTCGTCCGCCAACCTCAAGAGGCTCCAATCGCGGGCGCAGGCGTTCCACGACGGACTTATCCAGCCCGTCCAGGTTCGGATGTGGCACGGGCCGCGTTAGGTGGGCGGTATCG
>CAYWIA010000226.1:0-2307 GCA_964458245.1 uncultured Methyloceanibacter sp. | reverse complement strand
GGTGTTCGAGCCGGGCATGCTGATCGACGGCTTCTATACGGTGATCAACGGCGCCTTCAAGCTCACCATCGACAATCCCGACACGGGCGAGCATTTCGAGAAGGTCTTCGGCCCCGGCGAGCATTTCGGCGAGCGGGTGCTGGTCAAGTCCGAGCTCCGCACCGGGCTCGTGGAGGCGCTGGAAGACGGGCTCCTGCTGTTCATCGCGCAGAAGGACTTCACTCGCTTCGCCCGGGCCTTTCCCTTCCTCGACAAGTATTTCACCGACTATATCGAGAAGACCTTCGGCGGCACCGACAAGGCGTTTGCGCCGGGCAGCAGCAATCAGCAGCCAGGCAGCCCCGCGCAGCCGAAGCCCGAGCTGGCCAAGACCCGATAGTCGTAGACGGCCGTGGATGAGGCTGCGAAGCGACTCCCTTGAGCGCGCCGCAGTCCCTATATTCCCCGCATCATGACAAGCAAAAAGACCACCCAATCCGCTGCCGGAAAGCCGGTTGCGAAAGGGGACCACGTCTACCTGATCGACGCCTCCGGCTACATTTTCCGCGCCTATCACGCGCTGCCGCCGCTGACCCGGCCCTCGGACGGATTGCCCGTCGGCGCCGTCCACGGCTTTTGCGGCATGCTGTGGAAGCTGCTCCGTGAGACGGGCGAACTCGACCCGCCGACGCATCTCGCCGCCATCTTCGACCTCTCCGAGCACACGTTTCGCAACGATCTCTTCTCGGGGTACAAGGCCAATCGCTCGGAGGCCCCGGAGGACCTCATCCCTCAATTCCCCCTGATCCGCGACGCCGTGCACGCGTTCAATGTCGCGTGCATCGAGAAGGCGGGCTACGAGGCCGACGACCTGATCGCGACCTACGCGATTCAGGCCTGGAAGGCGGGCGCCGAGGTGACCATCGTCTCCTCGGACAAGGACCTGATGCAGCTCGTTCGCCCCGGCATTCGCATGTACGACACCATGAAGAACAAGGTGATCGCCGAAGAGGGCGTGATGGAGAAGTTCGGCGTGCCGCCGTCGAAGGTCATCGAGGTGCAGGCGCTGATCGGCGACACCTCCGACAACGTGCCCGGCGTGCCGGGCATCGGCGTCAAGACCGCCGCGCTCCTCATCAACGAGTATGGCGATCTCGAAACGCTGCTCATGCGCGCTTCGGAGATCAAGCAGCAGAAGCGCCGCGAGAGCTTGATCGCCTTTGCGGACCAGGCGCGGCTGTCGAAGACGCTGGTCACGCTCGATTGCGAGACCCCACTCGACATACCTTTGGCCGAAACCGCCGTACGCCTGCCCGACCCCAACGTGCTCACCGCCTTCATGCGGCACATGGAATTCTCCACGCTGCTGCGGCGGGTGGCGGAAGGCCTGGGCGCCGAGCTTCCCGAAGGCGAGGCGAAGCCGTCCACCGCGCCGCGCAAGAAAAAAGACGATTACGACCATCCCTTGCGCAAGAGCCCGCGCGGCGAGACCGGCCCCGCCCGCGACACGCCCGTGCAAGGCGGCTCGCCGGCGGAACTCGCCATCGAGCGCGCCGGGCGACTCGAGGACGTTCCTTTCGACCGCGCCAATTACGAGACGGTGACCGAGGCAGAGCGCCTCGCCGGTTTGCTGGAGGCCGCGCGCTTCCAAGGGCATTTCGCCTTCCGGGCGAAGCTCAGCTCGGCCGATCCGATGACCGGCGAAATCGCCGGGGTGGCGCTGGCGCTCACTCCCGGCCACCCGGCCTATGTGCCGCTCGGGCACAGCGCGGGCGACGAGCTCGGTCTCGGCGGCGAGACGGTGGTGGCGCAGATTCCGTTGCGCGAGGCGCTCGACCTCTTGAAGCCGGTCCTCGAGGACGAGGCTGTGCTCAAGATCGTGTCGAATGCCAAGCCCGACATGGTGGCGCTCGCCCGCTACGGCATTCAGCTCACGGCCATCGACGATCCCTGCCTCATGTCATATGCGCTGGACGCCGGGCGCGCGGAGCATTTGCCGCCGAAGCTCGCGGGCTCGCTGCTCGGCTATACCTGCCTCACCGAGAAAGAGGTGATGGGCACCGGCAAGGCGGCGGTGAGCTTCGATCGTGTCGCGGTCGAGCGCGCCGCCGAGTATGCGGGCGAGGAAGTGGACATCGCGCTCCGCCTCTGGATGGTGCTCAAGCCGCGGCTCGCGGCGGAATCCGTCACCACCGTCTACGAGACGCTGGAGCGGCCGTTGCAGAGCGTGCTCGCGAGCATGGAACGCTCCGGGGTCAAGGTGGAGCGCTCCACGCTCGCCAGTCTCTCCGGCGCTTTCGCGCAGACCATCGCCCGGCTCGAGGACGA
>CAYWIA010000225.1:0-2334 GCA_964458245.1 uncultured Methyloceanibacter sp. | reverse complement strand
GTTCGGGTTGCGAGACCTGAAACCGAACCGGAGACGACGACGATGACCGATGACACCTGTCAAGCGACATCCAGTCTTGCGAGTTAAGGCGACACCCGGATTTGCGAAGTCGGTCGGCGAGGCCGGGGCCGGGCGCGGGGACCGCAAGAGTCTGCGCGCGCCCGGGTGCGGCCGGGATCGCAGCAATCAGGTCAGGCGTGTGCCAGTTTGAGCGCGTCCTCGAGGTCCCTGAGCCGATAGCTTCGGCCCTTGATGTTGAGGACATGAGCGCGGTGCAGCAGGCGGTCGAGGATGGCGGTGGCCAGAACCTCGTCGCCGGCGAGTAGCTCCGTCCAGTCACGCACGCTCTTGTTGGTGGTGATCAGGATGGCGCCGCGGCCGTAGCGGTAGGTCACCAGCCGGAAGAACAAGCTGGCTTCCTGGCGGGTCATCGGCTCGAAGCCGAGCTCGTCGACGATGAGGAGCGCGGTAGACATGTACTTGCGCCGCTTGAGCCGCGCGGGCGCCATGTCGGCGTCGACCTTCATGGCGGTCATGAGTTCGTCGAAGCGAAAGTACTGGACCGAGAAGCCGAGCTCGACCGCCTTGATGCCGAGGGCCACGCAAAGGTGGGTCTTGCCGACTCCGGGCGGACCCTGCAGCAGGACGGTCTCGGTGCCGCGGACCCAGGCACAGCTGGCCAGGGTGTCGATCCGGGAGCGCTCGATCGCGGGCTGGAAGGCGAAGTCGAAGTTCTCCAGCGTCTGGCCGGTCGGCAGGTTCGACAGCTTCAGCGAGGTCTTGACCCGTCGCTCCTCGCGAGCCGAGAGTTCGACTGCAAGCAGCCGATCGAGGAAGCTGTGGGGTGCGATCTCGGTGCGCACGGCCTCGCCGAGCAGGTGCCCCAGATGCTCGGCGGCGTAGCCGCAACCCAGGGCGCTCAGCCGCTCGCGGGTGGCATCAATGTCGAGCTTGGGCTTGGCCGCGGTCATCGAGCGACCTCCGCCAGGGCGGCGTAGAGCTCGATCGAATGGCGCGCCACGGGCGCCTGGGCCAGCTCTTGGATCCGCGCGCCCATGCGACCGAGCGGCGGCGGGGCGATCACCCGTTCGGTGTTCGGCCCGTCATAGTGGCGCTGATCGATCAGCAGCCGGCGCTCGGTTCCGCGCGGATGGATGGCAACCATTTCGCAGGCTTTGAGCACCTGCACCGCGCCGGCGACGCCACGCACCTCGACGCTGTCGCCGACCAGATGGTACGGCACGCTATATTGCCGTCCTTCGAACGCGACCAGACCGTCGCGCCCGACGGTGCGGGTGACGACCACGTCGAACGGCTCCGGCAACGTCTCGGGAAGCCTGGTCAGGCTCGGCTTCTCCCTCATCCAGGCCTCGGCTGCCGTGGTTCCGGTTGCCGGGCAGCGACGCTCCAGACCACGCGCTTCGACCTGCGCGTCGGTCCACGCCTGCAAGGCCTCCAGATCGTCGAAGACCCGGCCGTAGGGATCGATCGCGTGTCGGTGATCGCGGACGCGGCGTTCCACTTTCCCTTTCGCGCGGGGCTGACGGGGTGCACACGCGTCGATGTGGAACTTCATCATCGTGCCGTAGCGCCGATAGGTCGGGTTGATCGTTCCCCAGGCGCCGGCACCGCGAGCGATCGCCGTCTTCTCATTGTCCACCCGGACCGTGGCCGGCACGCCACCGAGGCGCGTAAAGCAGGCGGTGTGGCAGGCGATCCAGGACAGCATGTCCTTCGAGCGCGCCCAGACGATCGCCTCCTTGCGGCTCCACGAGAGAACCATGTGCAGCGCAACGAGATCGACCGCCTCGTCGCCGAGGATCACGCCGCGAAAATGCGCCCAGTCCACCTGCGCCTGCGCGCCAGGCGGCGTCTCCACGCGCCGCCGCGCCCGGATCGCCGGCGCCGGGTAGGCCTGCTTCCAGTACCGTTGCACCGAGCGAAGACTGCCGTCGTAGCCGTGCTCCACGCGAAGCCACGCGTGCAGGGCCGCGAGATTGATCCGGTCACCTTCCTGCCGGCTGCGCCAATGCTCGATCGCCGTTGCATGGGCCGCGGCCTTGTGAACCTGACGCGATCGACCGTCGACAGTCCCCGCTGCCATGCGGTTGGCGTGATACCTGACCGCCCCCTCCGTGACGCCCAACAGACGAGCGATCTCGCTCCGCGTCACCCCACGGACAGTCAGCGCCTTGATCGTCATGCGAGCCTCCCCATCGAGCCGGCTCATCCTCCTCCCCCGGCGAACTCAACGCCGGACAAGCAGGTCGACCGGAGGCGACGTCTCGTAAATCTGGGTGTCGCCTAACTCGCAGTATTCTCTGTCGCGCTACA
>CAYWIA010000224.1:0-2336 GCA_964458245.1 uncultured Methyloceanibacter sp. | reverse complement strand
TCGATCTCGCCGCCGTCGAGCTTGTAGCCCACGCAGATCTTGAGCGTGCCGCCGGGCAGATCGTCCAGCACGTCGAGCTTGGTGAGCGCGATGCCGTTTATGCCGCCGACCTTGCAAGTCTGGCGCACGAGGCACGCATCGAACCAGCCGCAGCGGCGCGGCCGGCCCGTCACCGTGCCGAACTCCGCCCCGCGCTCGCCGATCAGCCTGCCGGTGTCGTCATGAAGCTCGGTCGGGAACGGCCCCTCGCCCACCCGAGTCGTGTAGGCCTTGGTGATGCCGAGCACGTAATTGAGCGCGCCGGGCCCCATCCCGGAACCTGTCGCGGCCTGTGCCGCGACCGTGTTCGACGAGGTGACGAAAGGATAGGTGCCGTGGTCGATGTCGAGCAGCGCGCCTTGCGCACCCTCGAACAGGATGCGCTTGCCTTCGCGGCGGACCTCGTCGAGCAGCCGCCACACCGTATCCATGTAAGGCAGCACTTTCGGCGCGATCGCCGTCAACTCGGCGCAGAGCTGATCGGCGCTGATCTCCGGCTCGCCGAGCCCGCGGCGCAAGGCGTTATGGTGGGCTAGGATCCGCTCGATCTTCGGCTTCAGCGATTGAAGTCTGGCGAGGTCCATGACGCGCACGGCGCGCCTCCCCACCTTGTCCTCATAGGCGGGCCCGATGCCCCGCTTGGTGGTGCCGATCTTGCCGTCGCCCGCGGCCGCCTCGCGCAGCGCGTCCAGCTCCCGGTGAAGCGGCAGGATGAGGGTGGCGTTCTCGGCGATCCGCAGGTTCTCGCGGGAGATGGTGACACCGAGGGCCTCGATGCGCGCGATCTCGTCCACGAGCGCCCAGGGGTCGACCACGACACCGTTGCCGATCACCGCGAGCTTGTTCTTGCGCACCACGCCCGAGGGCAGCAAAGACAATTTGTAGGTCGTGCCGTCGACCACGAGCGTATGGCCGGCATTATGGCCACCCTGAAAGCGCACGACCACGTCGGCGCGCTCCGACAGCCAGTCCACGATCTTGCCCTTGCCCTCGTCACCCCATTGGGAGCCGACGACCACGACATTGGCCACGATAAAGTCCCCTAAATCCTGGAGAAAACACAGAAACGGCCCCGCGGAAGCGCAGGGCCGTGTGTCGTTATAGCGTGAGGCCCGCCAGGAAGCGAGCGTTCCTACGCCGGCTCACGCCGCTTTGTCCAAGGCCTGTTTCTCGCACGCGAAGGCCCAGTCGAGCCACGGCATCAGGGCTTCGACGTCGGAGGTCTCGACCGTGGACCCGGTCCAGACGCGCAAGCCCGGAGGTGCCGCGCGATACGCGGCGATGTCGTACGCCACCCCCTCCTGCTCGAGCCGCGCCGTCATGCGCCGCGGAAAATCGTCCCGCGACTGAGGCGACAGCGCCGTGACCTCGGGATCGACGACCTTGAGACACACGGACGTGTTGGAACGGGTCGCGGGATCGACCGCCACGAAGTCCACCCACGGGGTTTTTACGACCCAGTCGGCGATGACTTTTGCATTGGCGTCGGCGCGGGCCATCGCGCCCTTCAGTCCGCCGATGGTCTCGACGAAGGCAAGCGCGTCCATATAGTCCTCGAGGCACAGCATGGACGGCGTGTTGATGGTCTGCCCCTCGAACAGATCCTCCATTACCTTGCCCCTGTTCGTCATGCGGAAAAGCTTCGGCAACGGCCAAGGCGGCGTGTAGCTTTCCAGCCGTTCGATTGCGCGCGGGGATAGGATCAGCATGCCGTGCTGCGCCTCGCCGCCCAGCACCTTCTGCCAGGAATAGGTCGCGACATCGAGTTTTCGCCAATCGATGTCCTGGGCGAACACGGCCGAGGTCGCATCGCAGATGGTGAGGCCTTCGCGGTCGCCCGCGATCCAATCCGCGTTGGGCACGCGCACGCCGGAGGTGGTGCCGTTCCAGGCGAACACCACGTCGCGGCTGAAATCGACTTGGGCGAGATCCGGCAGCTCCCCGTACGGCGCGGTCAGCGCCCGGACATCGGCGATCTTGAGCTGCTCGACGATGTCGCTCACCCAATCGCTGCTGAAGGCTTCCCAGGCGAGCACGTCGACGCCGCGCGGGCCGAGCAGCGACCACAGCGCCATCTCCACGGCGCCGGTGTCGGACGCGGGCACCAGGGCCACGCGATAGCCGTCCGGCAGCTTAAGCAGCGCGCGTGTCTTGTGAAGCGCCGCCTCGATACGCGCCTTGATCTCCGGCTGGCGGTGATTGCGGCCGAGCAACGCGCCCTTGAGCGCGTCTAGCGACCAGCCTTTGTGCTTGGTGCAAGGGCCGGAGGAAAAGCGTGGATTTTCGGGCCGTTTCGG
>CAYWIA010000223.1:0-2370 GCA_964458245.1 uncultured Methyloceanibacter sp. | reverse complement strand
GCGATGTCCTTGCTTAAAAGAACCCGAGCGCTTTGGGGCTGTAGCTCACCAGCACATTCTTGGTCTGCTGGTAGTGGTCGAGCATCATCTTGTGGTTCTCGCGCCCGATGCCCGACTTCTTATAGCCGCCGAAGGCCGCGTGCGCCGGATAGAGGTGGTAGCAATTGGTCCACACACGCCCGGCCTGGATGCCGCGGCCGAAGCGATAGGCTCGGTTGATGTCGCGCGTCCACACGCCCGAGCCGAGCCCGTAAAGCGTGTCGTTGGCGATTTCGAGCGCTTCGTCCTCGTCTTCGAAGGTGGTGACCGACAGCACGGGCCCGAAGATCTCCTCCTGGAAGATACGCATCTTGTTGTGGCCCTCGAACACCGTGGGCTTCACGTAATAGCCCTCGGCGAGATCGCCTTCGAGCACGTTGCGCTCGCCGCCGGTCAGCACCTTGGCGCCTTCCTTCTGGCCGATATCGATATAGGAGAGGATCTTCTCCAGCTGATCGTTTGAGGCCTGGGCGCCGATCATGGTGCTGGCTTCGAGCGGGTTGCCCTGCTTCACCCGGTTCACCCGGGCGATGGCCTTCTCAATGAAGCGGTCGTAGATCGACTTCTGCACCAGCGCGCGCGACGGGCAGGTGCACACCTCGCCCTGGTTCAGGGCGAACATGGCGAAGCCTTCGAGCGCCTTGTCGAAGAAGTCGTCGTCCTCCGCCATGACGTCGTCGAAGAAAATGTTCGGCGATTTGCCGCCAAGCTCGAGCGTCACCGGGATCAAATTCTCGGAGGCGTACTGCATGATGAGGCGGCCGGTGGTGGTCTCGCCTGTGAACGCGATCTTGGCGATGCGCTTGTTCTGGGCGAGCGGTTTGCCGGCTTCGACGCCGAAGCCGTTGATCACGTTCAGCACGCCGGCCGGCAGGATGTCGCCGATGATGTCCATCAGCACCATGATCGACATCGGCGTCTGCTCGGCGGGCTTCATCACGATGCAATTGCCTGCCGCGAGCGCCGGCGCCAGCTTCCAGCAGGCCATGAGGATCGGGAAGTTCCACGGAATGATCTGGCCGACCACGCCCAGCGGCTCATGGTAGTGGTAGGCGACAGTGTCGTGATCGATCTCGCTGAGGCCGCCTTCCTGCGCGCGGATGCAGCCCGCGAAATAGCGGAAATGGTCGATGGCCAGCGGAATGTCGGCCATGCGCGTCTCGCGGATCGGCTTGCCGTTGTCGATGGTCTCCACCGTCGCCAGCAGCACCAGGTTCTCCTGCATGCGGTCGGCGATCTTGTTGAGGAGCATGGAGCGCTCGGTCGGCGAGGTCCTGCCCCAGGCGTCTTTCGCCTTGTGGGCGGCGTCGAGCGCCAGCTCGACGTCGGCGGCTTGAGACCGCGCGACCTGGCAGACCGGCTTGCCGGTGACCGGGCTGATATTGTCGAAGTAGCGGCCGTCGGTGGGCGCGACCCAGTCGCCGCCGATGAAATTGTCGTAGCGGGATCGCACGGCGATCTGCGAGTTCAAAGTCTCGATGACCTGATGAAGCATGGGAACCTCCCTAAACGCTAGGCTTATTGGCTTATTTCCGCCGATTTTCGAGCCTGTCCGCGCCCTTTAAGCAGGGGCCGGCGGGCCCTGGAACGAAGTGTCCTTGGCTCGCGGAGGAGCCTATGCGGAGCGCGTATCGGGGGAAATTGTACTTTGGACCAAAGGGTAAGGGAAAGAAAAAGCAAAAGAAAAAGCCGCTCCGGAAGGGAGCGGCTCAAGTTGGGATTAGGCTTTTGGTTTGGGTGGAGAACTAGAAGAAAATGATGCCGCCGAGCTGGAACAGGTCCCAGCTCTCGAAATCCTGACGGACCGACGAGTTGACACCGTTCACGTTGGTGCCGACGAAGTCGATATCGGCGTCTTGGTGCTGCCAGCGGGCGAACAGGTGCATCGCGGCGGAGTCGATCTCCTGAACGACACCCAGTCCGAAGCGCTCCATCTCGGAGCCGCTGACGGCGACCGTGTTCGCGGCGTTGTTCCCGCAGAAGCCGCCGATACCGGTACCGCCCCCGAAGCCGCCGGTGACGCACTGGTCGGCGCCGACTTGACTGGCGAACTGATCATCATACCGCGCCCACTCGCCATAGAGGATCGTGGAGCCGAGCGGGTTCCAGGCCCTCTTGATGAAGGGCTTCAGGTACCAAGCGTCGGTGCTGGGAACGCCAGCCGACTCTTCGTTCTGGTACATGCCGTAGAGGCCGAGACCAGACGGCACATGCATGACGGTGGCGCCGGCCTGGTACATGTCGGTCTGCGCCAGGCTGAGCACGCCCGTCTCGACCCAGGTATACGAACCCGCCGCCGACACTTTGAAGTTGCCCCAATCGCCGTTGTAG
>CAYWIA010000222.1:0-2377 GCA_964458245.1 uncultured Methyloceanibacter sp. | reverse complement strand
TTGTCTGTCTCTGCTCATCCGACAAGGTCTATGCGAGCGGCGGGGCAGACGCGGCACGACAATTGAGAGAGGCCGGCGCCAAGCACATCTATCTCGCGGGCAAGCCGGGCGATCTGGAAGCAGAGCTGAAATCGGCGGGCGTCGAGCACTTCGTCGCGGCCGGCGCCGACGCGCTCGAAACCTTGCGCGGCGCCTACACGAATTTGGGGGCTTGAGTGACCGGAATTCCGAAATTCACCGAGATCGAATTCGAGGAGCCGCGCGAGCCGGCGCTCGCCTCCGAGGCGCCCGCTTGGGAAACGCCGGAAAAGATCGCGGTGAAGCCGGTCTACGGGCCGGACGATCTCAAGGGCCTCGACTTTCTCGACGGGCTCCCCGGCGTGCCGCCTTATCTGCGCGGCCCCTACCCCACCATGTATGTGCAGCGGCCCTGGACCGTGCGCCAATATTCCGGCTTCTCGACGGCCGAGGATTCCAATGCCTTCTACCGGCGCAATCTCGCCGCCGGCCAGCAGGGCGTGTCCATCGCCTTCGATCTCGCCACCCACCGCGGCTACGACAGCGATCATCCGCGCGTGACGGGCGACGTGGGCATGGCGGGCGTCGCCATCGACTCCATCTACGACATGCGCACCCTGTTCGATCACATCCCGCTCGATCAGGTTTCGGTGTCGATGACCATGAACGGCGCGGTGCTCCCGGTGCTGGCGCTGTTCATCGCCGCCGGCGAAGAGCAAGGCGTGCCGCACGATCAACTCTCCGGCACGATCCAGAACGACATCCTCAAAGAGTTCATGGTGCGGAACACCTACATCTATCCGCCCGAACCCTCGATGCGCATCGTCTCCGACATCATCGGCTACACCTCGAAGGAGATGCCGCGCTTCAACTCGATCTCGATCTCCGGCTATCACATGCAGGAAGCCGGCGCGACGGCGGACCTGGAGCTCGCCTACACGCTCGCCGACGGCATCGAATATGTGCGCGCGGCCATCGCCTCGGGCCTCGACGTCGACAGCTTCGCGCCGCGGCTCTCGTTCTTCTGGGCCATCGGCATGAACTACTACATGGAGATCGCCAAGATGCGCGCCGCGCGCGTGCTCTGGGCGAAGCTCATGATGGACGAGTTCGCGCCCAAGGACCCGAAGTCGCTGGCGCTGCGCACCCACTGCCAGACGAGCGGCTGGAGCCTCGCGGCGCAGGACGTGTTCAACAACGTGGTGCGCACCTGCGTCGAGGCCATGGCCGCGACCCAAGGCCATACCCAGTCGCTGCACACCAACGCGCTCGACGAGGCGCTTGCCCTGCCGACGGACTTCTCCGCGCGTATCGCCCGCAACACGCAGCTGATGCTGCAGAAGGAAAGCGGCACGACAGCCATCATCGATCCGTGGGGCGGCAGCTACTACATCGAGCGCCTCACCTACGACCTCGCCAAGCGCGCGATGGAGCATATCGAGGAGGTCGAGAAATTCGGCGGCATGGCCAAGGCCATCGAGGCCGGCATTCCGAAGCGCATGATCGAGCAGGCGGCGACGGCCACCCAAGGACGCATCGACTCCGGCCGCCAGACCATCGTCGGCGTGAACAAGTACCGCTCCGACTCTGACGCGGACATCGCCATCCTCAAGGTCGACAATCGCTCCGTGCGCCGCCAGCAGCTCGACAAGCTCGCGCGCCTCAGGGCCGAACGCGACGAGGCGGCGGTGACGCGTGCGCTCGATGCGCTCACGGAGTACGCTGAGACCGGCAAGGGCAATCTGCTGGAAGGCGCGGTCGCCGCGGCCCGCGCCATGGCGACCGTCGGCGAGATTTCCTACGCGCTGGAGAAGGTCTATGGCCGCCACCGCGCCAACGTTTCGGCAATCTCCGGCGTCTATAAGTCGGAGATGGGCCGCAAGGACGGAAACATGACCCGCGTCGCAGAGCTGATCGAGGCTTTCGAGACCGAGCACGGCCGCAGGCCGCGCATCCTGGTCGCCAAGATGGGCCAGGACGGTCATGACCGCGGCCAGAAGGTGATCGCCTCCGCGTTCGCCGATCTCGGCTTCGACGTGGATATCGGCCCGCTGTTCCAAACGCCCGAGGAGGCGGCCCGCCAGGCGGTCGAGAACGACGTGCATATTCTCGGCGTGTCGTCGCTCGCCGCCGGCCATCTGACGCTGGTGCCGGCGCTTCGCGAGGCGCTGGAAGAGCAAGGGCGCGGCGACATCATGATCGTCGTCGGCGGCGTCATCCCGCCGCAAGATTATCCGGAGCTCTACGAAGCGGGCGCCAAAGCCATTTTCGGCCCCGGCACGCCGATCGCCAGCGCCGCCATCGACATCCTCGGCAAGCTCGGCGTCGACGACGCCAAGGCGGCGGCGGCGGAGTAGGC
>CAYWIA010000221.1:0-2431 GCA_964458245.1 uncultured Methyloceanibacter sp. | reverse complement strand
CTGACGGCGTAGCCGACGCCCTTGGTCTCCAGCCAGCGCAATAGGGGCTGCTCATCCCTGATCCCCGAGTAGGATTTGGGTTTGGGTGTGCAACGCAGGTGCGACGCAGGGTTGAAGGTCGGGTAGGGTTTCACCCGTCGGGTGCGGCGGGGGGGACTCCCCACCCTTCAGCAAGGGGTAACCGAGTTGCCGTCGATGACCTTTGAGGGGTGTGCCGGGTCGAACGGGGTGCCGGCGGCGAGCATGGCGCAGGCGACGGCGAGGAGGCGATCAGCGACCGATCGCAGCGCGCGGGCGTGGCCGTGGCCACGAGCGCGCAGGGCGGCGTATTTCTGCCGACTTCGCGGGTCGCGCTGCACGGCGACGCGGGTCCAATGGTAGACGGCGTTGGCGAGGCGGGCGTGGGCGGCCTGGCGGCGGAGCACGATCTTCGACTTGCCGGATCGCTTGGTCACCGGCGCGACGCCACACAGGCAGCGGAGCGCGTGGTAGTCTCGGCGCTGCAGGGCTTCGGAGGCTTCTGCGAGCAGCGTGGCGAGGACGACCCTGCCGACGCCCGGCAAGGATCGCAGGATCGTCATGTCACGCTGCGTCGTGGCGGCGCTGTCGGCTTCGGCCGTTGCAGTGGCGAGTTTCTCGGTGAGCTGATCGAGCCGCTTCTCGGCGTCCTTGATCTGCCGGTTTACGAGCCGGAGGCGCTCGACGACGACCTCCAGGTGGGCGGTGGCGGCGCCGACGGTGCCGGCGGCGGTGGCGATCGCGGGCTGGCGCAGGCGGTCGAGCACGTGGTCAGCGTCGAGGCGGCGGATGCGATGGCGCTTCAGCAGGCGCTCGACAGTCTCCGGCCGCACGCGCGCCCCCTTGTTGGGCGTCGGGACGCGTTTCCAGAGGTCGAGGAACCAGGGGGCGGCGACGTCATCGTCGAGCTCGAGCATGGCCGGGTAGTAGCGCCAGAGCAGCTCGCGCACGCGGTTGGCGAGCCGATTGCGATCGTGACGCAGGTCCTCCAGCAGACGCGAGCACTCGCGCAGTTCGACGACACACGGATCGAGCGGTTGCAGACGCCGGAAGCAGCGCAGATCGGTGCGCAGCGCATCGGCGAGGACGAGCGCGTCGCGGCTATCGTCCTTGGCGCCAGCGGGCGAGAAGCGGTCGCGGAAGCGATCGAGTTGCTTCGGATTGATGGCGTGGACGCGGAAGCCGCGCGCCATGAGGGTCTCGACGACCGGACCGTGCGGCGCCTCGATGGCGACCTCGACGGTGTCGGGCTCGGCCTCGGTGAGGGCGAGGATCCAGGCCGCCAGAGCGGCGAGGCCCTCGCCACCGTGGCGGAAGCTGCGCTCGCCCAGCTTGCGGCCGGTGGCATCGACGACGACGGCGTGGTGATTCTGCGAGGCCCAGTCGACGCCGACGAACCAGGCTCGCGATCTCTCTTCCATGGCGAAGCTCCCGCTGAGGTCCGAGCCGTCGCGATGCTCGCCGATCCCTGTACTGGCGCTCGAAGGCGCGGACTCCCCACGAGGCATCCACCGCGACCACCCACCGGGGCACGGGTCCCCCCCAGGTGCTCGGAGCACAGGGGGCGATGGGTCACTCCCGGCGGGTCGGCCCGATCCGATCAGCCTACGACGGCGCCGAACGGATCACGATGAGAGGTACAGGGGGGTCGTGATGAGGCATCAGGCGCGGCTGCCCTTCGAGCTGGATCAGCGGAGCGACGTGGGGGCGGTCACCGCGCACGGCGGAGTCCCGCTGTTGATCGAGGCGTTTCGGACCAGCGACGCCACGGCGGTGCTCGACCGAGAGGTCGTGATCAAGTGCCGCAAGCGCGGGCTCGCGCCGTCCCAGCTGGTCGAAGGGCTGTTCAGCCTCTGGGCCGCGGGCGGCGAGCGTTGCGATGACCTCGCGACGTTCAGGGACGATGCGGCGCTGGCGCTGCTGCTCGGTCATGGCCTGCCGGCGCCACAGACGGCACGAGATTTCCTCGACGCATTCGACGAGGTCGCCCCGCCGCTCTGGCAGGGCACGAAGTGCCACGTCCCAGGCGAGGGGCCGCGGCTACAGGGTCTGGCGAAGGCCAACCGCCAGCTGGTGGCCTGGCTGCAGGCGCGGCGACCGCAAGCGGTGGCAACCCTCGACGTCGACGCCACCATCCTGGACAGCCAGAAGCGTGCGGCGCGCTGGACCTACGACGGGCGGACCGGCTTCCAGCCGGTGGTGGCGCTCTGGGCCGAGCAGGACGTGGTGCTGGCCGACGAGTTCCGCGACGGCAACGTGCCCGCGGGCACCGGCAGCCGGCGCGTGATCGAGCAGGCGCTGGCGGCCCTGCCGGCGGGTGTCGACCAGGTCTTCCTCCGCGGCGACAGCGCGCTCTATGAGCAGCCCCTATTGCGCTGGCTGGAGACCAAGGGCGTCGGCTACGCCGTCAGCG
>CAYWIA010000220.1:0-2453 GCA_964458245.1 uncultured Methyloceanibacter sp. | reverse complement strand
GGCGTGACGCCCATGGAAACGTAGACATTCATCAACCGCTCCACGCCGCCTTCCGCCGGCCTGATCCAATCCTGCGGCACATAGATCAGCGCGCCGCCGAAAGGCACCGGAGCCGAGGGCACCAGCACCGGGACATATCTGTGCTCCCCGATCTCGACCGGCTCGTGCGAAGGCATCAGCGCCAGAACCGCCGCGCTCCCCTCGCCGCCGAAGAAACACCACACCGGGCTCATGCTCTTAAGGCTGTCCTCGTCGCCGCGATCCACGATCGCGACGAAGCGTTTGGACAGGGCGTAAACGCTCGAGACCAACGGAATGCGCATCATCAGCCAGTCGAAGCTGTTGGAGATCCATGAGCGCAATCCGGATTCGACCAATAGTCCGAGCACGAAAATGACGGCGAGAATGATGCCGAGCCCGATGAAATAGGCGATCGTCGAGGAGTCGTAGACGTTCAGCCCGAGCGAGGTAATGAGATTGCCGAGGAAGCTGCCGGGACCCGCATAACTTGCCACGAGTGACGCGACCCACGCGGTCACCATCACCGTGACCATGATCGGCAGGAGCGCCAGAACGCCCGACAGGAAAATGCGGATGATTCGGCCCACGCGGCGGCCCTCCCCTTAGCGGATGGAGGCTAGCTTATCGCACGCATCAATGCACCAGATGCGAAAAGGCCGGGACGAATCCCGGCCATTCGTACGCGGAACCTGAACCTGAAACTGTTAGCTTGCCCGCTTCAACGCGTCGGCCGCGGCCACCTGGCGCAGGAAGTTCTCCACCGTATGGCGAAGCTGCTCGGCCTGGCGCGAGAGATCGCGGCTGACTTGCAGCATCTGGGTCGCCGACTGGCTCGTCTCGTCGACGGCCTTGGTGACGCCGGGCATATGGGCCACCACGTCTTCGGTGCCGCGCGCCGCCTGGCGCACGCTGTGTGAAATTTCCGAGGTCGCCGCCGATTGCTGCTGCACCGCGCCGGCGATCTCCTGGGTGTTCTTGTTCACTTCACTCATGGTGGTGACGATGGACTGCATGGCTTCTACCGCGCCATTGGTCGAGCTCTGGATCGAGTTGATCTGCTGCTTGATGTCATCGGTCGCCTTGGCGGTCTGGTCGGCAAGCGTCTTCACCTCGCTCGCAACCACGGCAAAGCCACGGCCCGCCTCGCCCGCCCGGGCGGCCTCGATGGTCGCGTTGAGCGCGAGCAGATTGGTCTGCGCGGCAACGTCTTGAATGAGGCTCACGACGTCACCGATACGCTGTGCCGCGGTGGCCAAGCCTTCGACCTTGAGATTGGCGGTGCGGGCGTTCTCGGTGACTTGGTTGACGATGCGGCTCGCGGTGGAAACGCGCGTGCCGATATCGCTGACGGAAACGGCCAGCTCCTCGGCGGTCGCCGCCACGGTCTGCACGTTCGCGGACGCCTCGTCCGAAGCCGAGGCCACGGAGGTGACGCGCTCGTTCGTGTCGGAAGCCACGTTCGACAGCACCCGCGCGGTCTCATCCATGGTTCGCGCGCTGTCGGCGAAGGCCCCGAGAATGCCGGCGATTGAGCCGCGGAACTGATGGATCAGCTCCTCGGTGCGCTGCTGCGAGGCAAGCCGCCCCTGAACCTGGCTATCCTGCTCGCTCTTGTGGCTCTCGCTCCACTGAATCGCATCGGCTTGGAACGTCTTCAGGGCTTTGGCGATGCCGCCCACCTCGTCGGACCGCGCCGCGTGCGGGACCACCCCGTCCATGTCCCATTTGGTGAAGCGCAGAATGACGCTGCTGAGATCGCTGAGCGCCCTCGAAAGGCCGCCGCCCCAGTAATAACCGAAGGCCGCGCCGAGACCGACCGCGACGACGAGCGCAAGCAGCGCGGCCGCGCCCACGTTCGGGATCAGTTGCTGGAGCACGAAGGACACCAGGACTGCCATCAGCGCCGTGGCGGCAAAGGCGAGCGTGACTTTCAGGCGGAGAACCATTTGAAATCTCTCAATATTTAAAGCAAAAATCCGTCCCTAGATGTCATTGGAGGGGACGGCGACATGGGCGAATCCCCCCGCGAAAGGCGTGGGGGAAGCCTGTCCCTTTGTGGTTAAAACTCCCTTAGGATCGCCCCGTTTTGGGCGACGGCTCGCAAAATATTGCGGGACCGGCTAGCGCAGCGCCGCGGCGATGTTCCCGCCGTCCACCGTCTCGACATGCCCTGTGGTTTTTCGCGCCTTGGCAAGTGCGAGGAACGCTTGCGCCACGTCGTCCGCCGTGACCTCGGCGCGGAGTAGGTTGCCACTCATATAGTCGGCCTCCGACAAGCCCCGTGCCTTGGACCGGGCCGCGATCATCTCGTCGGTGAGCAGCCCGCTCCTGATACGGTCGGCGTTGACCCCATTTGAGCGGATACCTTCGGCGCCGTAATCGAGCGCGTATTGGCGCATGAGCAGCATGGTGGCGGCCTTGGGCAAACCATA
>CAYWIA010000219.1:0-2464 GCA_964458245.1 uncultured Methyloceanibacter sp. | reverse complement strand
GACATCGACGTCGACTTCGAGCACGAGCGCCGCGAGGAGGTGATCCAATATATCTACGCGCGCTACGGCCGCGACCGCGCCGGCCTGGCGGCGACCGTCATCTCCTATCGCGGCCGCTCCGCCGTGCGCGAGGTGGGCAAGGCGCTCGGCCTCTCCGAGGACACGGTCGCGGCGCTGGCCACCACGATCTGGGGCTTGAGCAATTCATCGCTGCCCGAGAAATATGTGCGCGAGGCGGGGCTCGATCCATCGGATCCGCTGCTCGCCCGCTGCCTCGAGCTTGCCCACGAGCTGATCGGCTTTCCCCGCCATCTCTCCCAGCATGTGGGCGGCTTCGTGCTGACCCGCGGGCCCTTGTCCGAGGTCGTTCCCATCGGCAACGCCGCCATGGACGACCGCACCTTCATCGAATGGGACAAGGACGATCTCGACGCTCTCGGGCTCTTGAAAGTGGATGTGCTGGGGCTTGGCATGCTCACCTGCATCCGCAAGGCCTTCGCGCTGCTGAAAAAGCATTACGGAAAAGACGTCTCGCTCGCCACGGTGCCGCGCGACGATCCGGCCGTCTACGACATGCTGTGCAAAGCGGACTCCATCGGCGTGTTCCAGGTGGAGAGCCGCGCGCAGATGAACATGCTGCCGCGGCTGAAGCCCAGATGTTTCTACGATCTCGTCATCGAGGTCGCCATCGTGCGCCCGGGGCCGATCCAGGGCGACATGGTGCACCCGTATCTGCGCCGCCGCTCCGGTGCCGAGCCGGTCGCGTTCCCCTCGCCGCACCCGGATCATGGCCCGCATGACGAGCTGCACCAGGTGCTCGGCAAGACCATGGGCGTGCCGCTGTTCCAGGAGCAGGCCATGCGGCTTGCCATGGTGGCGGCGAAATTTTCAGGCCCCGAGGCGAACGAGCTTCGCCGCGCCATGGCCACCTTCCGGCGGCGCGGCACCATCGACACGCTCAAGGACAAGATGGTCGGCCGCATGACCGCGCGCGGCTATCCGCCGGATTTCGCCGAACGCTGCTTCAACCAGATCAAGGGCTTCGGCGAGTATGGCTTTCCCGAAAGCCACGCCGCGAGCTTCGCGCATCTGGTCTATGTCTCGGCCTGGCTCAAATGCCATTACCCGGCCGCGTTCGCTTGCGCTCTTCTGAACTCCCAGCCCATGGGCTTCTACGCCCCGGCGCAGATCGTGCGTTGCGCCCGCGATCACGGCGTCGAGGCCCGCGCCCCCGACATCAACCACAGCCATTGGGACTGCACGCTCGAGCCTGCTCATCCTTCGTCATGCCCGGATTTGTTCCGGGCATCCAATAGGGCGGAGCGGCAAGTTGCAGACTCCCAATTGGACCCCCGGGACAAGCCCGGGGGTGACGGGGAGGGATTGAAACAGAACACACACGCCCTTCGTCTGGGCTTGCGCCAGATCGACGGCCTGCGCGAAGAGGACGCACAACGCCTCGTCTCACGGCGTGCGCACCCCTACCGCGACGTCGCCGACCTCTGGCGGCGCAGCGGCGTGGGCCGGGCCTGCCTGGAGACGCTCGCCAGCGCCGATGCCTTCCGCTCGCTCGGCCTCGACCGCCGCCAAGCCCTGTGGGAGGTGCGCGGCCTGCCGAAGGAAATTCCGCTTCCCCTGTTCGAGCATGCGCGCACCGCCGAGGCGGGCCGCGAGCCGCAAGTCGCCCTGCCCGTCATGCCGCTCTCCGAGCATGTGGTGAACGACTACCGGACGCTGCGTCTCTCGCTCAAAGCCCACCCCATGCATTTCTTGCGCGAACGCGCTACCGCCGCGCGCATTCTCTCTTGCACCTCGCTCAAGCAAACACGCGACGGCACACGCATCAGCGTCGGCGGCGTCATCCTCGTACGCCAGCGCCCGGGCTCGGCTGCGGGCGTCGTGTTCATGACCATCGAGGACGAGACCGGCGTCGCCAATGCCGTGATCTGGCCGAAAGTGCTGGAGCGGCAGCGCAAGGTCGTCATGGGGGCCCGCCTCGTCGTGGTTCATGGCCGCGTGCAGCGCCACGAGGACATTATTCATGTGGTGGCCGAACGCCTGGAGGATCGCAGCGACTGGCTGCATCTCCTCACCGAGGACGGCGAAGAGATGGAGATCAGCATCGCCAATGCGGACGAGGTGCGCCGCCCCGACCCCGGCTCCTGGCGGTCATCGCAAGCAAAGCCCGACCTGCAACTTCCGCTTTCGCCGGCCGATCACGTCAAGAACCCCGGCGAGGATCCGCGCGAGCGCGGCGAGCGCCGCCACCCGCGCTGGCACCCGCGCCGCCATCCGCGCAACGAGCGCATCATCCCGAAATCCCGCGACTTCCATTGATAGACTAGCTCCCGCCCCTTTCAGGGGGAGGGAGTCCTTCTAATCCCCGCCTTATGCCCGCTCCCAAAACCACGCGTAGAATGCGATCACCTCGTCCGTTGAAGGGGCGTTTTCGCGAGACGTTCGT
>CAYWIA010000218.1:0-2478 GCA_964458245.1 uncultured Methyloceanibacter sp. | reverse complement strand
CGTTCGGGACGAGGGGGTCGCAGGTTCAAATCCTGCCACTCCGACCACTTCTTGTGTGTTCGCCGGCTGCTGGTTTTCCCACCCTGATGTCACGGGGCAAATGGGCCCCAAGGCGCCGGAAAACAGTCATATTTTGCGCAAAAAGCCATGGGAAATTTAACGCTGCCGGGGCGGCAGCTCTGTTTCCCGGCGACCGCTCCGCTAGAATGCCGCGCGGGTTCACGAGAAGACCAAAAAAAGCGTCCAAACACCATGTCGGCGGAGCTTGCCTTCAATCGTAGCGTGGATGTCGACTACGGCGTGCCCGAAGACGTGGCGCCCGGTGTGCGGCGCATCGTGGCCAACAATCCGGGCCCCTACACCTTTCTCGGCACCAACACCTATCTCGTCGGCTCGGGCGAGGTTGCCGTGATCGATCCGGGCCCCGCGGACGAGGCCCATCTCTCGGCCATCGCCGCGGCGACACGGGGCGAACGCATCAGCCATATCCTCATCACCCATAGCCACCGCGATCATTGCGACGGGGCGCTTCCCCTGCAGAGGCGGCTCGGCGGCGACATCGTGGCCTATGGGCCGACCGGTACGGCGCGCGGCGCCGGCGCGCCGGGGCTCGGCGACAGTTTCGTCGATGCGGCGTTCCGGCCGGACCTGCCCGTCGGCGATGGCGACACGGTGAAGGCACGCGGCTTCGCGCTCGACGTGCTCCATATGCCCGGTCACGCGCCGGACCATTTGTGCTTCGCACTCGTCGGCAAGCGGACGATGTTCACGGGCGACCATGTGATGGGCTGGAACACGACGGTGATCGCGCCGCCGGAAGGAGACATGGGCGACTTCATCGCCTCGCTGGAACGGCTGATGCAGCGCCACGACAAGGTGTTTCTGCCGGGCCATGGCGGGCGCATCGAGACGCCGCAGCGCGTGGTGCGGGCCTACATCACCCACCGCAAATGGCGCGAGCAGAACATCCTCGCCTGTATCGACGACGGCGTGAGCACCATCCCGCGCATCGTGGCCAAGCTCTATGGCGCGCTCGACGCCAACCTGAAAGAGGCGGCGGCTCTCTACGTGCTCGCCCATCTAGAGCATCTCAGCGCGCGGGGCATGGTCTCGGCGGAAGGCGCCACGGACAAGCTTAGCGGCTTCTACGTACGCGCTTCCGGCGCCGCTGCTTCTTCTTGATCTCAGTCGCGGGCTCGGCGACCGGCTCTTCTTCGACCTCGGGCGCCGCCTGCTCGAGCACGGTCTTCTCGCCCTTCTCCAGCGCCGTGTTGACCTCATTATAGAAAGCGCGGATGCGCTCGGCGTTGGCGCCGAAATCGTGCATGCCGTAGCGCGAGGCCGAGCGGATATCGACCAGGGTGTTGGCGTCGTTGCCCTGCACGCGCACCACCACATCATCGGTAAAGCCCATGATCATGGTGGAGTCGGTCGCCTCGATGCGGCCCACGCCGCTTTCGCCCGGCGTCTCGTTCACCACCACGGTCCAGCCCAGCCGGCCGACGGCCTCGTTGACCAGGGCGTAGACGGACGGCGCGGAGCGCTCGAGGAACATCGGCCCGATATCCGGATAGGCTTCTGCCTGCAGCGCCGCCTTGTCGGGATCCGGCGGCGTCAAGGGATTGGCGTCGCGGGGGCGCTGCGCGCCGAGGACCGTGAACTGTAGTGGCGCGCCGCGCGAGGTCTGCACATCGGTGAGCGGCGGCAGCAGCACGGCCTTCGACAAGAAGTAGACCGGGAGCGCGAGCCCGACGAGGCCGACGGCAATGGCGGCGAAGTCGTTCGCCGCGCCGGTCTGGCCGCCGAACCAGATGCGGATGAGTGAGATGAAGGCGATGATCACCGCGATCGCCATGCCGGCCACCGAGACGGCCACCAGATTGATGGCCGCGGGCGTTCCGAGGCCTGCGAAGCGATGGAGGATCACCGTCAGGATCAGGAGCTGAAGAAAGAAGACCGCGATGCGGCGGGCCCACTTGGCCTCATACGCCTCCTTGACCTCGTAGCGCGCGGTCGCATAGCGATCGATGGAATCCTGCGCCGTCACCTTGCCCAATCCTTCATGCTGAAACCGTCTGCCCCCAGTTTACCGCTAAACGGGCCCGATGGCAGGTTTGTGGTGGCCGCCTAGACATGCTGGCCGCCATTGATGTGGATCTCCGCCCCGTTGATATAGCTCGAGGGGTCGGTGCACAGGAAATAGATGACCTTCGCCACCTCCTCCGGCTGCCCTAGCCTGCCCATGGGAATGCCGGAGATCAGGGCTTCGGTGCCCGGCGACAGGATCGCCGTATCGATCTCCCCTGGGGAGATGGCGTTGACCCGGATGCCGCACGGAGCAAAGTCGGCGGCCATCTCGCGGGTCAGCGCCGCAAGCGCCGCTTTCGACGTCGCGTAGGCCGGGCCGGCGAAGGGGTGGACGCGTCCGCCGGCGATCGAGCTCACATTCACCACCGCGCCGGACGCCGCGGCGAGTTC
>CAYWIA010000217.1:0-2517 GCA_964458245.1 uncultured Methyloceanibacter sp. | reverse complement strand
TCCGAGGCGCGGAGGGCGCGCTGCTGCCCGCCCTTGGGCCCAAGCAGCGGCCGCTTGCTCGAAAGCAGGCGCGAGTTGACGCCCGCCCAGCCGATCTCCCCCGAGAGGCGTCCATACTCGATCTTGGGACAACGGTTCATGACGACCTTCAGTCCGGCTTGCTCGGCCAGCGCCGCCGCTTCGTCGTTGCGGACGCCAAGCTGCATCCACACGACCTTGGCGCCGACCCGGATCGCTTCTTGCGTGATGGGAAGTGCCGCTTCCGAACTACGGAAAATGTCGACGATCTCGACGGGCCGGCCGATGTCACTGAGGCTGCCGAATGCGGGCTGGCCGAGAATGGTCTTGCCCGCGTGGCCCGGATTGACGGGGATCACCTCGAAGTTCTTCGCCAGCAAATACTTCAAGACGAAATAGCTCGGCCGTTGTTCTTTGGGGCTTGCGCCGACCATGGCGATCACCCGATGGCGCACGAGGATGTCGCGAATATAGGCGTCCTGGTAGCTGTCGTGATCCATGGCAGGAGCAAGTGGGTTGGGGGATGATCGCTGCAAGTCAGCGCGGCCAGTTGGGCTCGCGCTTGTCGAGAAAGGCGCCGATCCCTTCTTCGGCCTCGGCATCGAGCATGTTCTCCACCATGACTTGCGCCGCATAGCGATAGGCCTCCTCGAGCGGCATTTCGAGCTGCTTGTAGAAGGCCTCCTTGCCGATCTTGAGCGTGCGGCTCGGCTTCTCCGCGATTCGCCGCCCGAACTCGACTGCTTCGTTCACCACACGGTCCGCTTCGACCACGCGGTTGACGAGACCCATCGCGTGGGCGTCCTGCGCATCGACCATGTCGCCGAGGAGCAGCATCTCCATGGCGCCCTTGCGTGACACGTTGCGGCTGAGCGCCACCATCGGTGTGGAGCAGAAGAGGCCGATATTGACGCCGGGCGTGGCGAAGCGTGCATCGGCGCTCGCGATCGCGAGATCGCAGCTTGCCACGAGTTGGCATCCCGCCGCCGTCGCGATCCCGTTCACCGCGGCGATTACCGGCTTCGGCGACCGCACGATGGCCAGCATCATGTCGGAGCAGGCACTCAGGGTCTCCGCATAGAAGGCGCGGCCTCGATCCTCGTCGTTGCGGTGCGCCGTAAGCTCCTTGAGATCATGCCCGGAGGAGAACGCTGGGCCAGCGCCGGTCAGCACCACCGCCCGCACGGCCTCGTTGTCGCCAGCCCCCGTCACCGCCCCATGCAACGCCGCCATGAGGTCCATGGACAGGCAATTGCGCGCGGTGGGGCGATTGAGGGTCAGAACCCGGACCGCCTCGCGGTCTTCACAGAGCAGGATGTGACTATCGTCCATTTTTTCCGGCCTTCGTCGAGCGCGTCCCGTCACGCCAACCGCTTACAGGAAACCCCATAAAAAACACGCGAATTCAGCAGTTTTTGGCGCGGTATTCTAATACCACATACCTAAGCAACTGATATATATATAGAACGCCAATCCACTTGACCGCACCGGGCCGAGTCGTTAGAAGCGCCGATCTTTGTAAGACCTGAAGTGACGCGCACCATGAAAACCTTCTCCGCCACGCCCAAGGATATCGAAAAATCTTGGGTCCTCATTGATGCCGACGGCCTGGTGGTCGGACGTCTTGCGGCGCTCATTGCGACGCGGCTGCGCGGCAAGCACAAGCCCAGTTTCACGCCCCACATGGATGACGGTGACAATATCGTCGTCATCAACGCGGGAAGTGTCGTGTTCACGGGTAATAAGCGCGCCGGCAAGGAATATTTCTGGCACACCGGGTATCCGGGCGGCATCAAGAGCCGCACGGCCGAGAAGATCCTGGACGGCAAGCATCCCGAGCGCGTGCTCCAGAAGGCTGTCGAGCGCATGCTGCCGAGAGGTCCGCTTGCGCGCAAGCAGATGAAGAACCTCAAAGTCTACGCAGGGCCCGAGCATCCTCACGAGGCGCAGAACCCCGTGAAGCTCGATGTCGCCGCCCTCAACCCGAAGAACGCAAGGAGCGCTTAGGAGCCATGAGCGAGACGACGACGCTGGAAGATTTGGCTCAACTGAAAGGCGAGGGTGATGCGCCCGCGCCCGAGCGCGTTTACGAGAAAAAGGTCGATGCGCAAGGCCGCGCATACGCAACGGGAAAGCGGAAGGACGCAGTGGCCCGCGTCTGGGTCAAGCACGGCCCCGGCACGATCACCGTCAACGGAAAGGACCATACGGCCTATTTCGCCCGTCCCGTACTCCGGATGATTCTGAAGCAGCCGCTTGTGACGGCCTCACGCGAGGGGCAGTTCGACGTGGTATGCACCGTGTCCGGCGGCGGGCTCTCGGGCCAGGCCGGCGCCGTTCGCCACGGCATCTCCAAGGCGCTCACGCGCTTCGAGCCGGAGCTGCGCGGCGTACTGAAGAAGGCGGGCTTCCTGACCCGCGATGCGCGTACCGTGGAGCGTAAGAAGTACGGTAAGGCCAAAGCCCGACGTAGCTTCCAGTTCTCCAAGCGCTAAGGCA
>CAYWIA010000216.1:0-2540 GCA_964458245.1 uncultured Methyloceanibacter sp. | reverse complement strand
TTGGCCTGTGGCTTTGCCTGCTGCTTGGCGGGCGCCGCCTTGCCGTCGCCGTCGGCGATGGCGCCAAGCAGCGCGCCGACCTCGACCGTGTCCCCCGCATTCACAATGATCTCCGACAGCACGCCGGACGCGGGCGCCGGCACCTCGACGGTGACCTTGTCGGTCTCAAGCTCGACCAGAGGCTCGTCGGCGGCGACCGCGTCGCCCGCCTGCTTGAACCACTGGCCAACCGTCGCCTCGACGACGGACTCTCCCAAGGTCGGCACCCGGATTTCTGTCGCCATCGGTTCTTTCGCCCGTTCCTTTCCGGCCTAGCCCAAAGCTTCGTCCAGGAGGGATTTCACCTCGCGCGCATGCTTGCTCGCAAGTCCCGTCGCCGTCGCCGCCGAGCTTGGGCGCCCAGCATAGCGCGGGCGCTCGTGCTTGGCATCGATATGGTCGAGCACCCAAGCGAGATTCGGCTCCAGGAAGCTCCAGGCGCCCATGTTCTTCGGCTCCTCCTGGCACCACACCATCTCCGCGTCCTTGAAGCGGCCGAGCTCCTGGATGAGAGCGCGGGC
Organism: uncultured Methyloceanibacter sp.; assembly: GCA_964458245.1. GTDB lineage: Bacteria > Pseudomonadota > Alphaproteobacteria > Rhizobiales > Methyloligellaceae > Methyloceanibacter. Next base: position 1,980 of record CAYWIA010000216.1, on the reverse strand, counting down.
CGGAAAGGGATAAAGCTGCTCGAGGCGCAGAAGATAGACGTCGGTGATGCCGCGTTGCTCGCGCTCCTCATAGAGGTCGTAATAGACCTTGCCCGAGCAGATGACCACGCGCCTGATCTGGTCGTCCGGAACGAGCGTGACGGAGTCGCCCGGTTTCGACTCCGCATCGTCCCACAAGAGGCGATGAAAGGTCGACTCCGGGCCGAAATCCTCCAACGTCGATACCACCTTCTTGTGACGGAGCAGCGACTTCGGCGTCATGAGCACCAGCGGCTTGCGGAACTCGCGATGCAGCTGGCGACGGAGCACATGAAAGTAATTGGCGGGCGTGGTGCAGTTGACCACCTGCCAATTGTCCTCGGCGCAAGACTGCAGATAGCGCTCGAGCCGGGCCGAGGAGTGCTCCGGGCCCTGGCCCTCGTAGCCATGGGGCAGCAGGAGCACGAGACCCGACATGCGCAGCCATTTGCGCTCGCCGGAGGAGATGAACTGATCGATGACGACCTGGGCGCCGTTGGCGAAGTCGCCGAACTGCGCCTCCCAGAGCACGAGCGCGTTGGGCTCGGCGAGGCTGTAGCCGTATTCGAAGCCGAGCACGGCCTCCTCGGAGAGCATCGAGTTGATGACCTCGAAGTCGCCCTGCTCCTTGGAGAGGTGCATCAGCGGGGTGTATTTCATCTCGGTCACCTGATCCATGAGCACCGAGTGGCGCTGGGAGAAGGTGCCGCGCTCGGAATCCTGCCCGGACAGGCGGACCTTGTAGCCCTCGACCAGGAGGGTGCCGAAGGCGAGCGATTCCGCGGTCGCCCAGTCGATGCCCTCGCCGTCGTCGATCATCTTGCGGCGGTTCGCCATGATGCGGGCGATGGTCTTGTGCGGCGTCAAGGTCTCTGGGATCGCCGTGAGCTTGCGGCCAACCTGACGCAGCAGGTCGAGATCCACGCCGGTCAGACCGCGGCGGGCGCCCTCGTCGGCGAAGCCGATGCCGGACCACCTGCCGTCGAGCCAGTCGGCGCGGTTGGGGCGGTAGGTCTCGCCGGCCAGAAACTCCTCTTCGAGATAGGCGCGGAACTGCGCCTGGAGATCCTCCACCTCGTCGGCGGTGAACAGACCTTCCTTGATCAGCTTGTCGGCGTAGATCTCCACCACGCGCGGATGCTGGGCGATGCGCTGATACATCAGCGGCTGGGTGAAGGCCGGCTCGTCCGCCTCGTTATGGCCGTGGCGCCGGTAGCAGAACATGTCGATGACGACCGGTTTGCCGAAACGCTGCCGGAACTCGGTGGCGATCTTGGTGACGTGGACCACGGCCTCCGGGTCGTCGCCGTTCACGTGGAAGATCGGCGCGTCGATCATCTTGGCGACGTCGGAGGGGTAGGGCGATGAGCGCGAGAAGCGCGGCGCGGTGGTGAAGCCGATCTGATTGTTGACGATGAAGTGGATCGAGCCGCCGGTGCGGTGGCCGCGCAAGCCGGACAGGCCGAGGCATTCGGCGACCACGCCTTGGCCCGCGAAAGCGGCATCGCCATGCAGCAGAAGCGGCAGCACCTCCTTGCGCTCCTTGTCGCCCATCTGGTCCTGCTTGGCGCGCACCTTGCCGAGGACCACGGGATCGACGATCTCGAGATGCGAGGGATTGGCGGTCAGCGACAGGTGAACGCGGTTGTCGTCGAACTCGCGGTCCGACGACGCGCCCAGGTGATATTTCACGTCGCCGGAGCCCTCGACGTCGTCGGGCTGTGCGGAGCCGCCGCGGAACTCGTTGAAGATGGCGCGGTAGGGCTTCCCCATGACGTTGGCGAGCACGTTGAGGCGCCCGCGATGAGGCATGCCGATGACGATCTCGCGCACGCCGAGCTGACCGCCGCGCTTGATGATCTGCTCCAGCGCCGGGATCATCGACTCGCCGCCGTCCAGGCCGAAGCGCTTGGTGCCGGTGTATTTGACGTTGAGGAAGCGCTCGGAGCCTTCCGCCTCGAT
>CAYWIA010000215.1:0-2551 GCA_964458245.1 uncultured Methyloceanibacter sp. | reverse complement strand
TTCCCCGAGACGCGCGAGATCTGGTCCTACGGCTCCGGCTATGGCGGCAACGCGCTGCTCGGCAAGAAGTGCCACGCGCTGCGCATCGCGTCGGTGAAGGCGCGCGACGAAGGCTGGCTCGCCGAGCACATGCTGATTCTCAAGCTTACCAATCCCGAAGGCGAATCGAAGTTCATCGCCGCCGCTTTTCCGAGCGCCTGCGGCAAGACCAACCTCGCCATGCTCAATCCGACGATTCCGGGCTGGAAGGCCGAGACCATCGGCGACGACATCTGCTGGATGAAGTTCGGCGAGGACGGACGTCTCTACGCGATCAACCCTGAGACCGGGTTTTTCGGTGTGGCGCCCGGGACCTCCGATCATTCCAACTACAACGCCATGCGCACGCTGGATTCGAACTGCATCTACTCCAACGTCGCGCTTACCGATGACGGCGATGTGTGGTGGGAAGGAATGACCGAAGAGACGCCGGAGCACACCGTGGATTGGCTGCGCCGCTCCTGGACGCCGGAGGCCGGCCGTCCCGCCGCGCATCCCAACTCGCGCTTCACCGCGCCCGCCGGCCAGTGCCCGGTCATCGCCCCGGAATGGGAGGATCCCAAGGGCGTGCCGATCGACGCCATTCTGTTCGGCGGCCGCCGCGCTTCCGTGGTGCCGCTCGTCACCGAAGCGGAAGACTGGAAGCAGGGCACGTTCCTCGGCTCGATCATGGCCTCGGAGAAGACCGCCGCCGCCTCGGGCGTGAAGGGCGACATCCGCCGCGACCCGATGGCGATGCTGCCCTTCTGCGGCTACCACATGGGCGATTACTTCGCCCATTGGCTGAAGGTTGGCGAGAAGGGCGGCGATAAGATGCCGAAGATCTTCTACGTGAACTGGTTCCGGAAGAGCCCCGAAGGCAAGTTTTTGTGGCCGGGCTTCGCCGAGAATGCCCGTGTGCTCAAGTGGATCTTCGAGCGCTGCAACGGCACGGCCGAGGCGATCGACACGCCGATCGGCAAGGTGCCGGCGGAAGGCGCGCTCGATACCGATGGTCTCGACGTCGGCGAGGCGGATCTCAAGGAACTGCTCAGGGTCGACACGGAAGGCTGGAAGTCCGAGATTCCTTCGATCAAGGAGCACTACGAGACTTTCGGCGACAAGTTGCCGGCCGGCCTGAAAGAAGAGCTGGGTGAGCTCGAGAAGCGTCTCGGCTAGCACGCCGCTTAAGCAGAGAGATTGTCATGGCCGGGCAAAGTCCCGGCCATGATCGTTTTGGGGCTCGCGTGACGCTTGCCCCCTTTCGCCCTTCGCCTTAGGCAACTCCGCATGAGCAAAGGACACAGCGTCGTCGCGGCGGGCCACGCGCTGACCGCCGACGCGGCCACCGAGATTCTCGCCGACGGCGGCAACGCCTTCGATGCGGCAATCGCTGGCATGTGCATGGCGTTCGTCGCCGAGGCGGTGTTCGCCTCGCCCGGCGGCGGCGGCTTTCTCATGGCGCGCCGGGCGGGACGCGACACGGTCAAGCTGTTCGATTTCTTCGTCGAGACGCCGCTGAAACGGCGCCAGGCGGACGAGGTCTCGCTCTTTCCGATCGAAGCCGATTTCGGGCCCGCCACCCAGGAGTTCCATATCGGCCTCGGGTCGAGCGCCACCCCCGGCATCGCGCAAGGCCTCTTCGCCATGCATGAGGCGCTCGGGACAGTGCCGATGCGGCGCTTGGTGGAGCCCGCCGCGGCGGCCGCGCGCAAGGGCTTCCCGCTCACCCCGTTCCAGGCCTATCTCTTCACTGTCATCGCGCCGATCCTGCAAGAGAGCGAAGGCACCCGCGCCATCTTCGCACCCGGCGGCAAGCTGCTCGAAGCGGGCGACACCTTCCGCAATGAAGGGCTGGCCGAGACGCTTTCCTGGCTGGCCGAGGACGGCGCGCGCCTCTTCACGGAGGGCGATATCGGCAGGGCCATCGCCGCACAGTCACGCGACCGCGGCGGCCATCTGACTGCGCAAGACCTGACGCGCTACCGTGTCGAGCTCCGCGACCCGCTGCTGTGGCGTCACGGCAGAGCGAGCGTCGCGCTCAACCCGCCGCCTTCGGCCGGCGGGGGGTTGATCGCCTTCGGGCTTGCGTATCTCGAAGCCTTGGCCGCATCGGGCGAGACAATCGATACACACGCGCTGCACGCCGCCATGACCGCCACCAACGAGGCGCGCGCGCAGCACGGCGAGGGACTCGCGGAGCGTCTCGCAGGCGGCGTGCTGGCGGACGAAATCCGCAAGGCGGTGCGGCACCCGAAAGCCTATCGCGGCACGACCCATATCAGCGTCATCGATAAGGACGGCAACGCCGCCGCCGTCAGTCTCTCCAACGGCGAGGGCAACGGCTTCATTGTCGGCGAACACGGCTTCATGCTGAACAACATGCTCGGCGAGGAAGATCTTTGCGCCCATAACGACTGGCGCGAGGGCGTGCGGCTGTCGTCCATGATGGCGCCGACCATCATCCTGGAGCCGGAGGGCACGGTGACCGCGCTCGGCACCGGCGGCTCGAACCGCATCCGCACCGCGATCC
>CAYWIA010000214.1:0-2568 GCA_964458245.1 uncultured Methyloceanibacter sp. | reverse complement strand
CGCTCCAGAGCATAGGCGACGTTGGCGGCGAGGAAGCCCGCCTTGGAGCCGCAATCGAAGGCGCGGCCTTCGTACTCCACCGCATAGAAGGGCTCCGTCTTCAGGAGCGCCAGCATGGAGTCGGTGAGCTGGATCTCGCCGCCGGCACCTTTTTCCTGCGAGGAGAGAAGGCTGAAGATTTGCGGCTGGAGCACGTAGCGGCCGAGAATGGTGAGGTTGGACGGCGCGGTGCCGGGCGCGGGCTTCTCCACCATGCCGGTTACGGGAAAAACGTTTCCGTCCGCCTGACCTGTGGCGACCACGCCGTAATTCTTGGTCTGATCGTCAGGCACCGGCTCGACGGCGAGGATGTTGCCGCCGCGCTTGTCGTAGACGTCGAGCATCTGGGCAAGGCAGCCTTTGCCGGGGCTCTGCACCAAAACGTCGGGGAGCACCACGGCGAAGGGCTCGTCGCCGACGATGTCCCGGGCGCACCACACTGCATGACCGAGACCAAGCGGCTCCTGCTGACGGACGAAGCTTGCCTGCCCGGCCTCCGGCAGGCCCGCGGCGAGCATCTGCAGCTCCGCCGTCTTGCCGCGCGCGGCCAGCGTCTCCTCGAGCTCCGGCTGCCTGTCGAAATGATCCTCGATGACGCCTTTGCCCCGGCCGGTGACGAAGATGAAGTGCTCGATGCCGGCTTCGCGCGCCTCGTCGACCACGTGCTGGATGAGCGGCCGGTCGACGACCGTCAGCATTTCCTTGGGCATGGCCTTGGTGGCGGGCAGAAAGCGGGTGCCGAGCCCCGCGACGGGAAACACGGCTTTACGGACGCGAGCAGGCATCAAGTCTCCTTCGGGCTAAAAACGGCCAGAAATCCGGCCTCAGATACTTAGAAGTCCTTCAACCTCTTTGCGATACCACGCAAGGAATTGCAATTGGGGCTTTTGCGGGAGCCTAAGCGAATGAGTGTGCTTGTCACCGGTGGGGCGGGCTATATCGGCAGCCACATGGCGCTCGAACTCGTCGACGCCGGCGAGGACGTCGTGGTGCTCGACAATCTGTCCACCGGTTACCGCTGGTCGGTTCCGGCGGGCGCCACTTTCGTCGAAGGAAATGTGGGCGACCCCGAACTCGTCAGCCGGTTGCTGCGCGATTATAAGATCGACGCCATCCTTCACTTCGCGGGCTCCATCGTCGTGCCGGACTCGGTGACCGATCCGCTGGGCTACTATCTCAACAACACCTGCAACTCGCGCACGCTGCTCGCCTGCGCGGTCGCCGCCAAGATTCCGAAATTCATCTTCTCGTCCACGGCCGCCGTCTACGGCATCCCGGAGATCAATCCCGTCACCGAGACCGCAGTTCTTCAACCGATCTCGCCCTACGGGAGTTCCAAGTTGATGACCGAGACGATGCTGCGCGACACGGCCAAGGCGCATCCCTTGCGTTTCGTGGCGCTCCGCTATTTCAACGTCGCCGGCGCCGATCCGAAGGGCCGCAGCGGCCAGTCCACACCGCGGGCGACCCATCTCATCAAGGTGGCCTCGGAGACCGCCCTCGGCATGCGCCCGTCGCTCGAAGTTTACGGCACGGACTACGAGACGCCGGACGGCACCTGCATTCGCGACTACATCCATGTCACCGATCTGGTGCGGGCGCATCTGGACGCGCTGCGCTATCTGCGGGGCGGGGGCGAGAGCGTCGTGCTCAATTGCGGCTACGGCAAAGGCTTCTCGGTGCTCGATGTGGTGGAGGCGGTGAAGCACGCGGCGCACGCCGATTTCGCGGTCCGCACGACCGGCCGCCGTGCCGGCGATCCCCCGGCGCTCGTGGCGGGGGCCGACCGCATCCGCGAGGTGCTGGGCTGGGAGCCCCGCCTCAACGACCTCGACACCATCGTCGAACACGCGCTTGCCTGGGAAAAGCACCTCAAGGACGACCGCGCGGCCTCGTAAGGGCGTTTCGCCTTTTCAGCGACAAAACCGCCCGCCACAATACCGGACCATTATAATTGCGGGACATGGGGATGGACCGACTCTCACGGCTTGGGTTTGCTTGCGCTCTGGGGCTTGCCGCGCTGCTCGGCGAGCCGATGGAGACGCACGGGGCCGATCCGGTGACCGCCTATAAGAAGGCGGTCGAGGCGCGGTTCGCCCAATGGCTGGAGGATCTTTGGCCCGAGGCGGAAGCCGCTGGTATCTCGCGCGCGACGTTCGACAAGCAGCTGAAAGGCCTGCAACTCGACTGGTCGCTGCCGCAGCTCGAGCCGCCGGACCCGGCCTATCCGGAAGGCCCGGCCATGCCTGCGGCCATGAAGCCCAAGCCGCAACCGCAAGCCGAGTTCGGCGTGCCGCAGAACTACTTCAATGCGGGCAGCCTAAAGGGGCTCGCCGCCGGTGGCCGCGCCAAGCTCAAGCAACTCGAGCCGACGCTGACGGCGATCCAGGCGCAGTATGGCGTGCCGGCCAGCATCGTCCTTGCGATCTGGGGGCGCGAGACCGGATTTGGAGGCGCGACGCTGCCCTATGACGCGGTCACCGCCATTGCCACGCAGGCCTTCATGGGCCGGCGCGCCGAGGAGTTCCG
>CAYWIA010000213.1:0-2616 GCA_964458245.1 uncultured Methyloceanibacter sp. | reverse complement strand
GGGACTGACGCTTTGCGGCTATCCGTTACGCGGCAGCCTGCTCGCCCTCGTCCTCGCGCTCCTGGGTCGGACCGGAGTCGAGACCCTTGGCGTCCTCGTCGCGATCCACCAGCTCGATGACCGCCATCGGCGCGGAATCGCCATAACGGAACCCCGCCTTCAGCACCCGTGTGTAGCCGCCCGAACGGTCGGCATAACGCGGGCCCAGCGTCTCGAACAGCTTCGCCACCATGTCGTCATCGCGCATGCGGGCATAGGCCTGACGGCGCGCATGAAGGTCGCCGCGCTTGGCGAGCGTGATCAGGCGGTCGGCGACCCGGCGCAACTCCTTCGCCTTGGGAAGCGTCGTCGCGATCTGCTCATGCTTGATGAGCGCGTTTGCCAGGCTCGACAGCAGCGCGCTGCGATGCGTTGGCGTCCGGTTGAGCTTCCGGCCTGCTTTGCGGTGACGCATTATTCTCCCCTTCTCGGAGCTCGTAAGGCCGCAGAGTGCGCGGCCTGAAATTCTAGTAGTGGTCCTCGAAGCGCTTGGCCAGCTCTTCGATGTTTTCCGGCGGCCAATCCGGCACTTCCATGCCGAGATGCAGGCCCATGGAGGCAAGCACTTCCTTGATCTCGTTGAGCGACTTGCGGCCAAAGTTCGGCGTGCGCAGCATCTCGGCTTCCGTCTTCTGGATCAGGTCGCCGATATAGACGATGTTGTCGTTCTTCAGGCAGTTGGCCGAGCGGACCGAGAGCTCGAGCTCGTCGACCTTCTTGAGAAGCGCGGCGTTGAACACGAGCTCGGGCTGCCGCTCGTAGGTCTGCTCCTTCTTCGGCTCCTCGAAGTTCACGAACACCGACAGCTGGTCCTGTACGATGCGCGCGGCGAGCGCGATCGTATCCTCGGGACGCACGGAGCCGTCGGTCTCGATCTCCATCGACAGCTTGTCGAAGTCGAGGATCTGGCCTTCGCGGGTGTTCTCCACCTTGTAGGAGACCTTGCGCACCGGGCTGAACAAAGAGTCGACCGGGATAAAACCGATCGGCGCATCGTCGGGACGATTGCGCTCTGCGGGCACATAGCCCTTGCCGGAGGCCGAGGTGAACTCCATGTGGATCGCGGCGCCCTCATCGAGCGTGCAGATCACGTGCTCCGGATTGAGGATCTCGACCTCGGAGCCGCCCTGGATGTCGCCGGCGGTGGCCACGCCCGGGCCCTCCTTCTGGAGCACCATGCGCTTGACGCCCTCGGAGTGCTGGCTGATGGCGATTTCCTTGATGTTGAGGACGATGTTGGTCACGTCCTCGCGCACGCCTGGAATCGACGAAAACTCGTGCAGGACGCCGTCGATATGCACCGAGGTGATGGCCGCGCCCTGAAGCGAGGACAGCAGCACACGGCGCAAGGCGTTGCCGAGCGTCAGGCCGAACCCGCGTTCCAGCGGCTCGGCCACGACCGTGGCGAACCGCGCCGGATCACGGCCGGGCGAAACGTTGAGCTTGGTGGGCTTGATGAGATCTTGCCAGTTCTTTTGCAGCACCGGGGTCGCCCTTTCTTGATCGTTGAGCGGAGCTGACTGCTCCGGCTTGCGAATGTCTTCATCCAGCATCTGGAGGTAGCCTGCCTTTCGGGTTAGACGCGACGGCGCTTGCGCGGCCGGCAGCCATTGTGCGGGATCGGCGTCACATCGCGGATCGAGATGATGTTGAAGCCCGAGGACTGGAGCGCGCGAAGCGCTGACTCGCGGCCCGATCCGGGGCCCCGCACCTCGATCTCCAAATTCTTCATGCCATGCTCGGCCGCCTTCTTGCCGGCGTCCTCGGCGGCGACCTGCGCCGCGTAGGGGGTCGATTTACGCGACCCCTTGAACCCCATGGCACCGGCCGACGACCAGGAAATCGCGTTTCCTTGCGCGTCGGTGATGGTGATCATCGTGTTGTTGAAGCTCGCCTGTACGTGGGCGACGCCCGAAGTGATGTTCTTCTTTTCGCGGCGACGGACCCGCGTCTTTTCCTTGGCCATGCTCTATTCCCGCAATTCACGAATTGGCGCCCGCCGAGCCCCGAGGACGGGGGTTGGCCGCGCGTTGAGCGTCTCTACTTCTTCTTACCGGCAATGGGTTTGGCCGGGCCCTTACGCGTGCGCGCATTGGTGTGCGTCCGCTGACCGTGGACCGGAAGGCCACGGCGGTGCCTTAAACCGCGATAACAACCAAGGTCCATCAAGCGCTTGATATTCATTGACACTTCACGCCTGAGGTCGCCCTCGACCACATAGTCGCGGTCGATGACCTCGCGAATCTGAATGACTTCGGATTCGGTCAACTGGTTCACCCGCCGCTCGGGCGGAATGGAAACTTTGCCGCAGATATCCTTGGCATAGGTATCGCCAATGCCATGGATATAGGTCAGCGCAACCTCGACCCGCTTATTGGTCGGAATATTCACCCCTGCAATTCGGGCCACGTCGTCGCCTCCTCGCGCACGCGCTAACGTGCTGAAATTAAAGCCAGATTTCCTATCGGAACACAACGAGACCGACCGCGGACAGGCACTACCCCCGGGACGGTCAGTCCATCAAGCAATGTGACGCCGTTATTTAGCGATTCCGCTTGACAAGGTCAACTGGTGGAA
>CAYWIA010000212.1:0-2623 GCA_964458245.1 uncultured Methyloceanibacter sp. | reverse complement strand
CGCGGAGGGTGGCAGGTTTCTACGCCGCGCTTCGCCGAACAGCTGATGCGGAGTGACCGCGCGCCCGATAGAATTGGACCCTTCATGGACCATCGCGTGGCGATTGCAGATCCGAAAAGCCGAGCGGTCCACAAGGGGTCGGTCGATGGACGATTTGGGGACAATCTTCAGCTTAAATAATTGGCCTGGGCATCTCTCTTACCTGCTCATCGCGGTTTCCTACTGGCTGACCAATATTTTTTGGTTGCGCCTGGTGGCGGTCATCGGACTGACGCTCGAAATCGTCTATTTCTGGTTTTCGGGCGGAGACCTGCGGACGGGCATCGGCTGGGACACCGTCTTCATTGCCATCAACATCTACCACCTCTATCGACTGTTACAGGACCGCCTGTCACTCCGCCTGCCGGAGGCTGACAAAGAGGTGCTCCGCAGTGCCCTCTTCGGCCTCGACGATTCACAGATTGCGCGGCTCCTTCTAGCCGGTGAGTTCTGCGACATCGCGCCCGGTACGACATTGGCCGAAGAACATAAGCCGCTCGACCGGCTGTTCTTCCTTTGTGCGGGTCGCGTGAGAGTCACCATCGCCGGTCGTGAAGTTTCGCATTTGGAAAGCGGCAGCTTCGTTGGTGAAGTCGCTTTCCTAACAGAACAGCCGGCCACGGCGACGGTGATCGCCGATGCCGCCGTGCGCGCGCTGGTGTTCAAGAAAGACGTGCTGAATCTGTTTTTCCGGAATGAGGCCCTCGTGGCGGGACTCATTTATCAGCTGCTGGGCCGCGAGCTCGCCCGAAAGATCAAGGTCAGCAACAGCCTGGTTTCGACCAGCAAAAGTTTGGCGTAGCCGCCGGACGAATGCGCCACAGCGCGAGTGGATGGCCGCGCTCGGCGGCACGTCTCCGAGGTGCCAAACGCAGCACTCGAGCGATGATCTCTGGCATCTCCGGCGCGGAAAATGTGTTGCCGGGGATTTGGAAGGTTTGACCTTGATCGAGCACCGAAAGAAGGCCCCCGTTGTAGGGCCGCAAAATGCGGCGGGAGGACCGTTTCCCGCAAGGGGCGACGGCATCAATCGGTAGCACTAACTACCAGGGAGAGAACGCAATGACCAAGTACTGGGCCGCTTTCGTTTCGGCCGCTTTCGTTTCGGCTCTGCTGCTTTCGGGAACGCCCGCTGTCGCCGCCAGCTGGGCTGACGGTTTCAAAGCTTGCGACGCCGACAGCAGCGGCACCATCAGCCAAGTGGAGTGGAACTCGTGCGAGGCGAAGGTTGGCGATCCGACGATGAACCCGACCTTCACGATGATGGACAAGGACTCCAACAACAGCGTCGACCAGGACGAATGGACCGGCGGCGAGAAGCAGAAGATGGCCATCGGCAACAACTGCCAGAAGGCCGAGGGGTCCTGGTGCCCATGCCAGAACAATCCCGACGATCCGGCGTGTCAGCAGTCCAACTAGCCTGACCTTCCGGCATCACTTCAAAGGCGGTTGGCGCTAACGCCAATCGCCTTTTTCATTCCGGCGCGTTCATTCCCGGCGCGTCACGCGCCCGCGCCGCGGCCGAGCCAGGCGCGCCAGCCGCCGAACGCGGTGATGTCTTCAGCGCCTTTGACCGCGTGCGCCTCGCAGAGGAAGCCTTTCACGCTCCGCCCGTCGGCAAGCGTCACCGTGCCGATGCCTAAGGGCGCCGGAATGCCAGCGACGAAGCTGCCGAAGGCGCCCTCCTCCATCTCCCAGATTTCGACCTCGATGGCGCCGGCGCCAATCCCGTCAAAGACAAGACCCGGCTTCGGCGGCGACGTTCCGGCGAGCGCATAGAGGCTGTAGCCGGCGCCGGTGTGCGTCGTTTCGATGAGCGTGGCGTTGCGCTCGACAAGCTGGCCGTTGAGCGGCTGGCCGGAGAGATGCGCGCCGACGACGGCGACCGCGATCTTTTTCCTCGCGGCAGCGGCGACCCGTGGCGTTGCGGACAACGGGGTCTGTGTGGCGCCGAGCGGCGCATCGGCAAGCGTTCTGTGCAGCGCATCGCCGATCGTGGCCAGCATGCCGTCGGAGAGCGCCGGACCGACCAGCGTCACGCCGAAGGGAATGCCGTCTTCGCGGAAGCCCGCGGGCACGGCCAAGGCGGCGAGATCCATCAGGTTCACGAAGTTCGTGTAGGCGCCGAGATCGGTGTTGCGCGTCACCGGCTCGGCCAGCATGCCGGCGATGGTGAAGGTGGTGCCGGCCGTGGGCAGCAGCATGAGATCCATCTTCGCCCATTCGCGTGCGGAGGCCCGGATCAGCCCGGCAAGCGCATAGAAGTCCTTGAAGGTCTCGACGGCGGTCTTATCGCGCGCGCCGAGCAAGAGACCGCGCACGACCGGGTGAATGGCACCGGGATCGCTGTCGATCAGGTCTTCGACCGCCGCCAGACGTTCGGCGACCCACGGTCCCGCGTAAAGCATGGAGGCGGCTTGCGCGAAGGGCGCGTAGTCGATGGCGACGATCTCGGCACCGAGACCCGCCACACGCTCGATGGCGGCGCGATAAAGAGACTCGTAGGCGGTGTCGCCGAAGAACGGGAGCGGCCCTTCGGGGACACCCACCCGGAGATTGTCGGGCGCCGCTTCCACGGCAAAGG
>CAYWIA010000211.1:0-2658 GCA_964458245.1 uncultured Methyloceanibacter sp. | reverse complement strand
TACGGACTGTATAACAAAGTTATACAAAACGTACAACGGACCGCAATTTCTCGGAGGCCTTACGCCTCAGCGGATTTCTTGCCGTCGGAATCCTTGCTGTCCATGGCTTCGAGCTCATCGATCAACCCTTCGATCACCTTGAGCCCCATGGACCAGAAATGCGGCTCCGAGGCATCGAGCCCGAACGGCTTCAGAAGCTCCTTGTGATGTTTGGTGCCGCCGGCGGCCAGCATGTCGAGATAGCGCTCGGCGAAGCCCTCATCCGCCTTCTCGTAGACCGCGTAGAGCGAGTTCACCAGGCAGTCGCCGAAGGCATACGCGTAGACATAGAACGGCGCATGAATGAAGTGCGGGATGTACGCCCAGAACGTCTCGTATTCGGGCTTGAGCTCGATCGCGGGCCCCAGGCTCTCGCGCTGCACGTCCATCCAGATCTCGCCGAGCCGCTCCGAGGTGAGTTCGCCCTCGCGCCGCTCGGCGTGGACCTTGCGCTCGAAACTGTAGAAGGCGATCTGCCGGACCACGGTGTTGAGCATGTCCTCGACCTTGGCCGCGAGCAACGCTCTGCGCTCGCGTTTTGACGGCGCCTGATCGAGTAGCCTCTTGAAGGTCAGCATCTCGCCGAACACGCTCGCGGTCTCGGCCAGCGTCAGCGGCGTCGGCGCCATCAGCGGGCCCTGCTTGTTGGCGAGCACCTGATGCACGCCGTGACCGAGCTCGTGCGCGAGCGTCATCACGTCCCGCGGCTTGCCCTGATAGTTGAGCAGAATATAGGGATGCGCGCTCGGCACGGTGGGATGCGAGAACGCGCCTTGCTGCTTTCCTTCGCGCACCGGCGCGTCGATCCAGCCTTCGGCGAAGAAGCGCACGGCGATATCCGCCATGCGCGGCGAGAAATTGCCGTAAGCCGTGAGCACGGTCTCCTGCGCCTTGTCCCAGCCGATCACCTGCTTGGGCTCCTCGGGCAGCGGCGCGTTGCGGTCCCAATACATCAGCGTCTTCTTGCCGAGCCATTTCGCCTTCATGGCGTAGTAGCGGTGGGACAGCCGCGGATAGGCGTCGCGCACCGCCGCGACCAGCGCATCGACCACGTCGCGCTCCACACGGTTCGCCAAATGCCGGCTGTCGGCGACGTCCTCGAAGCCGCGCCAGCGGTCGGAGATCTCCTTGTCCTTGGCGAGCGTGTTGGTGATCAGCGTGAACAGCCGGATATTGTCCTTGAACACCTTGCCGAGCGCCTTGGCGGCGTGCTTGCGCTTCTTCTCGTCCGCATCGAGCAAGAGATTGAGCGTCGGCTCCAGGCTGAGCGTCTTGCCGTCCACCTCGAAGCGGAGCGACGTCATGGTCTCGTTGAACAGACGGTCCCAGGCGCCGCGCCCGCTCACCGCCTTCTCGTGGAACAGCTGCTCCAGCCTGTCCTCGAGCTGATACGGCTTCTCCTTGCGCAGATCCTCCAGCCACGGCCGGTAATGGCCGAGCGCGGAACTCGTCATCGCCTTGTCGAGCGCCGCGTCGTCGAGCCGGTTGAGCTCCAGCGGAAAGAACAGAAGCTTCGAGGAGATCGCGGTGATCTTCTCCTGGATGTCGCCGAAGAATTTCTGCCGCTTGGGATCGGCGGTGTCGGCGGCGTAGAGCAGGCTCGCATAGGAGACGACGCGGCCGAGCACGTCGTTGAGGGACTCGTACTCGCGCACGGCTTGCGTCAGGGCCTCGCCCCCCGCGCCTGCGTCGAGCAGCACCGCGAGCTTGCCCGCGTAACGCTCATGCATGGCCTCGGCGGCCTGCTCCGCCGTCGCGAGATCCTTTTTCAGCGCAGGTGATTCGGGGGCGTCATAAAGATCACCCAAATTCCACACCGGAAGCGCCTCAGCCCCCATATTAACGCTATGCTTTTCCTTGGATTTCGCTGCATGGCTGGCGGCGAAGACAGGCTCGGGGAACCGGGCAGACAGGATGGGCAGCATCGACGGATATGTCCTCGTTAGCGGTGGCAACACCTAGTGTGGGAACCCCATAGCCCCCTCGCAAGGCCCAAAAAAGACGCCCTTTCTGGCACCGGAAATCACGGTTCGGCAAGACATTCGCCAAAATCGAACCGCGATAAAGGACATGTTTACCCTTCCACTGCACAGTTTTGGCACAGCAGGGGTCCACGTCGGGCCAAGTGTTCGCCCGACGCGGCGCCTCTGTCTCGTTAGTATTTGCGTAACCAGTGAGTATTTGCGTCATGCCCAAGCGCGTCCTGGTCGTCGATGACGATCCTACCCAACGTCGTATTCTTGAAGAGACCATCAAGCGGTTCGGCTACCACGTCGTCACCGCCGACGGCGGCGACGCCGCCCTGGCCGCGCTGAGGGCCGATGACACCGGGGATATCTGCCTCATCCTTCTCGATCTGGTGATGCCCGGCACCGACGGCATGACCGTGCTGTCGTCCATGCGCTCCCTGCCCCGCAAGCCGCCCGCCATCGTGCAGACGGCCCATGGCAGCATCGATGCGGCCATCTCGGCCATGCGCGCCGGCGCCGTCGATTTCGTGGTGAAGCCGGTGAGCCCCGAGCGGCTCGAAGTCTCCATCAAGAACGCGCTCCGGATCGAGGCGTTGGCCGGCGAGATCACCCGCATGAAGGCCACCGCCTCCGGCGAGCTCGGCTTTTC
>CAYWIA010000210.1:0-2676 GCA_964458245.1 uncultured Methyloceanibacter sp. | reverse complement strand
ATGCTGAGCTGCGTGCGCACGATCATGTATTTGCGAAACTTGACCGCGATCTCACGGGCGGCGTCGATGAGCTTGCCGCCTTGCTCCTGCTTGCCCAGTTGCGCCAATCGCTGGCGAAACTCTTCGGTCTCCAGAAGAGCGAGCATCAGGAAAACGAAAATCAGGATGCCGAAGCCGGCAAGCCGATTGAGCCGCCGGGCCACTTCCTGAAACATGCGAATGAGCCACCCCACGTCGAAGGTGTCCGCCAGCGTGCCCACGACAAAGATGCCGTGCTCTTCGAGCCAATCGGTCTTTTGCACGTAGAGAGCCTGAAACCGCGCGATGTTGGTGATCAGCCAATCGGCGATGCTACTCAGCGCCCAGGCGACCAGCGAGCCGAAGGCCAAGAACACTACGATCGTCGCCAAGAGCGTCAGAAACAGCGCCAATCCGCGTGGCATGCGCTCCTGAAGCGCCTTTTGCATCGGCCAAACGAGCGCCAGAACAAAGAGCCCGAAAGCTAAGGGCGCAAAGATCGCACTGGCCAGGTAGAGCGCGATGACCACGAGAATCGCAGTGCATACCGCGAGCAGGCTCAAGGTTAGACGGTCCGTCACCGGCATGGCGTTGACCAATCTGTTTGGGTCCCACGGACCGCCCGGAAGGGCTGGCAGCTTGGCTGATGGCGCTTGCCGACGCCAGGAATTTTTGCTCTCCCCCTGCGCTGGCGCTCGACCGAGGCCATGCGCTAAGGTCCCGCAATGAACAGGCTCACAGACGACGCACGTCGCGGGGCGCTCGCGCTGATCGTTTTTCTTGCCGGATCGATGACCGCGGTCGCGGCCGAAGAGTCCCCAACGCCATGCACCGAGGACGCCATGATCGTCTTCGATGCGTCAGGCTCCATGGCCGGCAGCCTGGCCGAAGGTATCGGCTCAAAGATCCGGCGCATCGACGAGGTTCGCAAAGCCCTCGCTCAGGCGTTGCCGCGCGTGGTCCATTATCGCCGCATCGGGCTCATCACCTACGGGCCGGGCTCCTACAAGCAATGCAACGTGGAGCTCAAGCTGAAGCCTCAGCCCAACGCGGCGCAGCGCATCCTGCACGATGTGAGTGAATTGAATCCGTCGGGGAAGACGCCGCTGACGGCCGCCGTGGAGCAGGCGGCCGAGGTTCTCCATTATAAGACCGATCCCGGCGTCGTGGTTTTGCTCACGGACGGAGAGGAGACCTGCGACGGCGCGCCTTGCGATCTCGGCAAGAAACTGAAGGCGCAGGGCCTGCAGCTCACGGTTCACGTGATCGGTTTCCGCATGACGGCCTTCTGGACCGGGGCGCAGAGCGCGCTCGACGTCAGATGCCTCGCCGAGGAGACCGGCGGCCTCTACATCACCGCGGAAAGCCAGGAGGAGCTGGTCGAGGCGTTCGAGAAAACGCTCGGCTGTCCCATGATGTCGAAATTGCCCCAGCCCTTGGCGAGCCTGACGCGCTAGCCGAGTCTTGACCTAACCCCAAGGTCCGCGGCGGCGCTCCATCTGGAACGCTCTGTAGCGCGCGGGCTGAAACAGGCTCACGTCGCGCTTCTTGAAGAGCGGCACCAGCGCCATGCCGGCGACGAAACCGCCCACATGGGCCCAGAAGGCCACCCCGGGCTCGCCCGACGTGGAAAAGGCCGCGCTCACAAGCTGAAGTACGAACCACAGGCCGAGCACGATCAACGCCGGCAAGTGCATCATCGTGGCGAAGACGCCGAGAAAGATAATGGTGCGCACCGTGGCGCGCGGATGTAGCAGAAGGTAAGCGCCGAGCACGCCGGAGATGGCGCCGCTCGCGCCCACCATGGGGACGGTCGATCCCGGATTGACGAGGGCTTGGGCCAGCGCCGCGGCCACGCCGCACAGAAGATAGAACGCCAGATAGCGGCCATGTCCCATGGAGTCCTCGATGTTGTCGCCGAAGATCCAAAGAAACAGCATGTTGAAGCCGAGATGCATCCAGCCGCCATGCATGAACATGGAGGTGAAGACGGTCGCCCAGGCCGGGATTTCGGCGAGCGCCGGGTCGAGGGTGGCGGTACCGAACAGCCGGGCCGGGATCATGCCGAATTGATAGACGGCGATCTCTCCGCCGGTCTGACCGAGAGAGAACTGCCAGAAAAAAACCAGCACGCAGACGGCGATGATCGACCAGGTGACCGTCGGCGTATTGATACGCGGGTTGTCGTCGGCAATGGGAAACATGCGCCCTCGCGAGGTCCGTGCGTCGCCGGACTTTAATAGAGCAGGTATGCCTTGCGGATTTCTTCGAATGCCCCGATCCCGCCGCTCCAGCTCGCGGCAATATCCTCGATAGGCACTTGCTGCTCGATCTGCTCTCTCAACTGCGTGGAGCCGGCGAGAATGTCGATCGGCATCTTGTCGTGCTCGTACTCATAGGGCGGCTCGCGCCACTTGAATTGGTCCGGCGCGAGACCGTAGCACGCGTGCATCACGGCGACGCCCGCTTTGACCGGCTCGAAGTCCCAGCGCGAGGTCACGTGGATTTGGCATCCCTGGCACGGCGCGTTCGCGTGCTTCTGAAACGTGGGTTCGAAACCCGCCTCGCGAAAGTGAACGCCGCTGAGCCTCAATTGGTTCAGCTGTGCGGCGAGGGCCGCGCCGTCGAGCCAGGGTGCCCCGATCAGCTCGAAAGGCC
>CAYWIA010000209.1:0-2698 GCA_964458245.1 uncultured Methyloceanibacter sp. | reverse complement strand
ACGCGCTCGGAGATGAGGATGGAGTCCTCGAAGTTGTAGCCCATCCACGGCATGAAGGCGACGAGCACGTTGCGGCCCAGCGCCAGCTCACCGAGATCGGTGGACGGCCCGTCGGCGATGATCTCGCCGGACTGAACGTTGTCTCCCACGCGCACCAGCGGACGCTGGTTGATGCAGGTGTTCTGGTTCGAGCGCTGGAACTTGCGCAGATTATAGATGTCGACGCCGGACTTGGATGGATCGGTTTCCTCCGTCGCCCGGATGACGATACGGGTGGCGTCCACCTGATCGACCACGCCGGTGCGGCGTGCGCCGATGGCGGCACCCGAATCGCGCGCCACGACCTCTTCCATGCCGGTTCCGACCAGCGGCGCTTCCGCCGTGATCAGCGGCACGGCCTGACGCTGCATGTTCGAGCCCATCAGCGCGCGGTTGGCGTCGTCGTTCTCGAGGAACGGAATGAGCGCCGCCGCCACCGAAACGAGCTGCTTCGGCGACACGTCGATGAGATCGACCTTCTCGCGCGGATAGAGCTCCACGTCGCCCGCGTGACGGCAGACGATCAAGTCCTCCACGAACTGGCCCTTGGGGTCCAACTGCGCATTCGCCTGGGCGATGATGTAGCGCGCTTCCTCCATGGCCGACAGATACACGACCTCATCCGTCACCTTGGACTTCACCACGCGGCGGTACGGGCTCTCGATGAAGCCATACTTGTTCACGCGCGCGAACGTCGCCAGCGAGTTGATGAGGCCGATATTCGGACCTTCCGGCGTCTCGATCGGGCAGATGCGGCCGTAATGGGTCGGGTGCACGTCGCGCACCTCGAAGCCCGCGCGCTCGCGGGTCAGGCCGCCTGGGCCGAGCGCCGACAGGCGCCGCTTGTGGGTGATCTCCGACAGCGGGTTGGTCTGGTCCATGAACTGCGACAGCTGCGAGGAACCGAAGAACTCGCGCACCGCGGCGGCCGCGGGCTTGGCGTTGATCAGATCCTGCGGCATGACCGTGTCGATATCGACCGAGCTCATGCGCTCCTTGATGGCGCGCTCCATGCGCAGCAGACCGACGCGATACTGATTTTCCATCAGTTCGCCGACCGACCGCACCCGGCGATTGCCGAGATGATCGATATCGTCGATCTCGCCCCTGCCGTCGCGCAGACCCACCAGCGTCTTGATGACGGCGAGAATGTCCTCTTTGCGCAGCGTGCGCATCGTGTCCGGCGCATCGAGATCGAGGCGCATATTCATCTTCACCCGGCCCACGGCGGACAGGTCGTAGCGCTCGGCATCGAAGAAGATGCCGTTGAACAGCGTCTGCGCGGCCTCCGGCGTCGGCGGCTCGCCGGGACGCATTACCCGGTAGATGTCGAGCAGCGCCTCGTCCGTGTTCGAGTTCTTGTCGACGGCGAGCGTGTTGCGGATGAACGCACCGATATTGACGTGGTCGATGTCGAGGATCGGGATTTCCTTGAGGCCGAGATCCTTGAGCGTCTCGAGCAGCTTCTCCTCGATCTCCTCGCCGGCTTCGCCGTAGATCTCGCCCGTCTCCAGATTGACGATGTCCTGGGCGAGGTAGCGGCCGTAGAGATCCTCGTCCTTGACGAGCAGCTCCTTCAGGCCCTCTTCGGCGAGCTTGTTGGCAAGACGCGCGGTGACCTTGCGGCCGGCCTCGATGGCGACCTTGCCGGTCTTGGCGTCGATCAGGTCGGTGGTCGGCTTGATGCCGCGCATGCGGTCGGGACGGAACGGCATGCGCCATCCCTCCTTCGTCGCCTTCAGCACGATGCGGTCGTAGAAGGTCGACAGGATCTCCTCGTCATCGAGACCGAGCGCGTAGAGGAGCGTCGTCACCGGCAGCTTGCGGCGCCGGTCGATACGCACATAGACGACGTCCTTGGCGTCGAACTCGAAGTCGAGCCAGGAGCCGCGATAGGGAATGATGCGCGCGGCGAACAGGAGCTTGCCGGACGAATGAGTCTTGCCGCGGTCGTGATCGAAGAACACGCCAGGCGAACGGTGCATCTGCGAGACGATCACGCGCTCGGTGCCGTTGATGACGAACGTGCCGTTCATCGTCATCAGCGGCATGTCGCCCATATAGACGTCCTGCTCCTTGATGTCCTTGACCGAGCGGGCGCCGGTCTCCTCGTTGACATCGAACACGATGAGGCGAAGCGTCACTTTGAGCGGCGCGGCGAAGGTCATGCCCCGCTGCTGGCACTCCTCCACGTCGTATTTCGGCGCCTCGAAGGCGTAGCGCACGAACTCGAGCTGCGCCCGCTCGCCGAAATCCTTGATCGGGAACACAGAGCGAAATACGGATTGCAGTCCCTCGTCGAGGCGGCCGCCTTCGGGCTCGTCCACCATGAGGAATTGGTCATAGGACTGCTTCTGAACCTCGATGAGGTTCGGCATCTCGGCCACTTCGGTGATGTGGCCAAAAAATTTCCGATATCGCTTGTGACCGTTAGTTTGCGCCATGTGGTCCTCTCAAGGCTCGTCGCGACCGCTCTCCGGAAACTCCGCGGACCGCGGAGACTCTGGGGAACTGTCACGTCATACGAATTTGGATGGGTTAGAAGCCCGGGCGAACTAGGTTATATGGTGTTCGCCCGGGCTGTCTTCAACCCATGCTACTTGAGCTCGACGGTCGCGCCTGCGTCCTCGAGCTGCTTCTTGATCTTCTCGGCCTCGTC
>CAYWIA010000208.1:0-2707 GCA_964458245.1 uncultured Methyloceanibacter sp. | reverse complement strand
AAGACCGCGAAGAAGAAGACCGCGAAGAAGCGCGTCGCGAAGAAGCGCTAGCTTCACAACAGCTCTAAAGAGGCGCGGGCGTCGATCGACCCCGCGCCTTTTTTGTCTTGAAATGCAAGACCTTACCGGCTCGCCCTAGAGAGGTCTCTCTGGGGCTTCTTGTTGTTTGGAGCCCTTGCATTTGCGCTGCGCGTGCGGATCGCTAGACTCGATCAGAGCGCGCGCTTGCGACCGCCTTCCTCCTTTTTGGAGACAGCACACATGGCTCTGCTTCGTCTCGCCTATGTCAGCGCCTCCGCGATCGCGGGCGATCCGCGCGAGCCCGAGTCCATCGCCGACATTCTGATGTCGTCGCGCCGGAACAACGAGACGGCCGGCATCACCGGTGCGCTGCTCGCCACGGACGACCGCTTCGCGCAGGTGCTGGAAGGCGAGCAGGAGGCGGTGGAGAAGGCCTACGCGCGAATCACCCGCGACCGGCGCCACGTGGACATCGTGCTTTTGTTAAAGGAGGCCGTCGCCGAGCGGCAATTTCCACACTGGTCGATGGCTTTTATCGGGCCCTCCCAACCGGCCGAAGAGGCGGTGGCGCGAGTCACTGCGAGCCTGCCGGGCACCGAGGCGGGGACCTTGGCGCGGGGACTCGTCTCCTTCATGTCTCACATGCTGACCACGCACGGCGGCGGCTCTGCCTCACCGGCCCGCGAGCGTTAGGGCCGCGCGGTGCGCTTGGCCTCAAGAGCCATCGCCCGCGCTGGCGCTGAAGCCTTCTGTGGCGATCACGTCCCAAAGATCGGCTAGGGCCGAATCGAGGCGCGCGTCGTCGGTCCCCCGCAAGACCACATAGGTCCCGAATCGCCGGTGCTCGAAGAAAGGATAGGAGCCCATCTGCACGTCCGGATGGGCGGCTTGCAGGGCGGCGAGCGGCGGCGCCACATCGCCCTCGGCCGCATCGACGCGGACCGTGCGCGCGCTCATGGGGCGTCCCTTGGCCAGGCGCGGCACGACCTCGTCCATCATCACTTGCATGATCCGCGGCACCCCGGCCATGACGATGACGTTCTCCAGCATGTAGCCCGGCGCGCGTGAGACGGCGTTGTGGATCAGCGCGGCGCCGTCGGGGATGCGGGCCATCCTGAGCCGCGCCGGGGTGAGGTCCTCCTCGGTATATTGCAGGCGCATGGCTTCCACGGCGTCGTCGCGGATGTCCACACCCACCCCGAAGGCCTTGGCGATGGCGTCGGTGGTCACGTCGTCATGGGTGGGGCCGATGCCGCCAGTGGTGAACACATAGGTGTAGCGCGCCCGGAGCGCGTTCACCGCGGCGGCGATCTCGTCCTCCACGTCCGCCACCACCCGCACCTCGCGCAAAGAGATGCCCACGCGGGTCAGATAGGCGGCGATATAGGCGGTGTTCTCATCCTTGGTGCGCCCGGACAGGATCTCCTCGCCGATCACAAGCAGCGCGGCGGTCACGGTCTCGGGGTTCGACGGGCTATCGTGGGTCATACCCTTTTCTACCCGAACTCGCTCGCTTTTGCGGGGAATCCGTGCGCAAACCCCGGGCCCCGCCTTGCGGCCTCGTGACCGTCTTCCTAGGTTTCTCCCATGCTGATGCGGTTCTCCCCGGGCCTGATCGAAGGCAGGCTTGTCCGGCGCTATAAGCGCTTCCTTGCGGACGTGGAGCTCGCGGGTGGGGAGATCATCACGGCGCATTGCGCCAATCCTGGCGCAATGCTGGGCCTGAATGCGGAAGGCGCGCGCGTCTGGCTCTCCCGCTCGTCCAATCCGAAGCGCAAGCTCGCCTTCTCCTGGGAGCTGATCGAGGTCGACCTCGGGCGTGGGCCGGCGCTCGTCGGCATCAACACGTCGAGCCCCAACGGCGCCGTCGCCGCCGCCATCGAGCGCGGCCTCATCCCGCAACTCACCGGATATTCGTCTTTGCGCCGCGAGGTCCGCTATGGCGGCAACAGCCGGATCGACATTCTGCTGGAGGATGAGACACGGCCTCCTTGCTACGTTGAGATCAAGAACGTCCATCTGATGCGCCAAGACGGGCTTGCGGAGTTCCCCGATTCGGTCACCGCGCGCGGCGCGAAGCACCTCAAGGCGCTTTCCGAGATGGCGGCGTCGGGCGCGCGGGCGGCGATGGTCTATTTCGTCCAAAGGGGCGACGCGCAAGCCTTTACCCTCGCGCACGATATCGACCCGGCCTATGCGCGGGCCTTCCATCAAGCGACGGCGAGCGGTGTGGAGGCCTTGGCCGTGGCGTCCGATGTCAGCCTCGAAGGCCTCGCTCTGCCGCGCGCCATCCCGCTTCAATCGCCGCCCGCGCCCGATTGACCGGCCGGCATTGAACCGACGCCGATTTCATCCTAACTCTGAAGGGGAACTCCCCTATACTCCGAGCCCATGTCCAATCTCGAATTTGCCCGCGCCCAGGCGCGCGACACCAAGATCAAGCTGCACGGACCCGAGGCTTTCGCCGGCATGGCGAAGGCTGGCCGGCTCGTGGCCGAGGCCCTTGATCTTCTCACCGAGCATGTGAAGCCCGGCGCGACCACCGACGAGCTCGACGCTATCGTGTTCGATTTCGCCATGGCCCATGACGCCGTCCCGGCGCCGTTGAACTATCGCGGCTTCCCGAAGTCGATCTGCACCTCGCTGAACCATGTGGTCTGCCACGGCATCCCCGGTCCCCGGGCGC
>CAYWIA010000207.1:0-2707 GCA_964458245.1 uncultured Methyloceanibacter sp. | reverse complement strand
CCAATTTCAACGCCCTTCAGCTTGGGGACCCGACGGTCGCGCGCGCCGACGAGATTCTGCGCCGCTGCGTCCATTGCGGGCTGTGCACGGCGACCTGCCCCACCTACGTGCTGACGGGCGATGAGCGCGACAGCCCGCGCGGCCGCATCTACCTGATGAAGCAGATGTTCGAGGGCCGCGATGTAACCAACACGACGGTGCATCACATCGACCGCTGCCTCTCCTGTTTCGGCTGCATGACCACCTGCCCGAGCGGCGTCGACTATATGCATCTGGTCGATCTCGCCCGCGTGCGTATCGAGCAGCGTGGCCACCGCGGTGCCAACCAGCGCACCATGCGGATGTTCCTGAGCCGCGTGTTGCCGAGCCAGAACCGGTTCAAGGCTATGCTGGTGCTCGGCTGGTTCATGAAGCCCTTCCGCAATCTCTTCGCCAAGATGGGCATGCGCCGTATCGCGGCGGCCCTCGACCTGGTGCCGCCGGGTGCGCTCAAGCTCAAGATCCTGAAGCCAAAATCGGCGCTCAATCCCAAGGCGCCGCAGCCCAAGCGCGTGGCGATCATGCTGGGCTGCGTGCAGGAGGTGCTGGCGCCTCAGATCAACCTCGCGGCCATCCGCCTACTGCGCCGGCACGGCATCGATGTCGTGGTGGTGAAAGATGAAGGTTGCTGCGGCGCGCTCTCCCATTCTCTCGGGCGCGAAGAGGAGGCGCGGTCCCATGCGCGCCACAATATCGATGCCTGGACCGCGGTGATGCGCGAGCGCCTGCTCGACGGCATCGTTCTCACGGCCGGCGGCTGCGGCACCATGCTCAAGGACTACGGCAATCTGCTCGCCCGCGACCGCGGCTATGCGGAGCGCGCGGAATACGTCTCGGGGCTGGCGAGAGACATCACCGAGTTCCTGGACGAGATCGGCCTCAATCCGCCCGTGATGTGGACCGGGCTGAAAGTGGCGTATCACTCCGCCTGTTCGCTCCAGCACGGCCAGAAGCTCGACGCGCTGCCCCGCGCGCTCCTGGAGCAGGCGGGCTACACGCTCACCGACATCCCCGAGGGGCATCTGTGCTGCGGCTCGGCCGGAACCTACAACATCATGGAGCCGGAACTGTCCGGCCAGCTCCGTGACCGCAAGCTCAAGAACATCGACAGCATCAAGCCCGACGTCATCGTCACCGGTAATATCGGCTGCATGAGTCAGCTCAAGCCCGGTACGGATGTGCCGTTCGTTCATACGGTGGAGCTGCTCGACTGGGCCACGGGCGGACCGTGCCCGCCGGCGCTCTCCAAGATGAAGGACGCCGCCCATCCCATCGAGGCCCTGGTGGAGATGGCCAAGATGAGCGCCAAGGAACGCGCGCTCGCCGACTGACGGGCCTTGCTTGCTGGCCGGGGATCGATGGGCTAGAACGCGGCGGCTGGAACCCCTCTAGACTCAGCCGAAATCCTCGATGACCAAGAAGACCGAAAGCCCTCGCCCGGAGGCCCGCCTGCCGAAGGGTTTGCAGGACATTGCCTCAGCGGAAATCCGCGCCACGGAGGCCATGCTCGGCACCATCAGGTCCGTGTTCGAGCGCTACGGCTTCGAGCCGCTGGATACCCCAGCCATCGAGTACACCGACGCGCTCGGCAAGTTCCTGCCGGATCAGGACCGCCCCAACGAGGGCGTGTTCTCCTTTCAGGACGACGACGAGCAGTGGCTGTCGCTCCGCTACGATCTGACGGCGCCGCTCGCCCGCTACGTGGCGGAGAACTTCCAAAGCTTGCCCAAGCCGTTCCGCCGCTATCAGGTCGGCCCCGTCTGGCGCAACGAGAAGCCGGGCCCGGGCCGCTTCCGCCAGTTCATGCAGTTCGACGCCGACACGGTGGGCGCGCCCTCGGTCGCGGCGGACGCGGAGCTGTGCATGCTCGCCGCCGACACGCTCGAGGCGCTCGGCATTCCCCGCGGCGACTATGTGGTTAAGGTCAACAACCGCAAAGTCCTGGACGGCGTGCTCGAATCCATCGGTCTCGGTGCGGAGACCCACGCCGCGAAGCGGCTCGCGGTCTTACGCGCCATCGACAAGCTCGACCGGCTCGGCATGGAAGGTGTTGAAGCGCTCTTGGGAAAGGGGCGCAAAGACGAGTCCGGCGACTACACCAAGGGCGCCGACCTCGCTCCCGATCAGATTGCCGCCGTCATGGCCGCCATCAGCGAAGGCGAGATGAAGCTCGGCGATCTCGGCACGGCCGCTACAGGTATTGGCGGCGAGGGCCTGGAAGAGCTGACCGGGATCGCAGCGCTGATTGCAGCAGCCGGCTACGCGGACCGTATCAAGATCGATCCATCCGTCGTGCGCGGGCTCGAATACTACACCGGCCCGGTGTTCGAGGCGGAGCTGACGCCGAACATCGTCGATGAGCGCGGCCAGACCATCCGGCTCGGCTCCGTGGTGTCGGGCGGCCGCTATGACGGGCTTGTCGAGCGTTTCACCGGCGAGAAGGTCCCGGCCACCGGAATCTCGGTCGGCGTGTCGCGCCTCCTGTTCGGCCTTCAGCTGCTCGGCAAGTTCAAAGGCGATGCCGTCCAAGGCCCCGTGGTCGTGCTCGTCTTCGACAAGGAGCGCGTGGCCGACTACCAGAAGATGGTGCAGGCGCTGCGCAATGCGAACATCCGCGCCGAGCTCTATCTCGGTTCGTCGGGCATGAAGGCGCAGATGAAATATGCGG
>CAYWIA010000206.1:0-2748 GCA_964458245.1 uncultured Methyloceanibacter sp. | reverse complement strand
TTTGTCACTGAGCGCCCAAAACCGGCCAGCGCGGGGCGCTTGAAAACCGGCCACTTTTGAGTGAGTCATGTTGGGTTCTTTTGCTTCCTTGGAGCGAAGGAGCCGGATGCATGGCGAACCAGTTGAAGGTGGCTAAGGTGTTGTCAATTCAGGCGTTGCACGAACGAGGCTGGTCGCAGCGGCGGATTGCTCGGGAACTGGGCATCCACCGCGAGACGGTGGCCCGATACCTTCAGGAAACGTCGAAATCGGCCGGCGCGCCCACCGGCCCGGTGGAAAGGGCGCCAGATTCAAAACCGGCCAAAGCGCCCACCGGGTCTGGCGGTGGCGAAGAGCTCTCAAAACCGGCCAAAGCGCCCCCCGGGTCCGGAGGCGAGCGAGAGCCCGATCTTCTGACCGAGGATTGCCCGGACAAGACGGAGCAGACGGGCGCCGAATCGGACAGTGCCGGTTCCTCTTCACTATTGCCGGCCGGCGACGCAGAAAGCGGCACGCGGAGCCAATGCGAACCGTACCGCCACCAGATCCTCGCCGGACTGGAACTGGGTCTCTCCGCGCAGCGGATCTTTCAGGACTTGGTGAGCGAACACGCCTTCCAGGGCAAGTACCACAGTGTGCGGCGGTTTGTCGCCAAGTTGAAGCGCAGCACGCCGTTGCCGTTTCGGCGGATCGAAGTCGCGCCGGGCGAAGAGGCGCAGATCGACTTTGGCGCCGGCGCCCCAATCATTCAAGAGGATGGACGGCGGCGGCGAACCCACGTCTTGCGAATCGTACTCAGCCATTCGCGGAAGGCGTACAGCGAGGCCGTCTATCGGCAGACGACCGACAACGTGATCCTTGTTTTGGAGAATGCATTCCGCTACTTCGGCGGCGTCCCCAAGACGCTGGTCCCCGACAACCTCAAGGCGGCGGTCCTCAAGGCCGACTGGTATGACCCCGATCTCAATCCAAAGCTCCGCTCGTTCTGCGATCACTACGGCACGGTCCTGTTGCCCACCAGGCCCCGCACGCCGCGTCACAAAGGCAAGGTGGAGCGCGGCGTGGACTACGTCCAGGAGAATGCTCTGAAGGGACGGACGTTCGCCAGTCTCCATGAGCAGAATGAATACCTGCTGCATTGGGAGAACACCGTCGCCGACACCCGCATCCACGGCACGACGCGCAAGCAGGTGCTCAAGATGTTCCAGGAGCAGGAACGTCCTGCGCTGGGGACGCTGCCGTTGGAGCGGTTCCCTTGTTTCCAGGAAGGACAACGGGTGGTCAGCCGCGACGGTCACGTGGCGGTCGACAAGTCGTACTATAGCGTGCCGCCGGAATATCTCGGCCGCACTCTGTGGATCCGCTGGGACGCCCGCCTGGTGCGAATCTTCAACGAGCGGATGGCGCCGATCTGCACGCACGCCAAGCAGCCCTCGGGCAAGTTCAGCACGCTGTCTGCGCATATCGCCTCGGAAAAGATCAGTCCGGTCGAGCGCGGCGCGGAGTGGCTGCTCAAGAAAGTGAGTTGCGTCGGCCCGCACACGCAGGCCTGGTCCGAAGGGCTGGTGGCCGCGAGGGGCATCGAGTCCGTCCGCGTGTTGCACGGCCTGTTGAACCTGACCAACAAGCATCCCAGCGAGACGATCGAACAGGCTTGCGAGACGGCCCACTCCTACGGCGAGTATCACTTGAAGACTCTCCGCCAACTAATCCAACACGCGGCGCCGAAGCAGCAAGCGTTCGAGTTTCTCGCCGAGCACCCGATCATTCGCAACCTGTCCCATTACGGGGAGTTCGTCCGTGTTGACTTTCGCAAGGAGGCCTGACGTCCATGAACGATTCGTTGAGAACCACGCTCCGCAAACTGCGGCTCTCCGGCCTGGCCGAGACGCTCGAGGTGCGGCTGCACGAAGCCGCGAGCAATCAGTTGACCCACGCGGAATTCCTGGAGCTGATCCTGCAGGATGAGCTGCTGGTGCGGCAAGACCGGCAGATTGCCCGCCGCGTTAAGGCGGCCGCCTTTCGAGAGCTCAAGAGCCTGGAGGACTTCAACTGGAGTTTCAATCCTTCGATCAAGAAGAAGCAAATCTTCGACCTGGCCACCGGCCGCTTCCTGAGAGAACGTCGCGACGTGCTGTGGTGCGCGCCTCCCGGTACGGGGAAGAGCCATCTGGTTCAAGCGATCGGCTATCACCTGATCAAGCTCGGTCACCTGGTGTACTACCGCAGCATCTTCGATGTGGTCCGCGACTTCCTGCACGACGAAGCCATGGACGGCCACGACCGCGTCTTGGCTCGCTACCTCAAGCCGGACCTGTTGATCATCGACGACTTCGGTATGAAGCAGTTGCCCAAGCGGAGCGGCGAGTTCCTGTTCGAGATCGTGATGCGGCGGTACGAAACCCGTTCGACCATGATGACGACCAACCGGCCTCTGGAAGATTGGGGCAAGCTCTTGGGCGACGTCCCGACCGCGACGGCGATCCTCGACCGCTTTCTGCATCATGCAGAGATCATCACGATCACCGGCAAGAGCTACCGGCTGGCGAGCCGCGGCGAGGATTCAAAACCGGCCAAAGCGCCCCCCGGCTCCAAGAAAAACGGCAAAGCTCCAAAACCAGCCAAAGCGCCCACCGGGTCCGCTGCCGAAAACGAAGGACAAGAGAAGGGAAAAACCTCCGTCAACCAGGCCGAGGCGAACTAATCACGTCCCCTGGCCGGTTTTGAAGCGCCCATCCGTGGCCGGTTTTCAAGCGCCCAGTGACATTC
>CAYWIA010000205.1:0-2767 GCA_964458245.1 uncultured Methyloceanibacter sp. | reverse complement strand
AGCGATGGCGATGCGGCTGGATGTTCTTGTCAGTCCCCCAAACATATCCATCTCCACCTTCCCTGAATAAATTGCCTAATCCAAACTCTCGCTTTGAATTCGCCTTGCGGCTCCTCATCGGGGCAGTTCTCGCCAAAATTGGACAGAAATCCCCCGACAGAGAGTTCTAAGTTCTGCTTATACGCGTTCCCCCAAGAAGGTAAATTGCTATCAAAGCGTGCGGGGACGTTTTTGGCCCCTTGTGACATTTCCGCCACGAGTTTCAGCCCCCTGAGTGACGGCCCTTAGAGGCCGTGATCCTCCATGAAAGTGGACATGATATCAACGGAGTAAGCGGTCTCTGGTGTTGGCTGGGGCGCCTCCGGACCACAGCCTAAATGGAGGGCAAAGGGCGTCTGGGAGCACCGGAGGCGTGCTTAATCTCTGTCCACGTCTGGCGCATTTTTGATGCAGAAAAAGTTTCTTCTGTCCGCCCAAGTCGTTAGCGCCAAATCGTGCGAATTAGGGCTCGCGACGCGCCCGTTCCTGGTCTAGAAAGCGCGGCCCGAGCGGACCGATCTCGACTGTTTGGGTGAGTCCGGAGGGACCCGCGGCTATTCACGATTCGGGCGTAAGGAGCGAACAGACTGTGAACGATTCTGTCCAGCACCGGACGCTGCGGGGCCTCCGCGTCCTCGTCGTCGAGGACGAGGCGCCGATCGCCCTCCAGCTCGAGGATATGCTGGTGGACTCCGATTGCGAGGTTGTCGGCCCGGCGAGCCGGGTGGCCCAGGCCCTCAAGCTCCTCGACGACGAGACCGTCGATGCCGCGGTCCTCGACCTCAACATCGCCGGGGACATGGTGTATCCGGTCGCCGATGCCCTCGAAAAGCGGGGATTGCCGTATATTTTCGCGACCGGCTACGGCGCATCGGGCCTTACCGAGCCCTATCGGGGCCAGCGCGTGCTCCAGAAGCCCTTCTCCAGACGCGAGCTGCTTCAGGCCATGCAGGAGGCAGTCGAGGCGGCGCAGTAGTCCGTGTGGTGCTAGGCCGTGCCGCCCAGGCGCAGAGAGGCTTGAGGCACGTGATTGAGCCGCAAGTCGTGGAGGTCGGCCGAGCGGCCCCCCACCGTGCCGGCCAGCGTAAGGCTCGCGCCAGCAAATGAGAGCACGAAAAGCGCCCCGCACAGCGCGCCGAGCAGAAAGCGCGGAGCCGAACTCCGGGCGTGGTCGTAAGGTCGATTGAGAAACATGTGACGCGAATTCCCCTGTCATGGGCCGACTTGGCGCGGCCGTCAGACGAGAGACGTAGCAGGGACTCCTTGTGTTTCCGAAAAATGGGCCTTGAGATCGGCGGCCGGCGCCGGGCAATGCCCCCGCGTGGTTAAGAAAGCGGGCATCTTGCCGCTTCCCGCCCGCGCTTGACCCAGGTCAAAGCCCACGGGCTTTTATGACGGCTAATGCGACAATACATCTAACTTAGAATCGGTCTCGATCCTTGAGGCCGAGGCCGGGATAGGATACTTAGCTGGGCAAGGCCCTGTGCGACTTTGACTTTAAGCAAGTCGAACAAGAACTTGCGGTAAGCCGGGTGCCCATAACGACATCCATTCTGTTCGGCCAATAGCTGGGTGGCTTTGGCGAACGCCAATGGTCTAGGGAACGGAGACAGATGGATTACGAGGACAGATTCCGCCAGCATCTTCAGTCGCTCCACCAAGAGGGGCGCTACCGCGTCTTCGCCGATCTGAAGCGCCGCTGCGGAGCCTATCCGATCGCCGGCCACTACACGAAAGCGGGCACCCGCGACGTGACGGTCTGGTGCTCCAACGACTATCTCGGCATGAGCCAGCACCCCAAGGTGCGCGCCGCCATGCACGAGGCGATCGACGCGGTGGGCGCAGGCTCCGGCGGCACCCGCAACATCTCCGGCACCTCCCACTACCATGTGGAGCTTGAAGAAGAGCTGGCCGACCTCCACGGCAAGGAGGCGGCGCTGCTGTTCACGAGCGCCTACATCGCCAACGAATCGACCCTGTCGACGCTGACGCGGCTGATGCCGGGGCTCGTGATCTTCTCCGACGCCAAGAACCACGCCTCGATGATCGAGGGCATTCGCCACGGCGGCGGCCCGAAGCACATCTTCCGCAACAACGACCTCGACCACCTCGAGGAGCTGCTCAAGCAAGTGCCGCTCGACACGCCGAAGCTGATCGCGTTTGAGAGCGTCTATTCCATGGACGGCAACATCTCCTCCATCGGCTCGATCTGCGAGCTGGCCGAGAAGTACAACGCGTTGACCTATCTCGACGAGGTGCACGCGGTGGGCCTCTACGGCCCGCGCGGCGGCGGCATCGCCGAACTCGAAGGCGCGATGGACCGCGTAGACATCATCAACGGTACGCTGGCCAAGGGCTTCGGCGTCATGGGCGGCTACATCGCCGCGAGCAAAGCCTGCTGCGACGCCATCCGCTCCTATGCGCCGGGCTTCATCTTCACCACGTCCTTGGCGCCGGCCATCGCCGCGGGCGCGCTGGCCTCGATCCGCCACCTGAAGGTGAGCGAGCTCGAGCGCGCGCGCCACCGCGAGCGGGTGCGCACCCTCAAAGGCCTGATGAAGCAAGCCGGCCTGCCGGTGATGGAGAACCCGAGTCACATCGTGCCGGTCATGGTCGGCGATCCGGTCCACTGCAAGGCGGTGACCGACACGCTCTTGACCCATTACGGCATCTACGTGCAGCCCATCAACTACCCGACCGTGCCGCGCGGCACCGAGCGCATGCGCTT
>CAYWIA010000204.1:0-2784 GCA_964458245.1 uncultured Methyloceanibacter sp. | reverse complement strand
GTTGCGGAACTCCGGCGAGAACAGGCGGTTGATCGCCTCCTCGTCGTCGCCCTCGCGCTTGGACCGGTTGAAGCCGATGGCGGCCTTCGCCATGTCGGTCGCGCCGGCGTTCGTGGTCATGATCAAGATTACGTTCTGGAAGTCGACATGCTTGCCGTTGTGGTCGGTCAGCTTGCCGTGATCCATCACCTGCAACAGGATGTTGAACAGGTCCGGATGCGCCTTCTCGATCTCGTCCAGGAGCAGCACGCAGTGGGGATGCTGATCGACTCCGTCGGTCAGAAGACCGCCCTGGTCGAAGCCCACATAGCCTGGAGGCGCGCCGATCAGCCGTGAGACCGTGTGGCGCTCCATGTACTCGCTCATGTCGAAGCGCAGCAGCTCCACGCCGAGCAGCGTGGCGAGCTGGCGGGCGACTTCCGTCTTGCCGACGCCCGTGGGGCCGGAGAACATGTAGTTGCCGATCGGCTTGCCCGGCTCGCGGAGGCCTGCGCGCGACAGCTTGATCGCCGCGCCCAGCGCCTCGATGGCCTTGTCCTGGCCGAACACGACGCGCTTCAGGTCGTCGTCGATGGCCCGCAGCACCTCGGCGTCGGTCTTGGAGATGGTCTTGGGCGGAATCCGTGCCATGGTGGCGATGGTCACCTCCACCTCCTTGACGCCGATCGTCTTCCGCCGCTGGCGCTCGGGCAGCAGCATCTGCGAAGCGCCCGTCTCGTCGATCACGTCGATCGCCTTGTCGGGCAGCTTGCGGTCGTGGATGTACTTCGCCGACAGCTCCACCGCCGACTTGATCGCCTGGTTCGTGTAGCGGATGCGGTGGAAGTCCTCGAAATACGGTTTCAGACCTTTGAGGATCTCGATCGTGTCCGGCACCGACGGCTCGTTCACGTCGATCTTCTGGAACCGCCGCACCAGCGCCCGGTCCTTCTCGAAGTGCTGCCGGTATTCCTTGTAGGTGGTCGAGCCGATGCAGCGCAGCGAGCCGGACTGAAGCGCGGGCTTCAGCAGGTTCGAGGCGTCCATGGCGCCGCCCGAGGTGGCGCCGGCGCCGATCACCGTGTGGATCTCGTCGATGAACATGATCGCGCCCGGGAAGTTCTCGATCTCGCGCATCACGGCCTTCAGCCGCTCCTCGAAATCGCCGCGGTAGCGGGTGCCCGCAAGCAGCGCGCCCATGTCGAGCTGGAAGATGGTCGCGTCCATCAGAACGTCGGGCACGTCGCCCATGACGATGCGCCGCGCGAGACCCTCGGCGATGGCCGTCTTGCCCACGCCGGGATCGCCCACGAAGAGCGGGTTGTTCTTCTGGCGGCGGCACAGCACCTGGATCGTGCGCTGGATCTCGGAGGCCCGCCCGATCAAGGGATCGATGCGTCCCGCGCGCGCCTTCTGGTTCAGGTTGATGCAATAGACTTCGAGGGCGTCGGCGCCGCGCTTCTTCTCTTCGCCGCCCTCCACCGTCGCCGCGTCGTCGTCCACGCCGCGGACCGTCCGGGGCTCGGACATGCCGCCGCGCTTGGCGATGCCGTGGCTGATGTAGTTGACCGCGTCGAAGCGGGTCATGTGCTGCTCTTGCAGGAAGAACGCCGCATGGCTCTCCCGCTCGGCGAAGATGGCGACGAGCACGTTGGCCCCGGTCACCTCCTCGCGGCCGCTGGACTGCACGTGGGCCACCGCGCGGTGGATCACCCGCTGGAAGCCGGCCGTCGGCTGGGCGTCTCCGTGGGTGTCGAGCACCAGGCCCGACAGCTCGTTGTCGATATAACCGGTCAGCTTGTCGCGCAGGAGATCGAGGTCCACGTCGCAGGCGCGCATCACCGCCGCCGCGTCACGATCGTCGATCAACGACAGCAGCAAATGCTCGAGCGTCGCATATTCATGGCTGCGCTCGTTCGCATACTGAAGCGCCCGCCGCAAACCCTGCTCAAGACTGGTCGAAAACGAAGCCACGGAATTCCTACTCTTTCTCCATCGTGCACTGAAGCGGATGCTCGTGCTGACGGGCAAAGCTCGTCACCTGCGCTACTTTAGTCTCGGCGACCTCGTAAGTGTAGACCCCGCAGATACCCACGCCCTTTTGATGCACGTGGAGCATGATACGGGTCGCCTCTTCGGGAGGCTTGTTGAAAAACCGTTCCAGAACGTACACGACGAAATCCATCGGCGTGTAGTCGTCGTTCAGCAGCAACACCTTGTAGAGGCTCGGCCGCTTGGTCTTCGACCGCGTCTTGGTGATGATGTGGGTGCCGGTGTCGTCGTCCCGGCGCGTGTCGCCGTTGCGCGCCATCGTCAGCCTTTATGTGGGCTCGCATCTCTCGACTTCCAAGAGAGGGCCCTGTCGGTGCGAATAACCATCCTGCTTCATACTAGCGTGATCGCGCCAAGGGCGGCAAATCGGCTAGATGCCACATCCTAACATAGGAGGGGTTGCCGACAGGAAAACGGCAACAGACGCAAAAAAGGCCCGGAGCGAAGCTCGGGCCTTTTCCGATAGGAGAAGATGGAGCTTGATTCGCGCTACGAGGCCTTCTTCGTCATGGCAGCCTCGACCGGCTTGTAGGCATCCTTGGCCAGGCCGACATACATTTCGCCGATCTTGGACATCTCGGCCATGTAGGTGTCGTAAGCCTTCTTGGCGTACTGAGACTGGATCTCAACGGCCTGCTCGACCGACTTGCAGCCAACCAGCTGCTCGAAAGCACGCGTGGAGTCCTCGAATGCCTTCTTGGAGTAATCGGTCATCTCAGCGGCAATAGCCTGGAAGCCCTTGTTCATCTCGCC
>CAYWIA010000203.1:0-2784 GCA_964458245.1 uncultured Methyloceanibacter sp. | reverse complement strand
TGCGCTTGCTGCGCCCGGAGATCCAGCTCCTCAAGCCTCGATCCGTGGTCGACTATGGCTGCGGGCAGAGCGTCCTCGTCGACAGGCTCGATCTCGGCTATCCGCTCGATCTCTACCGCTACGATCCGGCAATCCCGGCTTTCGCCGAGAAGCCGAAGGTGATGGCCGATCTCCTCATCAATATCGACGTGCTCGAGCATATCGAGGAACCCGACCTCGACGACGTGCTCGCCGACATGCGCTCCATGTGCCGCGACGCGTTGATCATCGTGGATACCGCCCCGGCGAAGCGCTTCCTGCCCGACGGGCGGAACCTGCACGTCACGCTGAAGCCGCACGATTGGTGGCAAGCGCGCATCGCCGAGCATTTCGGCGCGCTGTATCCCGTACGCACGTTGCGCACGGCACGCGCCGGCTTCAAGACCTGGCAGCGTAGCCCGGCGGACACGCTCCGCTATCATTTGATGCGCGCGCGCGAAGATGTGCGCTATTACGCTAGGCGCATGCGGGGAAAGGTCCACGAGTAAGTCGGCTCAGAACTCGTAGCCGAATGCCTCGATCTCCGGCGCATACCAGTTCTCGACGAGCTTCCGGGTCTTGTCGGTATATAGCTTGCGATAGTCGCCGCCGCCGCCGAAGACATTGAGTTCGGGCAGGGGCGCCGCGTCCTCGATGCCGATCTCTTCCAGCACATGGGCGAGGTCGTCGCCCAGCGTCTCGTAGCGGCCGAGAAAGTCCACCGCGATTTTGCCGTCGGTGGTGTAGAGCGAGTAGTTCTCCACGCACGCCTTCTCCTTGTCGGCCATGAAGCTCTCGAATGAGGGGCGCTGTGACTTGCTCTTGGTTTTGTAGAAATACCAGGAGACCTGCTTGTCCCAGGGGTTCCGCTCGAACGTGAACTTGTAATAGCTGTTCCAGATTTCCTCGCCCACATAGGCCTTGATGCGCCAAGCGGGAATGTGCTCGTAAAAGCCGATCGTCGGGTGATAGACGCGCTCCGGCCGCAGCAGAAAACGGCGGAGCAGCGAGCGTTTCGGCACGAGCGGGTGGTCAAGCCGGAAGTTTTGCGGAGGCATGCGCTCGCCCGTCATCAACCGGTCGGTGGTTGGTGTGATCACGTCCTCGGGCCCGCAGATCCGCGACAGCATCGCCTCGATGCTCGACGAGGCCGTCTTGCGCGTCTTGATGTAGATGAACTTATGCTTGTGCGAGAGGATCATCGGCCTTGGGGCGCGCCGCAGCGGACTGGAACAGTGGGCAGAAGCTAGTCGGTCCCGGCTGGCTTCGGCAAGATGGCCCTTAGCCTTTTTGCCCGGCGAGCCAGATTGCCAAGTCTTCCAAGATCGCGCCGAAATGGATTTCCGGGATCTTCAGGGCGTGGGACAGGTCCTGAAGCTTCTTGCGCTCTTCTCCCGCGATCCTGTCGTCGGCGAGCAGCACGAGATAGGCCGAGCGGATCATCTCTTCCTTGGTGTTCTGGTCGAGCGTCTCTGCGGCCGCGGAGAAGTTCGCGAGCATGTGGCCGCCGGCGTTGTCGCCGGCCGCGCGGGCGATCTCGTCGGCGGTCAGCGTCTGGCCCGACTGGTCCTTGTAGACCTGCTGGATGAGGCCGACCTCGCGGGAATCGAGACGCCCGTCCGAGGCCGCGACCGCTACCATCGCCTTGAGGATCCATTCGGCATGAGGGTCTTTTGCGGATGCCACGTGATGCTCCTTCTCGTTCTTCACCTGCCGTCAATACTGCTGAGGCGCAAGCCCTTTGCCAACCCGCGCCGCGGCGATTCGGAGAAAACGAAGCTTTGGAGCCAGCGCCAAGGTTGGGCTATGACGCTGGCAGCCATCCCAGCCGAGGTCCAAGCCAGCGTTGCGCCCGCTCAGAATCATCTTCCTCGCCGACACCAGGCCCGGGCACTACCACATCGCTCAGGGCGTGATTACGGCACTGTCGCGCCTCCGCCCCGTCGAAGTGACGCGCATCGAGGTGCAGCGCAAATGGATCGTGCCGACGCGCTGGCTGCGGGCGCGCATCAACGCCAAGACGTTCTATCCGCCGCGCATGCTGCGCATGGCCTACCGCATCGATGCCGAGACGCTGCCCGAGGCCGATCTCGTGGTCTCCGCCGGCGGCGAGACCCAGATGCCCAATATCTGCGTCACCCGGCTGCTCGGCGTCCCCAACATTTTCTGCGGCTCGCTGCTGCGGGGGCTGGAGCCGGAGAATTTCAGCCTGATCATCTCCTCGTATGATCGGGACGCCACGAGCGAGAAGCACCTCGTCGTGCTCAAGCCGTCCTCTCTCGATCCCGAGGAGCTCGGGCGGCCTGAAATTGTGCCGCGCTTCGGTCCGGACCGGCGCCCTGAGATCGCCGGGCTTCTGATCGGAGGCCGTGCCGGGCGTTTCCACTACACGAGGCGCGAATGGGAGAAGCTCTTGAGCTTCGCGGCGGAGGTCTCGAAGGCCTGGGGTACGCGCTGGCTGATCTCGACCTCGCGCCGCACCCCGGACAAGGTGGCCGACCGCATCGCCGAGCTCGCGCAGGACGAGAGCGTCGTCGCCAAGTTCATCGATTTCCGCACCGCCGGCCCCGGCACGCTGCCGGAGATTTTCGCCCAAGCCGACGCCATCGTCTGTACCGAGGACTCGAGCTCCATGATCTCCGAGGCCGTCTCGGCACGGCTGCCCGTGGTCGGCGTGGCCCCCAAGCGCCATCGGTTCAACGAGGACGAGAAGGCCTATCGGGAGTTCCTCATGAAGAACGGCTGGTCCCGCGTGCTGCAAATCGG
>CAYWIA010000202.1:0-2809 GCA_964458245.1 uncultured Methyloceanibacter sp. | reverse complement strand
GTGAAGCGCCCGGTGATGCGCGCCACGAGCGCATCGTCGTCCACCTCGATGACCACGACCCGGTCCACCGCCTCGCCGCGCGACTGAAGCAGCGTATCGAGCGCCTCGGCCTGGCCGATGGTCCGCGGGAAGCCGTCGAGAATAAAGCCCGCGCCGTCTTCGCCCTCGTCCATGCTCTCGGCGATGAGGCCGATCACCAGCGCATCGGGCACGAGTTGCCCCTGCTCCATGAGCTGCCCCGCCTGGCGACCCAGATCGGTGCCGGCGGCGACCGCGGCACGCAGCATGTCCCCGGTTGAAAGCTGAACGAGGCTCCGCAGATCTTGCAACCGCTTCGCCTGAGTCCCCTTTCCCGCGCCGGGCGGGCCGAGCAGGACCAGGTTCATCGCCGCCGCGCTCCCCTAAGC
The DNA here is from genome assembly GCA_964458245.1 of uncultured Methyloceanibacter sp. GTDB lineage: Bacteria > Pseudomonadota > Alphaproteobacteria > Rhizobiales > Methyloligellaceae > Methyloceanibacter. The sequence continues at coordinate 2,402 of CAYWIA010000202.1, read as the reverse complement.
TTGGCCCGCTTGATCAGCCCCTCATATTGATGGGCGAGCAGATGGCTCTGAACTTGGGCCACGGTATCCATGGTGACGCTCACCACGATGAGGAGCGAGGTGCCGCCGAAATAGAACGGGACGCCCCATTCGGCGATCAGGATCTCCGGCAGGACGCAGACCGCGGCGAGGTATAGCGCCCCCACCACGGTGATCCGGGTGAGCACGTAGTCGATATATTCGGCCGTGCGCTCGCCGGGCCTGATGCCGGGCAGGAAGCCGCCATATTTCTTCAGGTTCTCGGCCGTGTCCTTCGGGTTGAAGACCACCGCCGTATAGAAGAACGCGAAGAAGATGATCAGCGACACATAGATCAGAATGTAAAGCGGCTGCCCGCGGCCGAGCATGGCCGTGATCGCGTTCAGCCATTCCGGACCCTGACCGGCCGAGAAATTCGCCACGGTGATCGGCAGCAGCAAGAGCGAGGACGCAAAGATCGGCGGAATGACGCCCGCGGTGTTGAGTTTCAACGGCAGATGCGAGGCATCGCCCTGAAACATGCGGTTGCCGACTTGTCGCTTTGGATATTGCACCAAGAGCCGCCGCTGGGCCCGCTCCATGAAGACGATGAACGCGATCACGCCCATGGCCATGACGAACAGGGCGATGATCAGGGTGATCGACAGCGCGCCCTGGCGACCGAGTTCCAGCGTGCCGACCAGAGCCGAGGGCAGCTCGGCGATGATGCCGGCGAAGATGATCAGCGAGATGCCGTTGCCGACGCCCCGCGCCGTGATCTGCTCGCCGAGCCACATCAAGAAGACGGTGCCCCCGACCAGCGTGATCACGGTGGTGATGCGGAAGAACGTGCCCGGATCGGTGACGATATTGCCGGCGCCCTCGAGCCCCACGGCGATGCCGTAGCCCTGAAGCGTGGCCAGCAGCACCGTGCCGTAGCGCGTGTATTGGTTGATCTGCCGCCGTCCCTGCTCGCCTTCCTTCTTGAGTTGCTCAAGATGCGGCGAGACGGTGGTCAGCAGCTGAATGATGATCGACGCCGAGATGTACGGCATGATGTTGAGCGCGAAGATCGCCATGCGGCCGACCGCGCCGCCCGAGAACATGTTGAACATGCCCAGGATGCCGGACTGCTGCTGGCGGAAGACATCGGCGAGCGCTTCCGGATTGATGCCCGGAATCGGGATATAGGTGCCAAGCCGGTAGACCACGAGCGCGGCAAGCGTGAACCAGATGCGCTTCTTGAGCTCGTCGGCCTTGGCGAAGGCCGCGAAATTCAAATTCGAGACGAGCTGTTCTGCGGCGGAAACCATCGGCGCATCTACCCTTCTCCGAGACGATGGGGCGGCCCTCGATCAGGCCGCCTTATCTCACTCGGACTTGTCTTTCTTAGCGGGAGCCTTTTTTGCCGCCGCCTTCTTGGCCGGCGCCCCACCGGCCTTCTTGGCAGACGACTCTGCGGCCGCCTTGCGCACTTTCTTGGGCTTGCCCTCGCCTTCCGGCTTTGCGGTCCGGCCCGGCATCGGCGACACCGTGACGGTGCCACCGGCAGCCTCGACCGCCTTGACCGCGCCGCTCGACGCGCCCGTCACCTCGAAGGACACCTTGGTCTTGAGCTCGCCGGACCCGAGCAGCCGTACGCCGTCGCGCGAGCGGCGAACGAGGCCCGCATCGATAAGGGCCTGCACCGTGACCGGGTTCTTGGGATCGAGCTTCTTGGCGTCGATCGCGGCCTGCACGCGGCCGAGATTCACCACGCTGTAGTCCTTGGCGAAAATATTGGCGAAGCCGCGCTTCGGCAGACGCCGATGCAGCGGCATCTGGCCGCCTTCGAAGCCCTTCACGGCCACGCCGGAGCGGGCCTTCTGACCCTTCTGGCCGCGGCCCGATGTCTTGCCCAGCCCCGAGCCGATTCCACGCCCCAAACGCTTCTTCGAAGTGGTCGCGCCAGGGAGGTCCCTGATCTCATTCAGTCGCATGATACTTGTTCCTTAGGCTCCGGCCTCGTCCTCGACGATCCGCACCAAATGGCTCACCTTGGCCACCATGCCGCGCACCTGAGGACTGTCGACCAGCGTCCGCCGCTTGTGCATCTTGTTCAGGCCGAGCCCGATCAGGGTCGCACGCTGCGTGGCGGGACGGCGGATCGGGCTCCCGATCTGCTCCACCACGATTGTTTTCTTCTTGTCGGCCATGTCTCTTCAACCCTGTCTTCTGGCTCTAGGCCTGCGCCTCGACGCCTTCGCCCGCCTGATCGCGGCGGCGTGAAACGATATCGCTGACCTTCTTCCCGCGCCGCGCGGCCACGCCACGCGGGCTGTCCTCATGGCGCAGTGCGTCGAACGTGGCGCGCACCATGTTGTAGGGATTGGAGCTGCCGAGCGACTTGGCCACCACGTCCTGGA
>CAYWIA010000201.1:0-2827 GCA_964458245.1 uncultured Methyloceanibacter sp. | reverse complement strand
CTTCGGCCGTCGGGCAATAGCGGATCGCTATTGAACTCCTAGTTTTTCGGCATTTCCCGTTCGGCTCCGGGGGCGCCATCCTGCGGATCGAGATGGCATTGCAGCACAAGGCGCAATCAGCAAGCCGAAGGAGTTCAGCCGTGAACGAGACCGCAACACACCGTAGCAGAAACCCGGCCAAGCCGCTCATGGACAAGGTCTCACTGATCACCGGTTCCACGAGCGGGATCGGGCTCGGCATCGCCCGCGCACTCGCGGATGCAGGCTCCGCGGTCGTCCTCAATGGCTTCGGCAAGCCGGAAGACATCGAGGCGGCGGAAGCAGGCGTCGCTTCCGATTTCGGCGTGCCAGTGCGCTATTCCGGGGCCGACATGTCAAAGCCGGAGTCTATCGCCGAGATGTTCAACACGGTGCTCAGCGAATTCGGGGCCGTGGACGTGCTCGTCAACAATGCAGGCATCCAGCACGTGGCTCCAATCCCGGAATTTCCCGTTGCCAAGTGGGACGCGATCCTCGCTATCAATCTCAGCTCCGCCTTCCACACTACGCGCCTCGCCCTGCCCGGCATGGTGGACAAGGGCTGGGGCCGCATCGTCAACATCGCCTCGGCGCACGGCTTGGTGGGCTCCGCGTTCAAATCGGCCTATGTCGCCGCAAAGCACGGTATGCTCGGGCTAACCAAGGTGACGGCGCTAGAGGTGGCCGAGAACGGTATTACCTGCAACGCGATCTGCCCGGGCTATGTCTACACGCCGCTGGTCGAGGCGCAGATCGAAGGTCAGGCTAAGGCCCACGGCATCCCGCGCGATGAGGTCATCCGCGACGTCTTGCTGGCGCAACAGCCCAACAAGCGCTTCGCCTCAACGGACGAGCTCGGCGGAATCGCCGTGTTCCTGACCTCGGATGCGGCCGCGTCGATCACCGGAGCCACTATCGCCGCCGACGGCGGCTGGACGGCTCATTAGGCACCCCGCGCCGGGAGGAGCACCCATGGCTGAGACTCGATCCCCGCTTGAAGCGGTCAACAAGGTCCGCGACGACAACAACGGACAAGTCGTCCTGGTGCTGCAAGGCGGCGGCGCGCTCGGCGCCTATCAGGGCGGCGTCTACGAGGCGCTGCACGAGGCCGGCGTCGAGCCCGATTGGATCGTCGGGACCTCGATCGGCGCCATCAATGCCAGCATCATCGCCGGCAACGAGCCTGAGTACCGCTTGCCCAGATTGAAGGAGTTCTGGAAACGCGTCGAGGCCGCCGATTATTGGGGCGCCTTTCCGGCCTGGGCCGGCGCGGGCGATGCCCTGTCCTCGTGGATGACCATCACTAGCGGCATCTCTGGTTTCTTCGAGCCGCATACGCGTGCGTTTTTCGGCGCGCATATGCCGCTTGGGCCGGACGCCGCCGGCTATTACTCGACGGCACCGTTGCGCACCACGCTCGAGGACCTGGTCGACTTCAATCTGCTCAATCGCAGTTCCGTGCGGCTCACCGTCGGGGCCGCGCATGTCCGCACCAGCGTCATGCATTATTTCGACTCCCGCGACATGCCGCTAACAGTGAGCCATGTCATGGCCTCCGGCGCGCTGCCGCCCGCCTTTCCGGCGGTGCGCATCGACGGCGAGCTCTATTGGGATGGTGGCATTCTGTCGAACACGCCGGCCGAGCGCATTTTCGAGGACAATCCCCGGCGCAACAGCCTGATCTTCGCGGTGCATCTGTGGAACCCGACCGGCCCTGAGCCGAAGACCATCTGGGAGACGCTGCACCGGCACAAGGACATCCAGTACTCGAGCCGCATCGCCAACCATATCGTGCGGCAGCGTGAGGCGCACCGTTTGCGCCACGTTATCACCGAGCTTCTCAAATACGTGCCGGACGACGTCCGCCTCGATCCGAAGGTGAAGGAGCTTGCCGGCTACGCCTGCCGCACGCGCATGCATGTGGTGCGCCTGCTGGCGCCGCGTCTCGACAACGAGAGCCACGTCAAGGATATCGACTTCTCGCCGGCCGGGATCCGCAAGCGGTGGCAGACGGGTTACGACGATACGAAGCGGGCGCTTACCGCGCAGGCGTGGCTTGGCGAGTTCGACGAGCTCGAAGGCGTGATCCTGCACGAGCCGGAGCCGGGCGCCGAACCTGCTACGCAGTTCGAGCCGGGCACCGCACCGGAGACCATGGACGAGCGGTCGCCCAACCGGCGCGCCGCCGAATAGGCTAGCGGGTTTCGGAGGGCGTCTTCAGCGCAACCGCAAGCATCGCGGCAACGGCGAGCGAAACGCCGATGCCGGCGACGCACGCCGCCCAGCCGTACATGTCGAAGATCACGCCGAGCACGGCGCTGCCGATCAAGCCGCCGAAGAAATAGCTCGCGAGGTAAAGACCGCTCGCGGCGCCACGATCGGTCGTCGCGGCGCGGCCGACAAAGCCCGTTGCGCAGGCTTGCGCGAAGAACGTGCCGAGGCCGACGAGAACCATGCCGGTCAGAACGGCCGGCAGGTTGGGCAGGACGAGCAGCGGCAGCCCTACGCCCGCGACCAAGAGCGACACCCAGAAGGTGGGCCGCGTGCCGCAGCGTCGCACCGCATGGCCCGCAAGCGGCGTGGTCAGGATCGAGGGCACGAATACGAAATAGATGAACCCTAGCGTCATCATGCCGACGCTGAGCGGCGGCGAAACCAGAACAAAGTTGACATAGGTGAACGTGCCGATGAAGGCGAACAGGATGCAGAAGCCGATGGCGAAGCTCGCGCGCAAGGCGGGGTTCTTGAGATGGTCCATCCAGGCGGCGAAGGGGGAGCGCTTCTTCTCGCGCATCTCCTTCATCGGCGG
>CAYWIA010000200.1:0-2871 GCA_964458245.1 uncultured Methyloceanibacter sp. | reverse complement strand
ACGGCTTGAACAGCTCGAGCGCCATCTTCTTCGGCAGGCCGCACTGATGCAGCTTGAGCTCGGGACCGACCACGATTACCGACCGGCCCGAATAATCGACGCGCTTGCCGAGCAGGTTCTGACGGAACCGGCCCTGCTTGCCCTTGAGCATGTCGGCCAGCGACTTCAGCGGACGCTTGTTGGCGCCCGTGATGACGCGGCCGCGCCGGCCATTGTCGAACAAGGCATCGACCGACTCCTGCAGCATGCGCTTTTCGTTCCGGATGATGATGTCCGGCGCGCGCAACTCCATCAGCCGCTTCAAACGATTGTTGCGGTTGATGACCCGGCGGTAGAGATCGTTCAGGTCGGACGTGGCGAAGCGGCCGCCATCGAGCGGCACCAAGGGCCGAAGCTCCGGCGGAATGACCGGCACCACCGTCAAGATCATCCACTCGGGCTTGTTGCCCGACATGATGAAGGCCTCGACGACCTTCAGACGCTTGGCGAGCTTCTTGGGCTTAAGCTCCGATGTCGACTCGGCAATCTCCACGCGCAGATCGGCCGCGATCTTCTCCAGGTCGAGACCCTTGAGGAGCTCGCGGATCGCTTCGGCGCCGATGCCGGCCGTGAAGGAATCCTCGCCGAAATCCTCTTGCGCCTGAAGATACTCGTCCTCCGAGAGCAGCTGCAGCGGCTTGAGCGAGGTCAGCCCCGGCTCCAGCACGATGTAGTTCTCGAAATACAGGACGCGCTCCAGGTCCTTCAGCGTCATGTCGAGCAGAAGGCCGATACGCGACGGCAGCGACTTCAGGAACCAGATATGCGCGACCGGCGCCGCGAGCTCGATATGGCCCATGCGCTCGCGCCGGACCTTGGCGAGCGTCACCTCGACGCCGCACTTCTCGCAGATGACGCCCTTGTACTTCATGCGCTTGTACTTGCCGCACAAGCACTCGTAGTCCTTCACCGGGCCGAAGATGCGGGCGCAGAACAGGCCGTCACGCTCCGGCTTGAAGGTCCGGTAGTTGATGGTCTCAGGCTTCTTGATCTCCCCGAAGGACCACGACAGGATCTTCTCCGGGCTGGCGATGCCGATCCGGATCTGATCGAAATTCTGCTGCTGGACCTGAGGATTGAACAGGTTCGCGAGATCTTGGTTCATTCTTTTGTCTCCCAATGGGCGGGCATGCCGCCCTTCGGTTGGTCGAGTGTTGGTGCGTGTTTAGCTCAGGGGCCTAAGGCTTATTCCGCCGCGGGCTTGGGCAGCTGCGCCCGTTGCGGCTGCGCCTCCTCCGGTTTCGGCTGCACCAATTCGACATTCAGTCCCAATGCACGCATTTCCTTGACGAGCACGTTGAACGACTCGGGGATACCCGCCTCGAACGTGTCGTCGCCGCGGACGATCGCCTCGTACACTTTGGTACGGCCGGCCACGTCGTCCGATTTCACCGTCAACATCTCTTGCAGCGTGTATGCGGCGCCATAGGCTTCCAGCGCCCACACTTCCATCTCGCCGAAGCGCTGACCGCCGAACTGCGCCTTGCCGCCGAGCGGCTGCTGGGTCACCAGACTGTACGGCCCGATGGAACGTGCGTGGATCTTGTCGTCCACCAGGTGATGGAGCTTGAGCATATAGATGTAGCCCACCGTCACCTTGCGTTCGAACGGCTCGCCCGAGCGGCCGTCGTACAAGACCACCTGACCGGACGAGTCGAGCCCCGCCATTTCAAGCAGCTCCGAGACGTCGCTCTCATGCGCGCCGTCGAACACCGGCGTCGCCACCGGAACGCCGGGCATCAAGCTTTGGCTCACCTCGATGAGCTGGTCGTCCCGCAACGCCGCCACGGCCTTGTCGTCGCCGTAGATGGTCTTGAGCAGGTCCTTGAGCGGCTTCGGCTTATGGGTCGCCTGATACTCATGCAGAGCATCGCCGATCTTCCGGCCAAGGCCGCGGCAGGCCCAGCCCAGATGAGTCTCCAGAATCTGGCCCACATTCATGCGGCTCGGCACGCCGAGCGGATTGAGCACGATGTCGACCGGGGTGCCGTCCTCGAGATAAGGCATGTCCTCGATCGGCACGATCTGACTGATCACGCCCTTATTGCCGTGGCGGCCGGCCATCTTGTCGCCGGGCTGGATCTTGCGCTTCACCGCGACGAAGACCTTGACCATCTTCATCACGCCGGGCGGCAGCTCGTCGCCGCGCTGGAGCTTGTCGACCTTATCGACAAAGCGCTGCTCGAGCCGCTTCTTGGCCTCGTCGTATTGCCGGCCGATCGCCTCGACCTCGCTCATGGCCTTGTCGTTCTTGAGCGCGATCTCCCACCACTGGCTGCGCGGGACTTCGTCCAGCATCGCTTCGGTGATCTTGGCGTCCTTCTTGAAATTCTTCGGTCCCTTGGACACCTGCTTGTGCATCAGCACGTCGCGCAGACGGCCATAAACGTTGCGGTCGAGGATCGCCATCTCGTCGTCGCGGTCCTTGGCGAGACGCTCGATCTCCTCGCGCTCGATCGCCATGGCGCGCTCGTCCTTCTCGATGCCGTGGCGGTTGAACACTCGCACTTCGACCACCGTGCCGGAAACGCCGGGCGGGAGCTTGAGCGAGGTGTCGCGCACGTCGGAAGCCTTCTCACCGAAGATGGCGCGCAGCAGCTTCTCTTCCGGCGTCATCGGGCTCTCGCCCTTCGGCGTGATCTTGCCCACCAGAATGTCGGACGGCTGCACCTCGGCGCCGATATAGACGATGCCCGCCTCGTCGAGATTCTTGAGAGCCTCTTCGGAGACGTTCGGGATGTCGCGGGTAATCTCCTCCGGCCCGAGCTTGGTGTCGCGGGCCATCACCTCGAACTCCTCGATATGGATCGAGGTGAACACGTCGTCGCGCAC
>CAYWIA010000199.1:0-2943 GCA_964458245.1 uncultured Methyloceanibacter sp. | reverse complement strand
GGGAGGCGAGCTCGATCGTTTTGGCCGTGCGCCGCACCAGCACCTTGGCCATCACTTCGCCGTCGATCGTGCGCAGCACCACGCGGTCGCCCTTGCGTGGCGCGGCGTTGGGAGAGACGATCAGGATGTCTCCGTCCCGGTAGAGCGGCGCCATACTGTCGCCTGTGACTTCGAGCGCGTAAGCGTTCTCGTCATCCACCCGGGGAAAGCGGATCTGGTCCCAGCCGCCGCCCACCGGAAAGCCGCCGTCATCGAAGAAGCCGCCGCCGCCGGCTTGCGTCATGCCAATGAGGGGGATCGGCTGGGCCGGGTTGCGCTGGCGCGGTTCGGAGGTGATCAAAGCCGTGAAGTCGTCGAAGGAGGCGCCGGTGGCCCCCAGCACCTTGGCGATGCTCTCGGTCGTAGGCCAGCGCAGACGTCCTTCGCTGGTCACCCGCTTTGATTTGTTGAAGGCCGTGGGGTCCAGCCCGGCGCGCTTGGCAAGTCCCGAGGCGGACAGGCCATAGCGCCGCGCAAGGGCGTCGATAGCGGACCAGACCCGGGCATGGGTGAGCCTGTTCACGGAAAGAGGCCCCACATGAAGCGACTCGCGCGGAAACAATACCTATTTATAGGAATTATGGCTTATTTGCCCGCATTGTCCACCGTCTTTGCGTTGCTGAACCCGGCGGCTCTAGGAGGCCTGCTCCGGCAGCGAATGCAGAGCGCGTTCGAGCGCTTGCAGCTCAACCGGCTCGCCCCGGCTGTTGAAGATGCGGAATTCGAGATCGCCTTCGGCGATCAGCGCACGCGCTTGGCTGACGGTGTCCCGCGTCGTCAGGCGCATGACGGTTCTGGTGTTGGGCGGGGTGCCCCGCCGGATGGAATAGCTCATCAGGTCTCCGGGAATTGCGTTTCGGCGGGACCATACAGGAGCTTGCGCCGAACGCTACCCGCCCACGGCAATTTTACGCAGGTTCCCCCGCAGTCCTTGTTGAGGATCGAGGGGACCGCTAGTCTCCGTCACACGCCATGACCGAGCCCATTTACAAGATCCTTGCCGATGCCGCCCATGACGCGGCCAAGAGCGAAGGGCAGTTCTTAGGAACGTCCGACGATCTCCGCGACGGTTTCATTCATCTCTCCGCCCGCCATCAGGTCGAGGCCACGCTCGCCAAGCATTACGCCGGCCAGGAGGATTTGCTGCTTCTAGCCGTCGACCCAGACAAGCTTGGTTCGGCGTTGAAATGGGAAGAGGCCCGCGGCGGCGATCTTTTCCCGCATCTCTACGCGCCGCTTCCGCTCGATGCGATCCTCTCCGCCGAGCCAATCCGGCTCGACGACGACAACACCCACATTTTGCCCGACGAGTTTACCGAGTGAGTGCCCTATTCGGGTTGGGGCAGACGCTTCTGCTCGCCCTCGATCCGGAGCGCGCTCATGACCTCGCCCTCAAGACCCTCGAACTCGGGGTTTATCCCCGCCCCTCCGGAGCCGACGACACGCGGCTGAGACAGACCGTGTTCGGTCTCGACGTCCCCAATCCGATCGGCATGGCGCCGGGCTTCGACAAGGACGCGCGGGCGCCGCGCCAGCTTCTCGATATGGGCTTCGGCTTCGTCGAGGTCGGCACGCTGACGCCCCGCGCCCAGCCCGGCAATCCCCGCCCCCGCGTGTTCCGCGCTCATGCGGACCGCGCCATCGTCAACCGCCTCGGCTTCAATAACGAAGGCCAGGATGCGGCCCTGGAGCGGCTGCGGACCAAGCCGCGCGGCATCGTGGGCGTCAATCTCGGGGCCAACCGGGACAGCGCCGACCGTATCGCCGATTATGTGAAAGGCATCGCGCAAATGGGGCCCGTGGCGAGCTATTTTACCGTCAATATATCGTCCCCGAACACGCCCGGTCTGCGCGACCTCCAGGCACCGCGAAAGCTCGGCGAGCTGCTCGACAAGGTGCAGGAGGCGCGAAAGGGCTTGGGGGATAATCCGCCGCCGCTGCTGGTCAAGCTGGCGCCCGATCTCGCCGACGCCGATCTCCCCGAAGTGGTCGGTGTCATTCGGGACAGCGGCGCCGACGGAATCGTCATCTCCAACACGACGCTCGCCCGCGACGGCCTGAGCGACGAAACGCTCATCCGCGAAACCGGCGGCCTATCGGGCCGGCCGCTGTTCGATCGCGCCACGCGCATGCTGGCCCGCGTCTATCGGATCACCGAGGGCAGACTGCCGCTGATCGGCGTAGGCGGCATCGACTCCGGCGAGACCGCGCTGGCCAAGATCGAGGCGGGCGCGACCCTCATCCAGCTCTACACCGGCCTCGTCTTCGAAGGCCCTAGCCTCCTCGGCCGCATCAAGCGCACACTGGTTGCGGCCATGGACGACGAGAACGCCGACACGCTCGCGCCGCTGATCGGCCGACGCGCGGACGAATGGGCGGAGCGGGAGCTCCCGGGACTCGTCGTCTGAGGTGCGCGGCGCTGTTACAGCTGCACACACCCCGAGTCGTCTTTCGAACCGTCGGGCATGACCGTTCCGCAGAACTTTGCATTATCGAGCTTTGCGCCGTCGATCTTGGCGTTGGTCAAATTTGCGTCCTGCAGATTGGCGCTGGATAGGTCGGCCCCGGAAAGGTCGGCGCCGGTGAGATCGGCTTCGCGGAGATAGGCCCCTGCGGCCGCGGCGTTCGCAAGGTTGGCGTTGGTGAGGTCGGCGCTCCGCAAGTTGGCGCTCTGGAGGTTCGCCCGCTTGGTGCGCTTTTCCATCGGCAGCGCGGACAGGTCTGCCCCGCTCAGCTTGGCCCCGCTCAGCTTGGCGTTTTCCAGGTCCGCACCACGCATGTCCCGCCCGCTCAGGTCGGCTTCGCTGAGGTCGCAATACTTGCAGGCATTGGTGGTGAGAAAAGTATCGAGCTTCGCTTTGTCGAAGGCGAGGCCCTGGCTCGCTACGGCAAACGAGGCGATAA
>CAYWIA010000198.1:0-2977 GCA_964458245.1 uncultured Methyloceanibacter sp. | reverse complement strand
TAGCCGGGACCGTCGGGGATGTGGCTCTTGCGGTAGACGCCCAGGATCTCGCCGTCGGCGTCGGCGATGGCCACGCTGTTATAGTAGCGCGGGCCGTCTTTCTCGAAGAAGGAGACGGGAATGACCACGCCGAGCCTCTTGGCGAGCGTCTGGAGCGCGCGGACGCAAGGGTGATCGCCCACCCCATAGGCGGTCTCGAACCATTTCGGATCCTGGCGCGTGGGGAAGTAGATGCCCTGGAACAGCTCGGGCGGCAGGATCACTTGTGCGCCTTGCGCGGCGGCCTCGCAAACAAGCGCCTCCACCTTGTCGAGGTTCGCCTTCATGTCGGGTCCGAAGGCCGCTTGGAGACAGGCGGTGGAGAGGCTGCGCGTCACAGGGAAGGCTCCTCGCAAGTGATGCAGTGGAAGGCGCCGCCGCCGGCGATGCCGGCACCGAGAATCCCGAAGGCCGGAAGGCCGATGACCCTGCGACCCGGAAAGACGGCTTGCAGCCCGGCGAGCGCGTCGTCTTCCGTCGCGGTGCCATAGACGGGCATCACCACCACGCCGTTGGCGATCACGAAATTCATGTGCGAGGCGGGTGCGATCTCGCCGTGGGCGTTCACGACGCGGCCCGGGCTTGGGATGCGTACGACCTCCAACCGGCGGCCCGTCGCGTCCGCTGCGCTCTCGAGCCGCGCTGCGATGGCGTCGAGCGTTGCCGCGTTGGGATCGTCGGCGTCGGCCGGAGATTGGCAGACGACTTTTCCCGGCGCCACGAAGCGCGCGATATTGTCGACATGTCCATCGGTGTGATCGCCTTTGAGGCCTTCGTCGATCCAGAGGATTGTCTTGGCAGCAAGGGCGGTGCGCAGGGCGGTCTCCGCGTCGTCTTTGCTCCAGCCGTTGCGGTTCGCGTTGAGAAGTGTCTGGCGCGTGGTGAGGATCGTACCTTCGCCGTCATGGTCGATGGCGCCGCCTTCGAGCACGAAGTCAAAGGCCTTCGCGGGCGTACCGGAGAGGCGTGCGATGTCGCCGCCCACGGTGTCGTCGCCGTCGAGGTCGAATTTGCCGCCCCAGCCATTGGTCTTGAAGCGCAGGGCCACGACCCCTTCAGGTCCGCGCGCGAACAGGGGCCCGGTGTCGCGTAGCCAGATATCTCCATATTGCGCGGCCAGGATCTCCGCGTCGTCTCCCAAAGCGGCGCGGGCCGAGGCTTCAGCTTCGGCGCCATCCGCCAGCACGCGCACCGTATTCGTGGGCGCCAGCGCGCGGACCATGGCCGCCACGTCGCGGCGCGGGGTCTCGAGGTCGCCGTTCCACTCGGCGGCATTGGCGGGCCAAGCGGTCCAGATCGCTTTTTGCGGCGCCCATTCAGGCGGCAGGGCGAGGGTCTGCGCGGTCACGGCAATCGTCATTGAGGCGCGCGGCCGTGAGGAGCCGCTCCGTTGAAGGCGTTGACGGCTTGCTCGAGAAGCAGGCCTTTGGTGCAGGGTTATGAGGGGCGGGGGCGCGCCGGGCAAGAGGCGCTAGCGCTCGCAAACGTGGCGGGCGCTCAGCCGCTCACGCGGGACCTGGCGCTCGTCCAAATCTTATGATCGGTTCTTAAGCTTCAGGCAGACGCGACCCAGTGGCCGGCCACATAGCCGAAAGCTACCGCATCGGGGTTCCGCCGGGCGGCAAGCAAGAGTTTGTCCTTGGCGTCGATAACCACGCCTTGGCGCGTCTCGCCCGTGCCCTTGTCTTTGTAGCCGCTCAGAAGAATGACCTTCTTGCCGCGCACGACAATTCTGGGGAGTGCCATAACCGCCTCCATTGCGCCGCCTTGAGATCCGCTCTGATCATTGAGGCGTCAGAGACCGTGTCAATCTCGCGGACGGCTAGTCCGTTACTCGGCGACCCCCACGTCAGCCTGACTAACTTGTAGCAGTCGAATGCGACATTGATAAGACCCGCGGCTAGAAAGCGCTTAAAAATCTACGAGTTGCGCAGTGCAACATCAGCGGGTCGTGTGTTGGACGAGCGACGCGAGTCCCTGTTGCGTCGCAACAGGAGGCGTCCAATCGAGACGCTTGAGCGCTGACGGATCGGCGACTAGCGAACCGAATAAAGGCTCTAAGTTTCCGCGATGTCCGCCCGCGTGTAGAGCTGCTTTCAGCATTGGCCGCGGCACGTAGAACAATCCCGCACGCCGTCCCAAGCCATGCCGCAATGCAGCAACGATCTCGCCAATGGTGAGCGGCTCGGGGTCGGCGACGATGAAAGGACGCTTGAGCTCGGTGGGCGCGGTCAGCACCCGGTCCACCGCCTCCACCAGATTATCGAGCCCGAGCAGCGAATGCCGCGCCCTCAATCCGGCGAGCGGGAGCGGGTAGGGGGACTGGGCGAGCTTGATCAGGCGGGCGATATTGCCTTGCGCGCCGGGGCCGTAGACGAGCGCGAGCCGCAGCGCCGTCCAGTCGAGCGCGGTCTCGGCCAAGCCCTTTTCGGCTTCGAGCTTCGAGCGTCCGTAGGCGTCGGTTGGCTCGGGCGCCCGCTCCTCGGTGAGGACCGCGTCCGCCGTGGGGCCGGACTGTGCGCGGATGGAGGACAGGAACACGAAGCGCTTCACGCGCGCGCGCTCGGCGGCGCGGGCGAAGCGGACCGTGGCCTCGGTGTTGAACAGGCGATAGTCGTCTTCCGGCAGGCCGGACATGGCGTGGGGGATTCCGGCGGTGTGGATCACCGCATCCACCTCGGCCAGGGCCTCCGACATATTGTAGGGCTGCGACAGGTCGCCGATGAGGACGCTTGAGCAGCCTTCCGGCATCATCGTCGGCCGGCGCAAGAGCACGCGGACGCGGTAGCCGCGCTCGGGCAGCGCTTTCAGCAGATATTGGCCGATAAAGCCCGTGGCGCCGGTCAGCGCCACCAGCGGTTTCCGGTCGGGTTGCTGTGGTCGGGCTCCCGTCATAACGCTCCGGACTCCCGGACAGGACAGGCTAAGGTCCGGCCCG
>CAYWIA010000197.1:0-2989 GCA_964458245.1 uncultured Methyloceanibacter sp. | reverse complement strand
AAAATTCCTTTACAAACCGGGGCGAACACCCTAGGCAGCACGCGGCTCGCAAGCGGACCGCCCAAGGGCAGTGACCTGAACAATCTCGTGTGGGAGTACGCATGGGATGGACGTTTTTTCCTCCGCTACGGACCTTCTCCGTGACCGCCGCCCGGAGCGGCCTGTTCTAGCGCTTCGGCCGCAAGCCGCCTCGCGTGCCGCCGCGTGGTTCCTCGCCAACTTTCCGGGCCGGGTGCTTTACGCCGCCAAAGCCAATGATGCGCGCTACGTGACCGATGCCTTGGTCGAGGCGGGCGTGACGGCGTTCGACGTGGCCTCACTGGTGGAGATCGAGCGCGTTGCGGGGATCGAGGGCGCGGAACTCTATTTCATGAATCCCGTGAAGTCGCGCGGAGCCATTGCCCGAGCCTACCGGGAGTTCGGCGTACGGCGCTTCGCCTTCGACACCGCCGACGAGCTCGACAAGGTGCTGGAGGAGACGGACGGCGCCGGGGACCTAACCCTGTTCTTGCGCATCGCCTGCCCCAACACCCACAGCCTCATTCCGCTGGAGGGCAAGTTCGGCGCCTCACAAGAAGACGCGCCGGCGCTTCTCCTCAAAGCCCGTCAGCGTGCCAAGCGTCTTGGCATCACCTTTCATGTGGGCTCGCAAGCCGTGGTACCGGCCGCTTTCGGTGAGGCATTGCGCCAGGTGGGTCAGCTCATCGTGTCTTCGGGCGTCCTGGTCGATGCCATCGATATCGGCGGCGGCTTCCCGGCGCGTTACCCCCATTCCGATCCTCCCGCGCTTTCGAGCTTCATGGAGGAGATCGTGCGCGCGGCGGACGAGCTTGCCGTGAAGCACTCTTGCGAGCTTCTGTGCGAGCCGGGCCGCGCACTCGTGGCCGAGGCGGAATCCGTGATCGTGCGCGTCGATGCGCGGCGCGGCAACGCGCTCTACGTCAATGATGGCGCCTTCGGTACGCTGTTCGACGCCGCCTATTCCGGCTTCCGGTTTCCGGCGCGCCTGGTCACACCGGACCGGGAGAAGACGGCTTCGTCCGATGCCGAGTTCGTTCTTTACGGACCGACCTGCGACAGCTCCGACTATCTGCCCGGACCGTTCGTGCTGCCTGCTTGTGTGGACGAGGGCGACTATTTGGAGATCGGCCAGGTGGGCGCATATGGCCGCGTCTTGGGGAATCGTTTCAACGGCTTCGGCGAGTTCGATGAGGTGTTACTCACCGACGAGCCCATGCTTTCGATGTTCGATAGCAGCGAAGACGACGCGCAAGCGGTCTGGCCCGCCCGCGCTTAATCAGCGCCAGCACTCTCGCAACAAAAAAGGGCCGCGCTTCCTCGGAAGCCGGCCCTCTTCGTATGTGGACGGCGTAAGCCGTCAGTTGTTGCTAGAGCGCTCCTCTTCGCGGATGGCCGCCTCGTGGTAAGAGGCGCCGCCACAGGCGACCCTTGCGATGCGCGGCATCACAAAGCTCTCGGCGAGGTGCGTCTCGTTGCGACCGCTACTCAATCCGGCGCGGCCGCCTTTGGGGAACTGGTAGATCTTCGCCGTCCCCTCAGTTGCGTTTGCCGTCATGGTTCTCTCCATTCAGTCATTCCGTGTGTCGAAGACTCAGCGCATCAACACAGCTTGAGTTCCCCTATACATGGGAGCTGCGGCGCCGTGCACAATAAATTTGCGCAATGACTATTATTTCAGCCGTTTAGCCGGCTGATGCTTCGCTTTGCAGTCTCGACGAAAGCGCAGTGAGCGCCGCTGTTGACTTGCGACACGGATCGGCAGGGGGACGGCAGCTCGCGCTAACCCTCGCTATTTATTACCAAAAAATGAACGTTTGTTTCCAGGAGACCGCTTGGTCGGTCGCCGGCACGCGCTCGCGTAAGGACATTCGTCTCGTTGGCACAATTGCTGCTTCGCACGAACGGTTTTGGCCGTCCCGCACCGGCGGCCCGGATGGGTATCTCCACACGTTTTGCCTCAACACCACATGAAGGATTCGCAATGACCAAGTACAAACTCGAGTACATTTGGCTCGACGGTTACACGCCGACGCCGAATCTGCGTGGAAAGACTCAGATCAAGGAATACGCCAGCTTTCCGACACTCGAGGATCTTCCCCTCTGGGGCTTCGACGGCAGCTCGACGATGCAAGCCGAAGGCAGCAACTCCGACTGCGTCTTGAAGCCGATCCGCGTCTTCCCGGATGGGGCGCGCAAGGACGGCGTCCTAGTGCTTTGCGAGGTCATGATGCCGGACGGGGAGACCCCGCATCCGACCAATAAGCGCGCGACGATTCTCGACGACGACGGCGCCTGGTTCGGCTTCGAGCAGGAATATTTCTTCTATAAAGACGGTCGTCCGCTCGGTTTCCCGGCGGAGGGCTATCCAGAGCCGCAAGGCAAGTACTATACCGGCGTCGGCTACAAGTATGTCGGCTCTGTCGCACGTGACATCGTCGAGGAGCATCTCGATCTGTGTCTCGCGGCCGGCATCAATCACGAGGGCATCAACGCCGAAGTGGCGAAGGGCCAGTGGGAATTCCAGATCTTCGGCAAGGGCTCAAAGAAGGCGGCCGACGAGATGTGGATGGCCCGCTATCTTCTGCAGCGGCTCACCGAGAAGTACGGCGTCGATATCGAGTATCACTGCAAGCCGCTTGGCGACACCGATTGGAACGGCTCCGGCATGCACGCCAATTTCTCCACGACCTATCTGCGTGAAGTCGGAGGCAAAGAGTATTTCGAGATGCTCATGGCCGAGTTCGAAAAGAACCTGGAGGATCACATCTCCGTCTACGGTCCGGACAATCATTTGCGTCTGACCGGCAAGCATGAGACGGCGCCGTGGAACAAGTTCAGCTATGGCGTTGCGGATCGGGGTGCCTCTATCCGCGTGCCGCACAGCTTCGCCAGGAACGGCTACAAGGGCTATCTCGAAGATCGCCGGCCGAACTCGCAAGGTGACCCCTACCAGATCGCCTCTCAGATT
>CAYWIA010000196.1:0-3045 GCA_964458245.1 uncultured Methyloceanibacter sp. | reverse complement strand
TGCTGCACACCTATTTCAAGCAGAACTTCGCCCAAGTGACGAACCCGCCGATCGACCCGATCCGCGAGGAGCTGGTCATGTCGCTGGTGACCTTCATCGGGCCGCGGCCGAACCTGCTCGACCTCGAAGGCACCTCGAAGCAAAAGCGGCTCGAGGCGGCCCATCCCATTCTCACCAACGAGAACCTGGAGCGCATCCGCGCCATCGGCGAGGTCGCCGACAACCAGTTCCGCACGGTGACCCTCGACATCACCTATCCGGCCGAGGAAGGCGCCGACGGCATGGGCCGCGCGCTTGAGAAGCTCTGCCGCAAGGCGGAGGACGCGGTCCGCAAGGGCGAGAACATCATCGTCCTGTCCGATCGCGCGACGGGCCCGCAGCGCATTCCGATTCCCTCGCTGCTCGCCACCAGCGCCGTGCATCATCACCTGATCCGCAACGGCTTGCGCACTTCGGTCGGCCTCGTGGTCGAGACGGGCGAAGCTTGCGAGGTGAACCAGTTCTGCACGCTCGCCGGCTATGGCGCCGAGGCGATCAATCCTTATCTCGCCTTCGAGACGATCGAAGCGCTCGTGCCGGAACTCGACGAGGACCTCACGGTCGAAGAGGCCGTCAAGCGCTACATGAAGGCGACCGACAAGGGCATCCTGAAGGTGATGTCCAAGATGGGCATCTCGACCTACCAGTCCTATTGCGGCGCGCAGATTTTCGACGCAGTGGGCCTCAGGACCGACTTCGTCGCCAAGTATTTCACCGGCACCAACACGCAGGTCGAAGGCGTCGGGCTGGAGGAGATCGCGCGCGAGACCGTGGAGCGGCACAAGCTCGCCTTCGGCGATGCGCCCGTGCTCAAGAACGCGCTCGAAGTGGGCGGCGAATACGCCTACCGCATTCGCGGCGAGGCCCATACGTGGCGCCCCGAAGTGGTCGCCGATCTTCAGCACGCCGTGCGCGGCAACCTGCCGGAGAAGTACCGTTCCTACGCGCAAGCTGTGAACGAGCAGGCAAAGCAGCTCCTCACCTTGCGCGGCCTGTTCCGCATCAAGAACGCTGACGAGATCGGGCAGCGGGCGATCCCGCTCGACGAGGTCGAGCCGGCGGCGGAGATCGTCAAGCGCTTCGCCACCGGCGCCATGTCCTTCGGCTCCATCAGCCGCGAGGCGCACACGACCCTCGCCATCGCCATGAACCGTATCGGCGGGAAGTCGAACACGGGCGAAGGCGGCGAGGAGGTGGATCGCTTTACGCCGATGCCGAACGGCGACTCCATGCGCTCGGCCATCAAGCAGGTGGCCTCGGGCCGCTTCGGCGTGACGACGGAATATCTCGTCAATGCCGACATGATGCAGATCAAGATGGCCCAGGGCGCCAAGCCCGGCGAAGGCGGACAGCTGCCGGGTCACAAAGTGGATGCCACCATCGCCAAGGTGCGCCACTCGACGCCGGGCGTCGGTCTCATCTCGCCGCCGCCGCATCACGACATTTATTCGATCGAGGATCTGAAGCAGCTGATCTTCGACCTGAAGAACGTCAATCCGTCGGGCGCCGTCTCGGTGAAGCTCGTCTCCGAGGTCGGCGTCGGCACGGTTGCCGCCGGCGTGGCCAAGGCCATGGCCGACCACGTGACCATTGCCGGCTTCGAGGGCGGCACCGGCGCCTCACCGCTCACCTCCATCAAGCATGCCGGCAGCCCCTGGGAGATCGGTCTCGCCGAGACCCAGCAGACGCTCGTCCTGAACCGCCTGCGCGGCCGTATCGAGGTGCAGGTGGACGGCGGCTTGCGCACGGGCCGCGATGTGATCGTGGGCGCGCTGCTCGGCGCCGACGGGTTCGGCTTCTCGACCGCGCCCCTGATCGCCGCCGGCTGCATCATGATGCGCAAGTGCCACCTGAACACCTGCCCGGTGGGCATCGCCACGCAGGACCCGGTTCTGCGCGCCCGCTTCACAGGCGCGCCCGAGCACGTCATCAATTTCTTCTTCTATGTCGCCGAGGAGGTGCGCGAATACATGGCCGCGCTCGGCTTCCGCACCATGGCCGAGATGATCGGCCGCACCGAGGTGCTCGACAAGGAGAAGGCCATCGACCATTGGAAGGCGCGCGGCCTCGATTTCACCAAGCTGTTCCACGAGGTGGCGGACAGTGTGCCCGTCAGCAACACCGAGCGTCAGGACCACGGGCTCGAGACGGTGCTCGACAACAAGCTGATCGAGCTTTGCCGCACCGCGATCGAGGAGAAGAAGCCGGTCAAGCTCGACCTGCCGATCAAGAACGTCGACCGGTCCACTGGCGCCATGCTGTCCGGCGCGATCGCCAAGCGCTACGGGCACGCCGGCCTCCCTTACGACACGATCTGGATCCGCTTCAAGGGTTCGGCCGGCCAGAGCTTCGGCGCCTGGCTGGCCCATGGCGTGACCCTCGATCTCGTCGGCGAAGGCAACGACTATGTCGGCAAGGGCTTGTCCGGCGGGCGCATCATCGTCCGGCCGCCGGAAGAGTCCGGCATCAACCCGGAGAAGTCGATCATTGTCGGCAACACGGTGCTTTATGGCGCCATCGCCGGCGAATGCTACTTCCGCGGCGTCGGCGGCGAGCGCTTCGGCGTGCGCAACTCCGGCGCCATCGCCGTGGTCGAAGGCACCGGCGATCACGGCTGCGAATACATGACCGGCGGCGTGGTCGTGGTCATCGGGCCCACGGGGCGCAATTTCGCGGCCGGCATGTCCGGCGGCATCGCTTACGTGCTCGACGAGAACGGCGATTTCGAGCCGCGCTGCAACATGGCCATGGTGGATCTTGAGCCGATCCCGAGCGAGAACAGCGTCATGGAGCGGCGGCGCCACCAAGGCGGCGATCTGGAGAGCCACGGTCTCGTCGACTTCTCCGACATGACGCGCTTCGACGAGGAGCGTCTGCACCAGCTGATCGAGAACCATTTGCACTACACGGCCTCGACGCGGGCCAAGGACATCCTCGACAACTGGGCCGATTATCTCCCGAAATTCGTCAAGGTGATGCCGGTCGAGTACCGCCGCGCCTTGGAGG
>CAYWIA010000195.1:0-3051 GCA_964458245.1 uncultured Methyloceanibacter sp. | reverse complement strand
ATCAGCTCCGCGCCCATATGGCGATCCTCGGCCATCCGATCCTCGGCGACGAGAAATACCCGGCGTCCGAGGATTTGCCCGAAGGGATCGCGCGGAAGCTTCATCTGCACGCGCGGCGGATCGCTTTCGCCCACCCAAGCGGAGACGGCACCGTCGACGTGACCGCGCCGCTCCCGCCGCATCTGGAGCAGGCCTTCGACGCGTTCGGCTTCTCGCCCAAAGGCGGCGACACCGATGACCTCGGGGAGGTTTGCGGATGACCGACAACGGCAAGACCGGCGGGGCGCAGCCTCCCAAAAAGCCGGCTCTTCCGAAACGGTTCTACAAGGACGTTTCGGTCGCGGATGAGGGCGGCCGCTTCGGGATCGTGCTCGACGGCAAGCCCGTGCGCACGCCGGGCAGGGCGCCGCTCGCCGTGCCGGGCAAAAAGCTGGCGGACGCCATCGCCGAGGAGTGGCGGGCGCAAGGCGCGCATATCGACCCTGCGACCATGCCGCTCACCAAGCTCGCCAACACGGCGATCGACGGGGTGGCCGGCAAGAGGGACGGGGTGATCGACGACATTCTCGCCCATGCCCGCGCGGATCTCTTGTGCTACCGCGCCGATGGGCCGGAGGGGCTCGTGGCGCGGCAGGCAAGGCTGTGGGACCCGGTGCTCGCTTGGGCCAAGCAGTCCCTCCACGCACCGCTCAGCCTGTCGGAAGGCGTCGTGCATGTGGCGCAGCCGGAGGCCTCCATCGCCGCGCTCCGCCAGGAGATCGCCAAGCTCGGCGATGTCGGTCTCGCGGCGCTCCACGTCATGACGTCGCTCACCGGGTCCGCGCTGCTGGGGCTCGCCGTGGCGCTGAAGCGGCTGACGCCGGATGAGGCGTGGGAGGCCGCCCATGTGGACGAGGATTTTCAGATCGGCCGCTGGGGCGAGGACGCGGAAGCCAAGGCGCGCCGCATCGCCCGCAAGACCGACTTCGACGCCGCCGTGCGCGCGCTCGGCCTTTCCGAAGCCTGAACCCCTGTCAAGTTGAGCCGGGCAATGGCTAAGGGCTTCCCTTGCGAAGCTGGTCGAGGCCTGAGGCCCTGTCGGCGATGCGCTCGCAATGGGCCCAAAGCCCGCGGATCTCGTCGCCGCGCAGACGCCGGGCAATGGGGTTGGCGCGGAGGTCGTAGACGCGCTCGCAGAGGGCCGGCGCCGCCTCGATGCCGCGCCTGGTCTCGGGCGCGTCCGGCTCTTCGAGCTGCTTCTGCGTGACGAGCTCCGCCCGGATCTCGTCCAGCGCCTCGCCCACGCGCCAGTAATAGAGGCCGAGACCGGCGGCGGTGGCCACGGCAACCAGCAGGATGGCGGCGATCAGCACCCGCATGAGCTCCTCCCCAGGCCCTCAGGCCCTCACCATGCCCCGTTTGGCAGGCCCCAGCAATGGCGGCCGATGGGCCCTCGAGACGCCGGGCGAGGCCACAGCCACTTGCCTCTTTTCCGCCCCATGCTATTCACCTTGGCAACACCGCCATCTTGGGGAGCCCTCATGAAAGAAGTCGTTGAAGAGCTTGAAATGCGCCGCGCCAAGGCCCGCATGGGCGGCGGCGAGAAGCGCATCGAGGCCCAGCACAAGCGCGGCAAGCTCACCGCAAGAGAGCGGCTTCAGCTCCTCCTGGACGACGGCTCCTTCGAGGAGTTCGACATGTATGTCGAGCACCGCTGCATCGATTTCGGCATGGAGAAGACGAAAGTGCCCGGCGACGGCGTGGTGACCGGCTGGGGCACCATCAACGGCCGCGTGGTCTACGTCTTCGCCAAGGACTTTACCGTGTTCGGCGGGTCGCTCTCGGAAGCCCACGCCAACAAGATGCTGAAAGTCCAGGACATGGCCATCCGGGCGCGAGCGCCCGTGATCGGCCTGTTCGACGCGGGCGGGGCGCGCATCCAGGAAGGCGTGGCGGCGCTCGGCGGCTATGGCGAGGTGTTCACCCGCAACGTGCTCGCCTCGGGCGTCATCCCGCAGATCAGCGTGATCATGGGCCCGTGCGCCGGCGGCGACGTCTACTCGCCGGCCATGACCGACTTCATCTTCATGGTGAAGGACACCTCCTACATGTTCGTCACCGGCCCCGACGTGGTGAAGACGGTGACCAAGGAGGAGGTGACGGCGGAAGAGCTCGGCGGCGCCGTGGTGCACACCACCAAGTCGTCCATCGCCGACGGCGCCTACGACAACGACGTCGAGACGCTGCTCCAGATGCGCCGGCTGATGGACTTTCTGCCGTCGAGCAATCTCTCCGGCGTGCCGGAGCTGCCGACCCGCGACCCGTGGGACCGCATCGAGCCGTCGCTCGACACGCTGATCCCCGACAATCCGAACAAGCCCTACGACATCAAGGAGCTGATCCATAAGGTCGTGGACGAGGGCGACTTCTTCGAGATCCAGGAGACCTTCGCCCGCAACATCGTCACCGGCTTCGCCCGCATGGAAGGGCGCACCATCGGCATCGTCGCCAACCAGCCCATGGTGCTCGCCGGCGTGCTCGACAGCGACGCCTCGCGCAAGGCCGCGCGCTTCGTGCGCTTCTGCGATTGCTTCTCGATCCCGATCGTCACCTTCGTGGACGTTCCGGGCTTCCTGCCGGGCACCGATCAGGAATATGGCGGGCTCATCAAGCACGGTGCCAAGCTGCTCTTTGCCTTCACCGAGGCCACCGTGCCGAAGGTCACGGTCATCACCCGCAAGGCCTATGGCGGAGCCTACGACGTGATGAGCTCAAAGCACATCCGCGGCGACATCAACTATGCCTGGCCGACGGCCGAGATCGCGGTGATGGGCGCCAAGGGCGCGGTGGAGATTCTGTATCGCGCCGATCTCGGCGACCCGGAGAAGGTCAAGAAGCGCATCGACGATTATCAGGAGCGCTTCGCCAATCCGTTCGTGGCCGCGGAGCGGGGCTATATCGACGAGGTGATCGCGCCGCGCGGCACGCGCTTGCGCATCTGCCGCGCGCTGCAGATGCTGCGCAACAAGCACGTCGAGAACCCCTGGAAGAAGCACGACAACATCCCGCTGT
>CAYWIA010000194.1:0-3056 GCA_964458245.1 uncultured Methyloceanibacter sp. | reverse complement strand
AGATCGACGAGAAGGATCTGCGCATCGACGTGTTCCGGGCGAGCGGCCCCGGCGGGCAGTCGGTGAACACGACCGACAGCGCGGTGCGCATCACGCATCTGCCGTCCGGCCTTGTCGTGATCCAGCAGGACGAGAAGTCCCAGCATAAGAACCGGGCCAAGGCCATGAAGGTGCTGCGTTCGCGCCTTTACGACCTGGAGCGGGCCAAGCTCGACGAGGCGCGGGCCCAAGACCGGCGCAGCCAGATCGGCTCCGGCGACCGCTCGCAGCGCATCCGCACCTATAATTTCCCCCAAGGCCGGGTCACGGACCACCGGATCGGGCTGACCACGCACCAACTGCACATGGTGCTGGCGGGCGAGCCGGCCCTCGACGAGATCATCGACGCGCTGATCACCGAGGACCAGGCGAACCAACTCGCGGCCATGGAAGAGCACGTGTCGTGACCGCGACCCTCGCTCTCGCTCGGACCCTGGATGCGGCCCATGTCGCGGCGGCGCGGGCGCTGCGGGACGGGGGTATCGACACGCCCGGGCTCGATGCGCGGGTGCTCCTCTGCCATTCCACCGGGCTCTCTCACGAGGCGCTGATCGCCCAGGGAAGCGAGCCGCTTCCGCCCGCGGCGGCGGCGCGGCTCACCGGTTATGTGACGCGGCGGCTCGCGGGCGAGCCGGTGTCCCGCATCAAGGGCTATCGCGAGTTCTACGGACGCGATTTCCGCATCGATCCCCATACGCTCGACCCGCGCCCGGACACCGAGACGCTGATTGGCGCCTCGCTCCGCATCGTCGCACAAGAGGGTCTGGACACCCGGCCGCTCAAGTTGCTCGACCTCGGCACGGGCTCGGGCTGCATTCTCCTGACGCTGCTCGCAGAGCTACCCAACGCCGAGGGACTCGGCACCGATCTGAGCCCCGGGGCCCTGCGGCTGGCGGCGGTGAACGCAAGGCGCCTGGGGGTCGACGGGCGGACCCGGTTCGTCGCGGCAGACTGGTTCGAAGGACTCTCCGGCCAATTCGACCTCATCCTGGCCAATCCGCCCTATATCGCGGCCGGGGAGATCGCGGCACTTTCCCCGGAGGTCGCTGGCCACGACCCGAAGGCGGCGCTCGACGGCGGGGCGGACGGGCTCGATGCCTATCGGTGTATTGCCGCCCAGGCAGCCGCTTTCCTCGCCCCGGGAGGAGATCTGCTAGTCGAGATCGGTCCGACCCAAACCCAAGCGGTAGCTGGGCTTTTTCGGGTCGCCGGGCTCGCCGTCGACGAGGACGGGGTCCTCCTCGACCTGGCCGGCCGCCCCCGCGGCCTCCATGCGATCAGCGCCGGCGGGGTGCGCGGAACGTCGCAGGCCTCCAAAAATAAGCTTGGAAAACAGGGGTGTTCGGGGTAGCTTCAGGACAGCGAAGTGAAGATATTCGGCCTGCGTAGAGCAAATTCTTGGCGCGGCCGGTTGCATGGCAACAAGAGCGGATATCTCGTGAACCTCGATTGACAGGCGGGCGCGCCTCTCGGGACGTTCAAGGGTCGCTCAATCGCCCATCAGATTTTGGTTGGCTGGCGCAAGTTCGGGATGCATGACGCTCAGCGCCGAGGGGCCGACCCAAGACAAGGCAGCAAATAAAAAGAACCGTTGCGACGACTGCGTGGCCGATCCGGCTTTCGGGCGCAATGCGCCCCGAATGTGAGCGCAAGTCAGTTTTTTGGAACAGGGAGCGAAGGACGCGGCTTTCACGCCGCCAATCAGGTGAACAAGGGACATGAGGCAAGGACAGCAGAATCGCAGGGGCCGTGGCCGCAGCCGTAAACCCCAAAATCCGTTAGCGCGGAACTACGAGTCGAACGGGCCCGACGTAAAGATCCGCGGGACCGCATCGCACGTCGCCGAGAAGTACATGTCGCTCGCCCGCGACGCGCTCGCCTCCGGCGACATGGTGACGGCGGAAAGTTACCTTCAGCACGCCGAGCACTATAACCGCATCATTATGGCGGCCCAGACGCAGGCGACCTCTCAGCCCGGCGCCCCGCAGGGCGACGCACCGAACGGCGGCAGCCGGCCGCAGAGCCGCTGGCATTCGGATTCCGACGAAGAGGGCTCCGAGTCCGAGGGATCGGAAGCTGGTGGCCAGGGCAGCGACGAGCAGAGCGGCGGCGGTGGCGGTGGACACGGCGGCGGCAGCCAGGATCGCCAACGCCATGAAGGGAACCGCGAGCATCATGCGGGCGGACGTGGCCGTGGTCGCGGCCGTCAGGGCGGCAATGGCGCCGACAATGTGCGCGATGCCAATGGCGCCGAGCCGGCGGAGGCAACAGGCTCCGACGAAAGCGAGAATGCTCCCGACACGGTGAGCTAGGCTTCAAGTCTTCGGTTTGACGGATTCTCTTGCGCGCTATTGCGCGGTCTGTTTGGCCTGCGCGGCATCGGGCACAGGCTCGTGCGTCTGCTCGAGCACGCTTTCGACCTCGCGCATCAGGGGATGATCGATCCCCGCCGCGCGCATCTCGGCGAAGTCGGTGATCACCAACGCGTTCCAGGACGAACCGGGACGCGCAACGGTCGCGCCGCGATATTTGAGATAGAGCGTCCGGCCTCGTCCTCGCGGCCCAGCATCATGAGCGCGTGCGCGCGATTCGTGTGAAACCAGATCTGGTTCGGGTCGAGCGCGATGGCCTCGTCGGCCATCTTCAGCGCGTCCTCGTACGCGTTGACGAGAACGTAGTGATAAGCGAGGCCCGAGAGGCTGCCGATGCTGTAGGCGAGGTCGTCTCGATATTGTGCGTTGGTTTCGTCTTCGGCGGCGAGCGCCTGCGCGCCGGCGAGCGACTGACGAAGAAATGGAAGCGCTTCGGCGAGTTTGCCCTGATCGCGCAGCGCGCGGCCGACCCGGTCGTAGGAGATGTTTAGATCACGCCGGAGGTTCGGTTTGTCGGGGTATGCCGCAACCAGACTCTCGCGAATGGCGAGCCCTTTGCGGTAGGCCGACAGGGCGCTCGCGACATCTCCCTGTTCATCGAGTGCGTCGCCGACGGCGTTGTAGCCGATGGAAAGATTGCGCTGC
>CAYWIA010000193.1:0-3083 GCA_964458245.1 uncultured Methyloceanibacter sp. | reverse complement strand
CCGAACATGCCGGAGAACACGATGCCCATCACCGTGTCCTCCTTCACGCGGCTGTTGTCCTTGAGGTAGCCGGTCGCGAGCGCGCAGGCGAGCCCTGCGACGAAGGCGCCGATCACCAGCGGAATGCCCAGCACGAAGGCGATGACGATGCCGGGCAGCACGGCGTGCGAGATGGCGTCGCCCATGAGCGACCAGCCCTTGAGCACAAGATAGCAGGAGAGCACGGCGCAGACGGCGGCGACGAGCAGCGACATGAGAAGCGCACGCTGCATGAACTCATAGGCGAAGGGCTCGGTGAAGAAGGCGACCAGGTCCATCATGCGGCGGCCTCCGGCGCCACGTGACGCTTGCGGCGCGCGGCCAGCACGCCGTGCCTCGGCGCGAAATAGAAAGCGGCGAGGAACAGCAGGGTCTGCAGGGTGACGATGACCCCGCCTGTGGCGCCGTTGACGAAATAGGAAAGATAGGCGCCGACGAAGCTGGTCCCGGCGCCAATGGCGATGGCGATCAGAATGAGCCTGCTGAAACGGTCGGTGAGCAGATAGGCCGTGGCGCCGGGCGTCACCACCATGGCGATGACGAGACAGGCGCCCACGGTCTGGAGCGCCGCCACGGTACAGGCGCTGAGCAGCGTGAAGAAGACGATCTTCAAGGCCCAGGTGTTGATGCCGATGCTTCTGGCATGGGTCTCGTCGAAAAAGGTGACCATCAGGTCCTTCCAGATGAAGGCCAGGATGACGAAAGACACGGCGGCGATGATCACGACCTGCATGGCGTCCTCATCGGCGATGGCGAGGATGTTGCCGAGCACGATGGTCTGGATCGACACGGAGGTCGGATAGAGCGAGGCCATCAGGAGACCGAGCGCGAACAGCGTGGTGAAGACGAGGCCGATAATGGCGTCCTCGCGCAGACGCGAATGCTGCTTGACGAAGACCATGCTCAGCGCCGCAAGAATGCCGGCGAAGAAGGCGCCCGCGGCGAACGGCGCGCCGATGATATAGGCGCCTGCAACGCCCGGCACGATGGAGTGGCCGAGCGCATCGCCCATGAGCGACCAGCCCTTCAGCATGAGATAGGCGGACAGGAAGGCGCAGACCGCGCCCACGAGCGCGCTGACCCACATGGCCTTCCACATATAGTCGTAGCTGAACGGGATCAGGAGCTCGGCGAACAGCGTGCTCATTCGGGGCGGTCCTGATCTTCTTTGCGCCGCTTGGCCTTGCCGCCATAGATGACCAGCGGCCGCTCGTCGTCGGTGAGCACGGTGAGCTTGCGCGCATCGTCGTCGTCGTGCAGCGCATGACCGCCGAGCTCGAAATTGCGCAGCACGCCGCCGAAGGTGCGCTCCAGATTTTCCTGGGTGAAGGTCTCCGCTGTAGGGCCCGCGGCCAGCACCGTGCGGTTGAGGAGTACGACCTGATCGCAGAAATCCGGCACGCTGCCGAGATTGTGGGTCGAGACCAACATCAAATGACCGGATGCGCGCAGCTCGCGCAGCAGCTCGATGATCGCTGTCTCGGTGGTGACGTCGATGCCGGTGAACGGCTCATCGAGCAGGATGATGCGGCCTTCTTGAGCCAGAGCGCGGGCGAGAAAGACGCGCTTCTTCTGGCCCCCGGACAACTCGCCGATCTGACGCTCGCGGTAAGCGCTCATGCCGACGCGCTCCAGGGCCTGGTCCACCTTGCGGCGGTCCTCGCGCGTGGGAATGCGCAGGAAATTCATATGGCCGTAGCGCCCCATCATCACCACGTCCTCGACCAGGACGGGGAAATTCCAATCGACGTCCTCGCTCTGGGGCACGTAGGCGACGATGTTCTGGGAGATGGCCTCGTCCACGGGCAGGCCGCAAAGCCTGACCTCTCCGGCGGAGGGCTTCACGAAGCCCATGATGGCCTTGAAGATGGTGGACTTGCCGCTGCCGTTGACGCCGACAAGGGCGCAGATCGTGCCGGGGCCGAGCGCGAAGGACGCGTCATGCACCGCGGTGAAGCCGTTAGGATAGGTGACGCTCAGATCGCGCACCTCGACGCTCGCGGGCCGCGTGGACACCTCGTTACGGGTCAGGAGATCAAGCGGGCTCATCTTCAAAGCCTTTGGCGATGGTCTCCACGGTCACGCGCAGGAGATCGAGATAGGTGGGCACGGGTCCGTCCTCGGCCGAAAGCGAGTCCACATAAAGCACGCCGCCATAGCGCGCGCCGGATTCCTTGGCGACTTGCTTAGCGGATCGATCCGAGATCGTACTCTCCGAGAACACCACGGGGATGCCGTTGTCGCGCACCAGCTCGATCACATGGCGCACCTGTTGCGGCGTGCCCTGCTGGTCGGCGTTGATGGGCCAGAGATAGGCCTCGCGCATCTCGTAATCGCGCGCGAGATAGGAGAAAGCGCCTTCGGACGTGACGAGCCAACGCTTGGCTTCCGGAATTGCCGAGAGCCGCTTGCGCAGAGGCGCGTCCATGGCTTTGATCTTCTCGGCGTAGGCCGCCGCGTTCTTGTTGTAGGTCTCCGCATTTTTCGGGTCGTGCTCGGCGAGCGCCTTGCGGATGTTCTCCACATAGATCAGCGCGCTCGACGGCGACATCCACGCGTGCGGATTGGGTTTGCCGTTATAGGGCCCCTCGGTGATGCCGATGGGCTCGACCCCGTCGCTCACCACCACGCTCGGCACGTCCTTCACATTGCTAAAGAACTTCTCGAACCAGCGTTCGAGATTGAAGCCGTTCCACAAGACGAGGTCGGCGTCCTGCGCCTTGACGATGTCAAGCGGCGTCGGCTGATAGTCGTGGATCTCGGCGCCGGGCTTGGTGATGGACTCCACCACCGCCGCATCGCCGGCGACGTTTTGGGCGATGTCCTGGATGACCGTGAAAGTGGTGACCACGCGGAACTTGCCGGCATCCGCGGACTCGCTTGCCGGCTCGCCGCAGGCCGCCAGCGCGGCCAAGCTTAAAATCGCCATCACGGCGCTCAATCGCGTGAGCCGCCGAACCCAATCCAGCGTCAAGCAGTCCTCCTATGGCCCATCAAGCCCAGTTTCTCATGCATCATAGCTGCAATTGCAAATTATTCGCAAC
>CAYWIA010000192.1:0-3107 GCA_964458245.1 uncultured Methyloceanibacter sp. | reverse complement strand
CTTGCGTGCCGATCTCCACCACCCGGTCGGTCGGCAGCTGGAAATAGCTCGACGCATCGTCGGCGTTATGGGCGAGGTAGACGTAAAGCTGGTCCTGCCATTGCGGCATCCCTGAGCGCACGTCGGGCCTGACCGAACGGCGCGACAGGAAGAACGACGTCGACATGATGTCGAATTGCCAGCCTTGCCGCCTGGCAATGGCGAGTGCTTTCGGGACGTTGGGCCGTTCCACGAAACCGAAATGCAAGGTGACGCGCATGAATTTGTCGCTCACCGTTTCCATCTGAACGCGGTTCTCCGTCTTCACCCGCGGAATATCCTCGTTCTTGATGGTCAAGATCACATTGTGCTCGTGGAGCACCTTGTTGTGCTTGAGGTTATGCAACAGCGCCGTCGGCGCGAAGTCCGGATCCGCGGTCAGGAACACGGCGGTCCCCGGAACGATGTAAGGCGGCTTCTCCTCGAGATTCTTGATCAAGGGCTCGAACGGCACCTCCACCCGCCGCGTCTTCTGGGCGAGAAGCCGCGTGCCCCGGCGCCAGGTCGTCATGACGATCACCAGCATCAGGCCGACGAGCACCGGCAGCCAGGCACCTTCGAACAGGTTCAGCATGCTGGCCATGACGAAGGCCGTGTCGATGAAGATCAGCGGCACCATCACCGCGATCACCCAGATCAGCTTCCAGCGCCACAGCTTCCAGATCACGATGAAGCCGAGAATGCCGGCCACCCATTCGGTCGCCGCCACGGCGAGCACGTAGGCGGAAGCAAGCTCGCTCGAGGAGCGGAACATGAAGACGAGCAGCAGCACGCCGACGAGCAGCAGCCAGTTCACCCGCGGCATGTAGATCTGGCCGGCCTGGGACTCCGAGGTGTGCCGCACCTCCATGCGCGGCAGCAGGCCGAGCTGCATGCCTTGCCGCGTGATGGAGTAGGCCCCGGTGATGACCGCTTGGCTGGCGATGGCCGTCGCCATGGTGGCGAGCGCCACCATGGGATAGAGGGCCCATTCGGGAAACAGCAGATAGAACGGGTTGGTGATCGTCTCGGGTTTCAGGAGCACGAGCGCGCCTTGGCCGAAATAGTTCAACAGCAGCGCCGGCAGCACCAGATAGAGCCACGCGGTTTGGATCGGCTTGCGCCCGAAATGGCCGAGATCGTTGTAAAGCGCCTCCGAGCCGGTCACCACGAGGAACACCGCGCCCAGCGTGACCAGCCCGATAATGCCGTGGGTCAGCAGGAACTCGATGCCGTAATAGGGATTGAGCGCATTGAGGATCCGCGGATTGGCTGCGATCTCCACCGCGCCCGCGGTCGCGATCACCAGGAACCACACCGTGGTGATGGGCGCGAACAGGGCCGACACGCGCGCCGTGCCGTGGCTCTGCACCGAAAACAGCGCCACGAGAATGACCACGGTGATCGGCAGCACGTAAGGTTCGAACGCGTCCGTCGCGACATTGAGCCCTTCCACCGCCGACAGCACCGACAGGGCAGGGGTGATCAGCGTGGAGCCGTAGAACATCGCCGCGCCGAGAATGCCGAGCGCGAGCACCAAAGGCGTGCGCTTGCCGACCGCGGTAAAGGCCAAGGCCGTCAGCGCCAGCGTGCCGCCTTCGCCGTTATTGTCCGCGCGCAGCAGGATCAGCACGTATTTCAACGTCACGACGACGATCAGGGACCAGAAGATCAGCGACAGCACGCCGTAGACGGCGGCTTGGGTGACGACGCCGTGCTCGCCGCCGGCCGCCAGCACCGCCACGCGCAGCGCGTAGAGCGGGCTCGTGCCGATATCGCCGTAGACGACGCCAATCGAGCCGAAGGTCAGCGCCCAGAACGCGCGCTTGCCCAGCGCCGGCGAGCCATTGCCATGACCGTCGCCATGACCGTTGCTGTCGCCATTGCCGTTGCCGTTGGCAACATAAGCTTCTGAACTTGCAGATTGCTGCATTCAGACCAGGTTCGGGGAAAAGTGTTGGATGGTTGCCGCGTGCGCGCTCAACCGCGGGCGCCGCATTGTCCCTCAAAGCGGTAGGGACATAGGCGGATCGCAGGCCGATGTCCAGGACGGTTGTCACTCAAGGCGCGGCGGAGGGCCGGGACGCCGGCCGCGCGCGCAACAATGAAATAGCGTGGTGCAGGAAATGGTAATTTTTGGAAAGATAAGGTCAGAAAAACTTGCCATTCATTCGCGTTTCTCGTTGACCCTGTGACATCGACGCCTTAGGGTGCCCGCCTTAATCCGGCGTTTCCCGCCATTACCTTATGTTTTCCACCGGGCAGTGGCTGGTTCCAGCCGCTTAGGCCCGGTTTTGCCAGTGAGTAGTGACATGTCGGCCTCGATGACAGGCGCCCAGATCGTGCTTCAAGCTCTCGCCGACCAAGGCATCGAGCACATCTTCGGCTATCCCGGCGGCGCGGTGCTGCCGATCTATGACGAGCTGTTCCAGCACGACCGGCTGAAGCACGTGCTCGTGCGCCACGAGCAGGGCGCCGTGCATGCGGCGGAAGGCTATGCGCGGTCCACCGGCAAGGTCGGCGTGGTTCTCGTCACCTCGGGTCCCGGCGCCACCAACGCGGTTACGGGTCTCACTGACGCGCTCATGGATTCGATTCCCGTGGTCTGCATCACCGGGCAGGTCCCGACTCATCTCATCGGCAACGACGCCTTCCAGGAATGCGACACGGTCGGAATCACGCGCCCCTGCACCAAGCACAATTACCTGGTGAAGGACGTCGATCAGCTGGCGCGGGTTCTGCACGAGGCGTTCTACGTCGCGCGCTCCGGCCGGCCCGGCCCCGTCGTCGTTGACATCCCCAAGGACATCCAGTTCGCCAAGGGCACCTACACGGGCCTGTCGAACTCGCAGCACAAGAGCTACCGCCCGCCGAAAGAGGGCGATCCCGCCGCGGTGGAGGCCGCCGTCGAGCTGATGGCGAACGCCAAGCGCCCGGTCTTCTATACCGGCGGCGGCGTCATCAACGCCGGGCCCGCCGCGAGCGAGCGTCTGCGCGAGCTGGTACGGCTGACCGGTTATCCCCTCACGTCGACCCTGATGGGTCTTGGCGCCTATCCGGCCTCGGACAAGCAGTGGCTCGGCATGCTC
>CAYWIA010000191.1:0-3123 GCA_964458245.1 uncultured Methyloceanibacter sp. | reverse complement strand
GCTTCCAGCCGGTCATTCCCCCAGAACAGCTCATCGCCCACGGTGAAGGACGGCGCGCCGAACAGGCCGCGCGCTTGCGCCTCCGCCGTCTGGGCTTTCAGCGCCTCTTTCACCTCTTCCGACCCGGCTGCGGCCAGCGCGGCGTCCGCATCCACGTTGAGCGAGATGAGGATCGCGCGCAACGTCGCCTCGTCGGAAATGTCCTTCTGCTCTCCGTAGTTCGCTGTGAACACCGCCCGCGTGAAGGCCGGTGTCCAGCCTTGTCTAATCCCCGCCAGCGCGAGCCGCGCCGCCTTCAGGCCGTTCTGCGGAAACCGCACCGGCGGCAGGGTGAGCGCGAGCCCGTCCGCTTCGCAGACCCGCTCGAGGTCGCGCCACATATACTTTCCCTTGGTCTTGTAGATATTGAACGGCGAGTCGTTCCACCCATACGCCTTGAAGATCGGCCCGAGAAGGAACGGCCGCCAGCGCACCGTGACGCCTTCGTCCGCGGCGAGCCGCTCGATGCGCATCGCCGTCGGATAGGAATAGGTGCTGGCGAACTCGTACCAGAAGTCGATTTCGGCCATGGGCTCTGGTCCGTTAGGGTCTTCTGCCTGTCATATAAAGGCGGACGCGGGTTGCGTCACGGCGCGAAGAAAGGACGAGGCGTGATCGGGCGACTGATCTTGCGAGGTCTGGTTGTGGTGTTGGCTTTCGGGATCGCCGTCGGGGTCGCGCTCGCGGTGCTGCTGGCGCTGGGGGCAATGTGGGTCGGGGATGAGCTGCGCGCCGCCGCGCCCCACGATCCCCTGTTCCGCCATGGCGGCGCCACCGCGTTCGGCGTGGTGCTATTCACGGGCTTCGTGGCGCCGGCGCTGACGGCTCTGCCGGCGTTTGTGGCGGTCGTTGTGGGGGAGGTTCTGCGCCTACGGTCTTGGCTGTACTACGTGCTGGCGGGCGGTGCGTCGCTCGCCGCCGTTCCGCTTCTGGCCGGTCTGCAGGCGAACGGCGCGCCTGACATCCCCGCGAGCGAATACATGACCATCTTCGCCACCGCCGGTTTTGCCGGCGGCTTTATCTATTGGCTCCTGGCCGGTGCCCGGGCCTGACCGGCAAGCCGGTCCTGTCTCGCTCCAGCGCTATAAGCCATGGCTCCGGCATGTAGTCCGTCACGGTCTCGCGCCAGGCGCCACGCGACATGTTACGCCGATGCGCGAAGCCGCACCACCGGCCGCTCAGTGCCTCGCGTGCTTCACGCTCTCGCTTCGTGCTGACTTGCATTGCCTTTAGCCTCTTCTTCACCGTACCGCACCCAAGAACGCCCATGGCAGCCTCAGGGTTCCGCGCGACATGCGTGAGACACGAGATCACTTTCCACTGACCGTGCACTGATCCGGATCAAATCTGTCACCCAAGCTTCGGCAAACCTTCATCGGTCGCAGTTGAAACGCCAATCCCCGGCCAGCCCTTGCGCAAGCGCATGGCCCGCCTATAGTCGCGGCCGTCTGATCAACCGAGCCGCCAAGGCGCCTTAAGCCAAATACTCCGAGGCCGTTTCCCATGTCCGACATCAAGAAGGTGGTGCTGGCCTATTCCGGCGGGCTCGACACCTCGATCATCCTCAAATGGCTCCAAGAGACCTACGATTGCGAGGTCGTCACCTTCACGGCCGATCTCGGCCAGGGCGAGGAGCTGGAGCCGGCGCGGAAGAAGGCCGAGCTGCTCGGCATCAAGGAGATCTTCGTCGAGGATCTGCGCGAGGAGTTTGTCCGCGATTACGTGTTCCCCATGTTCCGGGCGAACGCGCTTTATGAGGGCGTGTATCTGCTCGGCACGTCCATCGCCCGGCCGCTGATCGCCAAGCGCCAGATCGAGATTGCGAAGGCGACCGGCGCCGATGCCGTCTGTCATGGCGCGACAGGCAAGGGCAACGACCAGGTGCGGTTCGAACTCACCTATTATGCGCTGAACCCCGACATCAAGGTGGTCGCGCCCTGGCGCGAATGGGACTTCGCGTCCCGGTCCGACCTCATCGAGTTCGCCGAGAAGCATCAGATTCCCGTCGCCAAGGACAAGCGCGGCGAGGCGCCGTTCTCGGTCGACGCGAACCTGCTGCACTCCTCCTCGGAAGGAAAGGTGCTGGAGGACCCGAACGTCGAGCCGCCGCCCTACGTCTATCAGCGCACGCTGTCGCCGGAGGAGGCGCCCGACAAGGCGACCGTCATCTCCATCGGCTTCGAGAAGGGCGATCCGGTTTCCATTAACGGCAAGAGGTTATCGCCTGCCGCGCTGCTCACGGAACTGAATGCCTACGGCAAGGAGAACGGCATCGGCCGGGTCGATCTCGTGGAGAACCGTTTCGTCGGCATGAAGTCGCGCGGCATCTACGAGACGCCGGGCGGCACGATTCTTTACGCCGCGCATCGGGCCATCGAGTCGCTGACGCTCGACCGTGAAGCCATGCATCTGAAAGACAGTCTCATGCCGCGCTACGCCGAGCTCGTGTATTACGGGTTCTGGTTCGCGCCGGAGCGGGAGATGCTGCAGGCGCTTGTCGACAAGAGCCAAGAGAACGTCGAAGGCGAGGTGACGCTCAAGCTTTACAAGGGCAACGTCATCGTCATAGGGCGGGCAAGCCGCAAGTCGCTCTATTCGAGCGAGATCGTCACCTTCGAGGACGACCAGGGCGCTTACGACCAGAAAGACGCCGAAGGCTTCATCAAGCTCAACGCGCTGCGTCTTCGCCTCCTCGGCAGGCGCCGGGGTTGATTGTGGTGCCCTGGCCCGACACTCGAATTCTCGATCTGTTCGGCATCGAGCTGCCGATCCTGCAGGCCCCCATGGCGAACTCGACCGGCGTCGAGGTGGCGATTGAGGTGGCGAAGGCCGGCGGGCTCGGCGCTTTGCCCTGCGCGGTGCTTTCGCCGAAGGAGATCGAGGCGGGGGTCGGCACCTTCCGGACCCACACCAAGGCGCCGCTCAATTGCAATTTCTTCTGCCACCAGGAGACGCCCGACGACCCGGAGCGCGACCGGGCCTGGCTGCTGCACCTCGCGCCCTATTTCGCCGAGCTGCATGTAGAGCCGCCTTCCCTGCCGCTGCCGCGCGGTCATGCGCCCTTTGGCGAAGAGGAGTGCGCCG
>CAYWIA010000190.1:0-3144 GCA_964458245.1 uncultured Methyloceanibacter sp. | reverse complement strand
GCAGCACGCCGTAAACGAGCGCTTCGGCCGTCGGCGGGCAACCCGGAACGTAAATGTCCACGGGCACGATACGGTCGCAGCCGCGAACCACAGAGTAGGAATAGTGATAGTAGCCCCCGCCATTGGCGCAAGAGCCCATGGAGATCACGTAGCGGGGCTCGGGCATCTGGTCGTAGACCTTGCGCAGCGCGGGCGCCATCTTGTTGCACAGCGTGCCGGCGACGATCATGACGTCGGATTGGCGCGGGCTGCCGCGCGGAGCGAAGCCGAAGCGCTCGAGGTCGTAGCGCGGCATGGAGGCTTGCATCATCTCGACGGCGCAGCAGGCCAGTCCGAACGTCATCCACATGAGCGAACCGGTGCGCGCCCAATTGATGAGATCGTCGGCCGAGGTCAGCAGGAACCCCTTGTCCGCGAGCTCGTCGGAGAAGGTGCCGAACGTGGTGGCGCCGGCGGTGACGAGGCCACCACCCTTGCCTTCGGTCTCGAACCTGACTTCGGGGATCAATCCCATTCGAGCGCGCCTTTCCGCCACTCATAGATGAAGCCGATGGTGAGAACGGCCAGGAACACGATCATCGCCCAGAACCCGAGCGCACCGACCTCATCGAAGGCTATCGCCCAGGGAAAGAGGAACGCCACCTCCAGATCGAAGATAATGAACAGAAGCGACACGAGATAGAAGCGCACATCGAATTTCATGCGGGCGTCATCGAACGCCTCGAACCCGCATTCATAGGCCGACACTTTTTCAGGGTCAGGCTTGCGCACGGCCACGACGAAGGGCACCGCGAGCAGGATCGTGCAGATAACGAAGGCGATGGCGATGAAAATGACGAGCGGCAGATAATCTACCAGCAGCTGGCCCATGGCTTTTCCGAAGCCTTCTTGTTTGCATTCACGGGGCCGAAATGGCGGGAGTGACGGGACTCGAACCCGCGGCCTCCGGCGTGACAGGCCGGCGCTCTAACCAACTGAGCTACACCCCCCACCGGGCCGTAAACCACGGCCGGAGGCGATGATCTGCATGTACGGCCTCGGATTCCCCAAGTCAAGGTGACCGGGGCGAAGAGCCTCCAGGGTTCATTGCGGCGTGGCGCCGCCCTCTCCCGCCGCCTGGAGGTTCGCCAGGACATTTTTGGCTGCGGGATCGCCCTTCTCGGCAGCTTTCGTGATCAGGCTCGTTGCTTCCCGGGGATTGAGACCGACGCCATAGACCCCCTGATTATAGAAATTGGCCAGGATGAGCATGGCGCGGGTGGAGCCCGCCTCCGCCGCCTGCCGCATCAGGCGCACGCCTTCAAGCGTGTCCTTCGGAACGCCCTTGCCGGTGATGAGAGTCATGCCCCAGAGCATCATGGCATTCGAGTTGCCACCGTCGGCGGCTTGCTTCATGAGCGTCGCGGCTTCGGATTCCGGCGAGATATAGGCCAGGACGAGCATGGCCGAGGTATTACCCTTGGCGATGAGATCTTTCAGGAGCGGCTTGGCGGCGTCCTGCTTCTTGCCGGCCACATGGGCCAAGGCCACGCCGAGCGCGAAGCTCTGGTCGTCCGGATGGGCCTTCAGAGCTTCGGTGCAGGCCGGGAGCGCGCGGTAGAAATCGACCCGGGTGAAGGGATGGCTCCATTCCTCAGGCCCGAAGCCTTCGAAGGGATCGGCCGCGACACGCTCACAGAGCTGTTCCGGAGACTCGTCCTCGACGACGTCGTCCAAATTCAAGGGCGCGGCGTTGGCGCTTCCCCAGAAACACAGGGCGAAAGACAGGCTGGCGGCAAAAACGGCGGTTACGCGGCGCATGAGGACCTCCCGGGGTGGTGGGCGGTGACAGGCTCGAACTGCCGACATCCACGGTGTAAACGTGGCGCTCTACCGACTGAGCTAACCGCCCCATGTCCGGGAAGCGTTAGAGCAAGCGTCCTCCAGCGCCTATAGGCAAACCTGGCAAACAACGGCTTGCAAATAAGAAAAGGCGGAGCCTCGCGCAACGGCGAAGCCCCGCCCAGAAATCCTTCGGCTCTCACGCCTTAAGCGTTGCAGGCCTCTTTGAGCGCCTTGCCCGCACGGAACTTCGGCACCTTCGAGGCCGGGATCTGAACCTCGGCGCCGGTGCGCGGATTGCGACCGACCGAGGCCTTGCGCTGCGCGACCTGGAAATTGCCAAAGCCGACGATGCGCACGGTGTCTCCGCCGCTCAAGGCTTTCTCGATGTTCTTGAACGTCGCGTCGACAGCCTTCTCGGCCGAGTCTTTCGACAGTTCGGATTCTTTCGCCACCTGGGCGACAAGCTCAGCTTTGTTCACGGCTCCATCCTTTCGCTCGGCCCCAATCATAGGGCGCAGGTTTGAACCCTCGAGGCCGCTTTGGGTACGCTCCGATTCACAAACAAGTGGTGTATGACTGGCGCAAAAAACGCGGAAAATCAACAAATTTGGCCGACTCGGTGCATAAGGCTGGACCACGCGATTGAGGCAAATCGACGGCGGAGCGCCTGGCGACCCGCGCGTGACTAGTGGGCGGTCAGCCCCGAAGCGCTTTCGTCCTTGGCCGGGACGACCTGCGCGGCGCCTTCGCCCTCCTCCTCCCAGACGATCGGCTGAGGCGCCCGGGTGAAGGCGAGCTTCAGGACCTCCTCCACACGCGAGACAGGGAGAATTTCAAGCTTATTCTTAAGCGAGTCCGGTATCTCCACGAGATCCTTGACGTTTTCCTCGGGGATGATCACGGTCTTGATGCCCGCTCGCAAGGCCGCCAGCATCTTCTCCTTGAGGCCGCCGATGGGCAGAACCCGGCCGCGGAGCGTGATTTCGCCCGTCATGGCGACGTCGCGCTTCACGGGGATTCCGGTCATGAGAGAGATGATGGCCGTGACCATGGCCACGCCGGCCGACGGCCCATCCTTGGGGGTGGCGCCCTCGGGAACGTGAACGTGGATATCCCGCTTCTCGAAAAGAGGCGGCTCGATGCCGAAATCCACGGCCCGGGCCCGCACATAGGCGTTCGCGGCCGAGATCGATTCTTTCATGACATCGCGCAGATTGCCGGTGACGGTCATCTTGCCTTTGCCGGGCATCATCACGCCTTCGACCGTGAGGATCTCGCCGCCGACCTCGGTCCAGGCAAGGCCCGTGACCACGCCGACCT
>CAYWIA010000189.1:0-3154 GCA_964458245.1 uncultured Methyloceanibacter sp. | reverse complement strand
CGGCGTTGACCGAGCGTGAGAAGACGGCAGAGCCGGCCATAGGCCGCGCGGTCCTTCGGATATGCGAGCAAGCTCGGCGCATCCTGCAGAACGAGCCGCGCGCCGACGATGAATTTGAGGCCGAGCTCTTTCGCCGCGAGATGGCCGCGCACCACGCCGGCCAGCGTATTCGCGTCGGTGACGGCGACCGCGTCATGACCGAGCGCCTTCGCCGTGGCCACCATCTCCTCGGCATGGGAGCCGCCGCGCAGGAAGGTGAAATTCGTGGTGACGTCGAGCTCGGCGTAGCGGGTCATGGAAATATCCCATGCAGGAACCAGCACGGGGGCTCGGCGTCGCTCTCTTGATAGAGACCTTCGCGGAACACCCAGTAGCGGCAGCCGTCCTCGTCCTCGATGCGGTAATAGTCCCGCGGCCGCGCCTTGGTCTTGGCCTCTAGCGTCTTCCACCATTCAGGCGCGATGCGCTCCGGGCCTTCCGCCTTGATCACGCGGCGGTTCACGCGCCGCCAGGTGAAGCGCGCCGGCGGCCCTTCGGGGATCTCGGCCATGACGTGAAGAGGCTCCGGCCGCGCCAGCAGAAGCGCCGGGCGCGGCGGCTTCTCCGGCGCCCCGGTCCATATGGGAAGACCGGCAAAAGCGCTGCAGGTGCTTTGAGCGAGCTCGGGGATGTGGCTTGCCCGCGGGAAGAGGCGGCGCACGGTGCGTTTGCCCAAACGGTTGGCGAGCGCATCGATCAGCGTCTCGGGGCCTGGCGCACGGTCCGTTTCGGTGAGGCTCGTTTGCGAAGGCGCAAGCGTCTCGGTGCGAAGCGCCGCGAGCGTCATGAGGTCGACGCCGAAGC
Organism: uncultured Methyloceanibacter sp.; assembly: GCA_964458245.1. Taxonomy (GTDB): domain Bacteria; phylum Pseudomonadota; class Alphaproteobacteria; order Rhizobiales; family Methyloligellaceae; genus Methyloceanibacter. Next base: position 2,311 of record CAYWIA010000189.1, on the reverse strand, counting down.
CCATGTCGATGTTTTCAAGTCTGTCCTTCAGGAGCCGCACGAGATGGGAAGGCACGCAGGACGGCGCGCTCAAACCCGCTTCGATGACGGCCGATGAGCCGTCCGTGCGCGCCGCCCACAGGACGACGCGCCGCGCGCCTTGGCCTTCACGGGCGAGCTTCGCGCAAAGCTCCCCTGCGAGGCGGCCGAGGCTCGCGACAACTCCGTCATGGCTGATAAGCGGCTCGGCGAAAGAGAGACGTGCGGCGAAGTCGGGCGCGGGCAGAAGCGGTGTACGCTTCTCCTTGCGCTCGCCGAGTGCCTGATCGAGGCGGCGCAACACCGCTTGCGCGGTTTCCTTGGAATGAAAGCGCCGTTCGAGACTTGCGCGGGGCACCGCGATGAGCTGGCCGATGCGTTTCAGGCCGAGGCGCCGCAACAGGCGCGTGGTCTCCGGCTCCAGACGTAAAGCCTCGACGGGAAGGGGCGCCAGAGTTCTGCGGAGCGTGCCGTCGGCGGCGATGCACGGCGAGGGCTGCGCGAAACGGGCAAGCGCGTGCGCGGCCCCCAAAGTTTCAGCCGCGGCGAGGCGCGCGGTGAGGCCTGCGCGCGCAAACCGGCTCTGCAGATCGGCAAGAAGCGCGGGCTCGCCGCCGAAGAGATGGGCGACGCCGGTCACGTCGAGCCAGAGCCCGTCCTCGCCGTCCACGTTGAGGCTCGGACTATAGCGGGACGTCCAGCGGGCGAGCGCCAGCAGCATGTCCGCATCCAGGCTTGGGGCGGCGGGGGCGGTGAGGAGGTGCGGACAGATGGCGCGGGCATCGGCGAGCCGCAGGCCGGGGCTCAACCCACTCTTCAGGCACGGCGCATTGACGGCGGTGAGGGACAGCCCATGGGTGTCGCTGCCCACCAGGGCGAACGGCCGGTCAGCCGGCGCTGTGCTGCCTGCGGTCTCCCGTTTCAGCCGCTCGATCGGAAGATGCGGCAGCCACACGGAGACCATCCGCCTCATCGCCCGCCTCCACGTGAAAGCGCGCGCCCGGCGCCCCGCCCCGGCAACGTTCGAGGGAGAGGCGCCAGCAGGCCGTGCCCGGGGCGCCCGTATCGAAAGGGACATGAGCGCTGGCCTCCGTGGCGATGCGCCAGCGGGTGAGCGTGCCGGGGACGGCCGCCGTCCCGTGGGGGGAGAGGAGAAGACACGGGGTGCGGGCGGCTTGCGCGGCAAGACCGAGGCGGCGGGCGGCAAGCGGGGTCTTGATCTCGACCTGGGCGAGGCATCCGGCGAGCGCGCCGCTCTTCAGGCCTTCTTCCAGGGCCCAGGCGCACTCCTCGGGGGTGTCCGTCTCGACAATGAGAAAACGTGCGGGGTCGAGACCGGCGCGCAACAGGCCCGGCCCGTACGGGCGACCCCATTCCCGGCTGGCGGCCCGCGTCAGACACCACAAAACGAGCCCGCGGCAATTTGTCAGAGCTTCGCCGATCACCGACAGGATGAGGCCGAGCCCCGCGGGCGTGTCGCGATAGGCGTGCGGTTGGATCTCGTGGAGCCCGCCTCGGAGCAGCGCCTTCAAGGGGCTGTCCCGATTGTCGTTGGAAGGATGAGAGGGCGTTAAAGAGCAGGCGGGACGGGAAGGGGCCGCGCCCGGTGCGGGGGGTGTGGCCAGAGACACGGGAACCTGCTCAAGCGCACGGATCGAAGCGCGTAGCTGCTCAATCAGGACCCTACCCGTTGGTCCGCCTGCTCTTTTTTCAACGCCAGACGGCGGAACGAGGGTACTGGGATCGCCGTCTGGAACGTTGTTACGCATCACTACACTCCACTCTCGTTCCTGTTTTGTTCTTACTCTTGAGTCGGGGATGAGTCAAGGCGGCACGCTCCAAGCCGGAAGAAAGCCGTAGTCCCCGCGCGGATTTCTCGCGCCAGGACAGCCGTTTGCACTTCGCTAACCAGAATCAGCCCACAACGAAGCGCGTAAGTCAGACGGGGGTTTTGTGATGCGTATCCTCGATCTGCGGCCATGGCCCCCGCCATGGCCGCCACAGCCATGCTCTTTGCCCTTCCGCCGGGCCAGGCCTCCGGCGGGGCTCTTCGATTTCGGCGCCTCCGCCCAGCGCCAAGGCGTCACGGGTCGGCATCTGGTGGCGTTTCCGCCCGGCTATACGCCCGGGACCATCCTCGTTCAGTTCAGCCAGCGCCGGCTCTATCTGGTCCTGCCCCAGCAGCGGCGATCAGCTATCCGATCGGCGCACCCAAAGGCGACGCGCGGTGGTCGGGGGAGACCTATGTCAGCGAAAAGCGCGTAAATCCCAGCTGGACGCCGACGCCGGAGAT
>CAYWIA010000188.1:0-3191 GCA_964458245.1 uncultured Methyloceanibacter sp. | reverse complement strand
CGCTCGATATTCTGATCGTTCGTGAGCAGGAAGTTCTTGGCCACCTGCTGGGTGATCGTCGAGGCGCCGACCATGCGGCCGCCCGATTGGACCGCGCTCATATTGGTCACCACGGCCCGGATGATGCCCTGAATGTCGAGGCCGCCGTGCTGATAGAAATTCTTGTCCTCGGCCGAGATGAAGGCCTCGGTGACGCGCTTGGGGACAGCGGTGATCGGCACGTAAATGCGCCGCTGGCGCGCATACTCGGCGATGAGCCGGCCGTCATTGGCGTGGATGCGAGTCATCACCGGCGGCTCGTACTTGGCGAGCACCTCGTAGTCCGGCAGTTCCTGCGAAACCTTCCACAGCACAAAGGCGGCCGCGCCCGCCACGGCGATGACGAGAATCATGCTGGCGGCAAACATGAAGCCGAGAAAGCGCAGGAAGAAGCCGCCGCGTTTGCGGCGCCGCCGTTGCTCCGGCGGCTTGACCGGTGTCGTAATATCCATGGTTTTCTACCGTCCCGACCCCGCCTGTCAGCCTCGCGGGGCACCCGAACTCACCCTAACCAAGAATATGGCAACAAAACGCAAGAGTCGTCCGGAATCTAGGACTTCTTGGGGGGCCAGGTCCCGCTATCGTTAAAATCAGAAGGGAACGCGGGCGATGCGCCTGGTGAAGTAGCCGTCGATGGCCGCGGTCACCGAATCGGCCATGCGGTCCCGCCAGGCCTCGGAGGTCAGCTGCTTCTCGTCGTCGGGATTCGACAGGAAGCCGAGCTCGAGCAGCACCGAGGGGACGTCCGGAGCCTTCAAGACCCGGAAGCCGGCCGAGCGGAGGCGCTTGGTATGCAGCGTCCCCTTGGCGGCCAGCTCGCCCACGATCGACCGGGCGAACACCACCGAGCGGTTCTTGGTCTCGCGCTGGGCGAGATCGATGAGGATGTTGGTCACCACCTCGTCGGAATCCTCCGGCAGCTCCACCCCGGCGATCGCGTCGGAGAAGTTTTCCTTGGCGGCAAGCGCGCGCGCTTCGGAGTCACTCGCCTGCTCCGACAACGTATAGACGGTGGCGCCTCGGGCGTCGTCGATCTTGGTCGGGAAGTAATCGGCGTGGATCGACAGGAACAGCCCGGCGCCCTTCTTTTGGGCGAAGGCGACGCGCTCCTTCAGCGGCAGGAAGGTGTCGTCGTCACGGGTCATGAAGACCTCGTATCGCCCTGTGGCGAGAAGCTTTTCCTTCAGCCGCTTGGAGAATTCGAGCACCACCACCTTCTCGTTCACGCCGTTGGCGCTGCTCGCACCGGGATCCACGCCACCATGACCGGGATCGAGCACCACGATCGGTTTCGCATCAACGGGATGTGCCGGGGCCTCGGGCAGCGGCCGCGGCGTGTTCTCCGCGCGCAGCTTCTTCTCCTCCTGCAACTTCGCGAGAAAGGTCTTCTCGTCGGTGGGCACCAGGTCGATGACGAGACGCGCCGGCTGATCGTCGCGCGGCTCCAGCACGAAGGAGCGGTCGATCAGAAAGGGACCGCTCACGTCGAGCACGATGCGCGATTTGCCGGGGCCGAACAGGCCATAGCGGAAGGCGGAAACGAGTCCGCGCTGCTCCTTGCCGATGCCTTGCGGCATCTGGAAGTTGACATCGGCCGCGTCGACGATGACCCGGTAGGGATTGCCGAGCGCGAAGACGTGCACGTCCACTTTCTTGGAAAGGTCGGCGATGAAGCGGGTGCGCTCGCGGTCGCCGGCAAGACGGGCGTCCTTGGCGACCGTGGCCTTCGGGCCCGCTTGCGCGGGCGCGGCAAAAAGCGCGGACGCAACGAGGGCGAAGGCCGCACACCAACATGGCGCGGCGGCAATCGAGGCACGCAGAACTCGCATCGTCCCCTACTCGCTTCGACTACAACGCAAAGTCTTCTTCTTCGGCACGTTACCAGGAGGTTTCTTAGCGTAACGATGCGCCAAATCGGGCCTGGCCTGGAGCCATTGTTAACCACGCTTGGTTAAGCGACCGTTGTGACCCTTTGGCGGCGACCCCCTGAGCACTTGCCAAATCTCCCGGCAAACCCGTAATAAGGGTCAGACTCAAAATCTCTCTGAGTCTCCGGCCCTTGGACGCCAACGGCGAGACGGGCGGAATCTTGTTTTGGCGCGTCGGGCCCTTCGATTTTCGGCTCTGACGCATGAAGGCGGCGGCCCCGTATGACGGTCGCCCAGGTAGAAGTTAGGCCGCGGCTTTCATTCGCGGCAGTTTAGGAAATCGCGATGCAGAGTCAGGGCTATCAGCCAAGCCACGGAAATCTCCGGGCTTTCCTGATGCCTGTGGCTTGGCGGCCGCAAATGGCCGAGCCCAAGGACCCGGAATACGGGCCCGAATCGGGTCGTCGCACAGACTTATGGTCCAATAGTCATTGGCGCGCGCAGGCCCCAGGCTCACGCCCGGCGCGACGGCTTTTGCCGCCGCCCGCCCCGGCCCGCGCGCCGGAGAAAACACAAAATGGCAAGCAAAATGCTGATCGATGCGGCGCATCCGGAGGAGACCCGGGTTGTCGTCGTCAAAGGAAATCGTGTCGAGGAATTTGATTACGAGTCCGCGAATAAGAAGCAGCTCAGAGGCAATATCTACCTCGCCAAAGTCACCCGGGTCGAACCGTCGCTTCAGGCGGCATTTGTCGATTACGGCGGAAACCGGCACGGCTTCTTAGCTTTTACTGAAATCCACCCCGATTATTACCAGATCCCGGTCGCAGACCGGCAAGCGCTGCTCGAGGAAGAGGCTGCCGAGCACAGCCGCGCCTCTGCCGAGGAAGCTGCCGAAGACGACGAGGCGGCATCGGGCGGCGGACGCCGCCGGCGTCCCCGGCGTGGCCGTGGCCGCGGCCGCGGCGAGCCCCGGCGTGAGGCCCAGCGAAACGACAGAGAGCCGGAGGCGCCCGACCCCGAGACCGGTGTCGAAGCTCTGCCCATCGCGAAGTTCGAGTTCGACGAAGAGGACGAAATCGATACGACGCCCCGGGACGAGGATGACGACGATTCCCCGGACGTCGCGCTCCAGGCCGCCGACCTCGTTCACGAAGTCTCCGAACCTGCCGAGCCGCGCGACGACGAGGACGAGGGAGAGAGCGAGGCAGCCGAGTCATCCTCCGACGGTGACAACGAGGACGAGGACGACGACGCGGAAGACCGCCGCGAGACGGCGGCCAA
>CAYWIA010000187.1:0-3193 GCA_964458245.1 uncultured Methyloceanibacter sp. | reverse complement strand
TTCGGTGAAGCCGCCGCGGACTATGCGGCATCCGCCGTACATGCCACTGGTCCCTCGCTCGCACGGCTGATCGAACTGGTCGAGACCAAGCCCACCTGGCGGCATCTCGACATCGCCACCGGCGCCGGTCACACCGCACTCGCCTTCGCGCCGAAGGTCGCCAAGGTCACCGCCAGCGACATCACGCCGGAAATGCTGCAGCAGGCGCGCAGGCTCGCGAAAGAGCGCGGCCTCGGAAACGTCGTCACCGCGCAAGCTCCCGCCGGCGACCTGCCCTTCCCCGACACCAGCTATCACCTGGTGACATGCCGGCTCGCCGCGCATCACTTTCCCGATCCGAAGGCGTTCGTGCGCGAGGCGGCCCGCGTCCTGATCCCCGGCGGCACCTTCGCCCTGGTCGACAACGTCTCGCCCGACGACGCGGAATTGTCCGAGCGCTACAACGCCTTCGAGAAGCTGCGCGATCCGAGTCACGGCCGCTGCCTCAGCCTCGAGGAGTGGACCGATCTCATCCGCGGCGCGGGCCTCGATCTCGTCTCGACCGAGGTCATGGATCAGGACATTCCCTTCGGCCCCTGGGTCGAGCGCATGCGCTGCACCGCCGCCACTGTCGAGCGCCTGAAGGAAATGCTCGCAAGCGATCCGTTGCAGAGCTTCCTGCGCCCCCGCGAGACCGAGGACGGGTTCACCTTCACCTTGCGCGAGGCGATCGTTATCGCCGCAAAGCCGCGTCCCGAGCGCTGAGCCTTTAGCGCTCGGCCTTCTTGCTGCGGGATTTTGCATGCGGACCGGTCGGCTGGTTAGGGTCCTTCGGGAAGGGGTAGTTTTCGCCCACCCATTTCGGGTCGGCGAAATAGCTCTTCGGCTGCATGCGCGACAACACATCGGGCAGAGACTGCCCGGCGCACCAAGCGTTCCACTCGCCACAAGCCGGGCGGCACCAATTGTTCCAGGCACCGCAATCCTTCTTGGCGAACGCCGGCGTGCCCGCACCGAGAGCGAGCAGAAGCACGGCTGCAAAGGCTGCGGCAATGCGGCGGCTTCTCATGGCGTCAGTCTAACATGGCATGCCCGAGATTTGCCCTATCCCGAGCCGCGCCCCTTCGGCTAAAGAGCGCACATGACCACCGACTGGCAGAAGCACCGAGCGCCGACCCTCGCCGAGTTCGAGACGATCGCCCAGGAGGCCTACGACCGGCTGCCGTCAACGTTCCGCGACATGACCAAGGACGTGCTGATTCGCGTCGAGGACTTCCCCACCGACGAGGTGCTCGACTCACTCGGCATCGATTCGCCCTTCGGCCTGCTCGGGCTTTATCAGGGCGTCGATCTCACCCGCCAAAGCGTGCTTGACGTCCAAGCGATGCCGGAGATGATCTTCCTTTATCGTCGGCCGATTCTCGATTACTGGGCCGAGCATGAGGACAAGCTCGGCGACATTATCGCCCATGTTCTGGTGCACGAGATCGGCCATCATTTCGGCCTGTCCGACGACGACATGGAGCGTATCGAATCCGAAGCCGCGAGCTGACCCGCGACAGTGTGCGGTAATTGCCTAGATACCAATCTCGCTTTAGAGTGTGCCAACGATGGTTAGCGGACGGGTGATTTTTCGTTTGGCGGCGGTCGCCGCGCTTGCGCTTGCAGGCCTCTCCGGCCTGAACGGGGCCGCGCGCGCGCAGGAATTCGTCTACCGCGGCGGTACGGCGAGCGGCCCCACGGTCGAGCAATATCTCGAGCAGGTTGGCCCTTCCGGCCAGGAAATCCCCCACGGGAGCCTGACGATCGACGGCATCCGCGTGAATTGCGGCACGCGGCCGACCGTGCTGAACCCGAACTTCGATAGTTGGGGCGGCGCCTTTCCGGGCTTCCTCATTCTCAACACCACGAAGATCGCGGGACTCTCCACGCAAGTGAAGCTCTACATCTACTCCCACGAGTGCGGCCACCAGTTCATCGGCGCCAGTGAGACGAAGGCCGACCTGTTCGCCATCCGGCGGGGCGTGAAATGGGGGTGGCTCGACGCGCAAGGCATGGAGCAGATCTGCACCTTCATCTCTCAACTGAAGGGTGACGCCGTGCATCCGCCCGGCCCCCAGCGCTGCGAGACGATGCGGACCTATTACCGCCAGCTGGTCAACGGCACCCAGAACGCGAGGTCCGATCAGGGTGTCTTTACGCTCGGCCCGTCGAACTAGGCGGTTAAGCGCGCGCCTAGAAGATCCAGGCGATCATCAGCCAGAAGATCACGAAGAAGATCAGAAAGCCCGCGATGGTGAAGGGCAGCTCGCCGAAAATGGCGTCGCCGCCGGAGACCACGGCCATCACCAGAATCGCCACGAACGACACCGCGAACGAGATCAGCGCCGCGTTCTTAAGCCCGAGCCCGGCGGAGAAGGGATCGGAGTCTCCCATCACCTCGGTGAAATAAGCGAGCCCGGCGAAGCCCATCACGACGAGCAGGATCAGCGCGACCGCCGCCGCCACGAACAATCGGGTGGCCTCTTTCCGGTCCTGCCGGTCTCCTTCGCCTGCCATGGCTCTTGGCTCCCCGCCTAGTCGTCCAGCCGCATTTCCTGCGCCCGGCTGATCGCCTCGCGCACCTGATGCGGATCGGGCAGGTCCGTGACCGTGAACTCGGGCTCGTCCCCCGCCGTCTTGATCTCGATTTCGCCGACACCGAGGATGCGGTTGACGAAGCTCTGATTGACCTGCACCGAACGCACGTGCCGCAGCGACACGGCCAACCGCTCTTTGCTCAAGATGCCCTGCTCATAGAGGAGTTCGTGGTCGCTCACCGTCAATGCCGTGGCCCGGGTCTTGACGTACCAATAGAGCAGAATGAGCAGGCCGATGCCGAACGCGGCGATCAGGAGCACGAAGAAGATGAACCAGAACGGGTGCGCCCGGAACATCGCCGGATGCGCCTTGTAGAGTACCGTGCCCACCATGTTTCTTGTCTCCCACCGCCTGGCCCCGGACCTTAAGGCCCACCATGGCCGGAGAAAAGCGCGGATATGTGACGGTGGAAACCGGGTCCGAGAGCCGCTATATGGCTGGCGGACAAGAGGTTACCCCATGGAAAAATTCACGACGCTCACGGGCATCGCCGCCTATTTGCCGATGATCAATGTCGACACCGACATGATCATCCCCAAGCAGTACCTGAAGACCATCAAGCGCACCGGGCTGG
>CAYWIA010000186.1:0-3235 GCA_964458245.1 uncultured Methyloceanibacter sp. | reverse complement strand
GGCGCCGTTGATCACCGTATAGAAGCCGTCGATCAGCATGCCCGGCTCGAACACCCTGTCGCCCTTCCAGAAATGGATGTAGCGCGTGGCCGGCGGCAGCATTCTAAGCTGCACCAGATTGGGCGGCATCACGGAGTTGAGCAGCCAGTTGATGCCGACGCGGAATTTCGCGGCAAAACCCGGCAGGAACGACAGATAGAAGCCGCGCCACAGAAGCCAGGCCAGCACGCCGGACAGTTTGAACCCATAAACGTCGGCCACGGCCTTGCTCATGCCGAGAGAGGCGAGCGAGCCCTTGGACGTGTAGGCGAAGGGCTTGAGCTTTTGGTCCTTGAAGCTGGCCATGATGTTGGCCGCGAGCTGATAGCCCTCGCGCACGGCGAACTGCGCCGTCTGCGTGGCGTAGTCGGCCGGATCTTCTTGCGGATTGTCGTTGAGCGGGATGAGCGCCGCGTCGCCGAGCGCCCAGACATGCTCTTGACCCGGCACGCGCATGAAGCGGTCCGTGACGATGCGCCCCCAATGGAGATCGAGCCCGAGCATCTGCACCAGCGGATGCGGGCCGTTGCCGATCGTCGCCACGACCGTCGAGGCGTTGAGGATGACGCCATTGGTCAGCGCGACGCCGGTGGACGTGGCCGACTTCGTGCCGACGCCCGTCAGCACCTCGATGCCTTGCTTGCGCAGCTGCTGCGTCGCGTAGGCGGCAAGGTCGGCGGGGAAGGTGGGCAGGATGCGCGGCGCATACTCGATGAGATACATGCGAATCTCATCGACCGAGATGTTGTGATAATAGGGCAGGGCGCGCCGGATCAGCTCGCGCATTTCCGCTACGGTCTCCACGCCGGAGAAGCCCGCGCCCACCACGATGAAGGTCAGCAGCTGCTCCTTCACCGAGCGCTCCGTGGTGACGTCGGCGGTTTCCAGGCATCCGATCACGTGGGTACGCAGCATATGCGCGTCCGTGAGATCCTTCATGGTCAGCGCATGGTCGGCCATGCCGGGAATGCGTCCGAGGTCCACGCCCGTCCCGAGCGCCAGCACGACCTCGTCATAGTCCAGCTCGACGGGAGTCATCCGTGAGCCCTGCATGACGATCGCCTTCTTCTTCGCGAAGTCGATGCCCATGACGCGCGCCTGGCGCACCTGAACGCGTGTCAGGAGCTGCCGCAGCGGCACCACCGCGTCGGAGGAGTTGATGCTGCCGGAGGCCACTTCGGCCAGGAGGGGCTGGAAGACGAAGTAGTTGTTGTTGTTGATGAGCTCGACCTCGACCGTGCCGCGGCCGAGCTTCTCCAGAGACTTCGCGGCGAATACGCCGCCGAAGCCGCCGCCAAGTACGATAACTTTCTTTTTCTTCTCAGACTTGTCTTTGCCAGCCATAGGCTTGCCCAGCCTTTGCGTTGCTTGATCAAATACCTACGCCAATGCCCCCGCGCGTCAAGTCACGCCTGGCGCTCGTCAACCGCTTAGAGCCCGCGCGTGGCAAGGCGGTGAACCCGCGGAACGGCGCAGGGCTAAACGAGGATAAGGGAAGGATTAAGGTTGCCGGCGGGAAGGGCTCAAGCGGTGGCCACCGCGCGGCGCTCTGCCGGCGGCCGCAGCTTTGCCCAAGCGGGCCGCTTGAACAGGAAGCGCAATTGCGAGTTCTTCACCAGCATATGTAAAATGAGCGGCGTGATCACGCCCGCGGTCGTGACGATGAGCGCGACGGTGCCGAGATCGAGATCCGGCGCGAATTTGAGCAGCGCGGTGCGGGTGGCTGCCATCGGCAGGAAGAAGGCGAGATAGACGACGATCGAGTTCTCTCCCGCATAGCGCAAGGGCAGCGCCCAAGAGCGCGCGGAGAGCAGGACCCCCGCCGCCACCACGGCGAGCGCGCCCAGGAAGCCCAGACCAAGATTGATCACGGGCAGTTCGGAATAGCCGCCGAACACCATGACCGCTTCGAACAGGGCCCACGAGCAAAGAAACAGCAAGGCCGCGCGCTGATTGGCGAATACGGTCTCGGCGAAGCCGAACACGTAAGGCGCGAGCACGTAGCCCGAGTAGAAATAGACGAAGCGGGCGCAGAACTCGTCGATCACGATCCAGCCCGTGTGGATGTCGGCGATCTGCACGAAAGCCGCCGCGAACCACAGCAGAACTTGGGGCACGTCGCGCATCAGCTTGGTCACCACGAAGAAGATCGGCAGCAGATAGATGAACCACAGCGTGCCGAACGGTTCGATGAAGGCGAGCGCGTAGGCTTGCGCGACGCCGCTCCAGCCCACCTCGGCGGCGATACCCGGCGCCTTGAAGGCGAATTGGATGGTGACCCACAGCACGTAGAAATAGGCGAAATGGATCACCTTGGTATCGAGATAGGCGCGCCAGGGCCGGCCGATGACCCGAGCCAAGAACAGTCCCGAAATGAGAAAGAAGTCGGGCATGCGAAACGGCTTGGCGAAGGCGACCAGCGCCCCCATCCAGCTCTCCTCGCCCGCGGCGGCCTCCACGCCGAGGGTCGAATGCATCATCACCACCATGACGATGCAGAATCCCTTGGCGTAATCGACCCACGCCACCCGTGTCGGGTTCAAATCCATTCCCCGCCAAAATCTCCTCGTCCCGTCCCGCCGTGGGACGCCGAGAGCATGCACTGCAAGGAACGGGCTACGACCGTCAAATTTTTAGTTGACCAGGAAACGACGTTGCAAGATATAGTTTCCTAAGAAACTAATTATGCGATGGAGACGCGGGGTTAAATCATGGCCAAAGAGGCGGCCAACGGATTGGAGGCGCATCTCGGCTATTGGCTGCGCTACGTATCGAATCACGTATCCCACGCCTTCGCCATGAAGCTCGCCGGCCGCGGCGTCACGGTGGCGGAATGGGTGGTCCTGCGCCAGCTCTACGATGACGGTGCGGTGGCGCCGAGCTACCTCGCGGATCGGCTCGGCATGACACGCGGCGCGATCTCGAAGCTCGCGGAGCGCCTCGCCCTCAAATCGCTCATCGCCCGGAAGGACGGCCGAGGCGACCGTCGCTCCCACCTGCTCGAAATTACCAATGCCGGACGCGCCCTGGTTCCGGAGCTCGCCGCCCTGGCAGATCGCAACGAGGAAGAGTTCTTCGGACACCTCTCGGCGCGCGCGCGCAAGGAGATCGCCGACGTAATGATGGAGATCGTACGGCGCGGAAGATTCCGTTCCGTCCCGGTGGATTAGCAGCGAAAGGAGAACGACGAATGGAC
>CAYWIA010000185.1:0-3245 GCA_964458245.1 uncultured Methyloceanibacter sp. | reverse complement strand
GGCCGTCCCGAGCACGAACAGTGCCACGGCCGCCATCAGGCCGACCAAGCTCGGCCCCGTGTTTCGCAGGTTCATGAGACGCTCCTCCTCTTCGTGCGCAATGCGGGAGTCGCGCGCCTTATAGAGGAGGCTCGCGCTCGCTCTCTTTTTGTCCCGCGCCGTGCGCACGGCACTTTTCCTTTCGGGACAACTCAACATGGTATATTTCAACCACGTTGTGGAATCGCTCAGATGACCGAATTGAGGTCCTATGGACGCTCCGACGATGGATTTGGGTTGCGCCCTGGATATGTTGACAACCCAGGGGTGGTTTTCCGAGCGTTCGCCCGAAACCCAGGCTCGTCTCGGCGCCATCGCCAAGCTCCGCAGCTTCACCAAGGGTGATCGCATCTATCTGGCCGGTGACCCGCCCAATGGCATGTTCGGCCTGATCTCGGGGTCGCTGAATATCTCCATCCCCCGGGCGGACGGCGAAGCCTACACCGCCCACCGCGCCGGCGCGGGCTTCTGGCTCGGGGATCTCGCCCTCTTCTCCCAAGGGCCGCGCCTGGTCTCGGTTCACGCCGCCGAGGCCACGCGCATGGTGCATCTCCCCGGCCCTGAACTGGTCCGGCTGGTGCGAGATGACCCTCGGCTTTACGCCGATTTCTATGCCCTGACCTACAAGAACTTCCGCATGGCGTTCGACATCATCTCAAATCTCGCCATTCCTTCCACGGAGAAGCGCGTTGCCGACCGACTCGTCCTCGAAGCGAAGATGCGCGGCGACCAGGAGGGTTGGATTGCGCTTTCGCAGGCCGAGCTCGCGAACATGACGGCTGTGTCGCTCCCCACACTCAAGCGAATCTTGCGGCGCTTCGTCGAACTGGGCCTCATCGACCATCGCTACGCGCGCATTCAGGTTCTCGACAGAAGCGCGCTCGCGCGTCTCTGTCGGGTCTGACCAGCGCTTCCAACCTACCGGATGCAGGCGTTGTACTGGTTCTTCCACTTCGCGGCGCGGGTCTCTTTGTACCGGTTGTAGTAATAGGTGCAGTTGTTGGTGACCTTGGCGTGACCCCAGCCAACGCCGGTCCCGACCCAAACTGCATTTCCGCCCCAGCGCGCGGCGTTGCCGATCGTCCGGCCCGTATTCCGCGCCGCTCTGCCGACCGACTTGCCAACATTTTTCCCGACATGCGCCGGCTTGAACTTCTTGGCCTCGGCCGGTGTGTCGAAGCTCGCGGTGGTGAAGAACGCTGCGACGGCGCAAATCGCTATAGTGGTTGCTGTCTTCATGGTTCCATCCTCCCTTGCGTTTTATCGACCGCTTCTTGAGCCCGGCGGTTCGATCCCACGCAGCCTAGCACGCCGCGCTCAAAGACGCTCGTCACCGTTCTGCGCGGCGTGGAAAACTGATCCGCGGACCGAGCGTTGACAATTTTCTCAAGGGTGCCGGCGCCGCTTGGAGGGCGCGGGATGTGCGCCTACCAGCGGAAGGAAAGCTCGGCGATCGGCCCATGCAGCACGGCGTCGATGCCGCGCGCGCCCTTGCTGGTGTCTTCCTCGAAGTCCAGCCAGAGCGCCTTGTAGCCGAGGGTCGTCGTGGTTTCGTAGCCGAACAGCGTGCCATCGTAATTGTAGGCGAGCACCGCTTGCCAGCTCAGCCCGTCCTCGACATTGAAGCCGCCGAAGTCGCCCATGGCGGTGATGGAGCGGCCGTTGCCGAGATCGTGCGTCATGCGCAAGGCAATCACGGGATCCACCCAGCTCATGTTGCCGGTGTCGACAAAGGCGAAGTTTTTGTTGAAGTCGCTGTTGTTGAGGTCGAGCGCGCGCTGGAGCAGACCGAGGCGCAATTTGTCGAGCGCCTCGAGCGCGGCGGTGGCCTCGCCACGGTTGTCGATCCTTTCGAGGGTCTTCTCCAGCCGCGCCACGCGCCGGTTGAGCCCCTTGTCCTTGGCGCGGACGATCCGGTCTTCCAGGAGCTGCGTGCGCAAAGCATTGAATTGGGCCAGCGCCTCGAGGCGTTCTTCCTGGTTTTCGATGCGGTCGATGCGGTTCCTCAGGCGATCGGCGAGCCGCCCGAGCTGAATTCTGGCGTTCACGTCAATCGCGGCGGTGATGTCGATCTCCTGCTCGATATAGCGGGCGCCGGCGCCGAGCTCGAAGCTGGTCCTGCCCCCGTTCGGGCCGGCGAAGTCGGCGACTTGATAGAACGCATCGGCCTGGTAAACCCCGAATGTGTAGTCGGCGCCGATCTGCGCATTGCCGGTCAGTTTCAGGGCGGGAATGGGCTCCGCCTTACCGAGGAAGTCGGACTCCATGGCAAACTTGGCGTAGATGACGTCGGCGAAGAAGGAGAAGCGGCCGCGCGTCGCCTCGAAATTCGCCATGACGATGGGGCCGTCGAGCGCGTCGATCAAATCGATGGGGTCGGCATAGACGTTGAAGGTCTCGCCGCGGGCGGTGACGTTGCCCTCGACCCACAGCGCCCAGAAATAGACGCCGGCATCGAATTCCCAGGCAGAGGGAGGCGGGGCGGGCTCAAGATCGCCGGCCGCCTCCGCCGCAAACGGAAATGCGACCGCGCACGCCGCGCCGAGCACTCTCAACCAGATCTCGCGCCTCATTCCCCCTGACCCCTTACGCCCTCGTGGCCGCCGGAAGAATAATCAGGAGCCCGTGGCGGCGCTTGCCATTTCGCGCCGCCACAATCCTTATGTCCGCCGCTTGTTGCGGGACTGCCACAGCGGATCAGGGGGCGAGCGCGGACGCAGGCCCCCTTGAACTCGCTACGGAGTCGGCCTGCCCGGGCCCTGCTCCTGCATGTTCTTCAGGCGCAACTCCTGGAGCTTCGGCAGGAGGTCGTAGACCGGCGGGTTGTTCGACATGAAGCCGACCTTGAACTGCGGCGGGTACTTGATCAGGTCCTTCATATAGGCCGCCGACGCCGCCATGATCGGCACCCCCATGGGAATGTGCCGGATACCGATGCTGACGTCCTCCTGCGGATTTGTGTAGAGGTTGAAGGTGATGCCTCCACCGGTGTCGGTGAAGATTCCGCCGCTGAAGCCACCCCAGTCTCCCCTCTGGACCACGGAGTTCTCGATCTCCATGGTCATGACGCCCTTGAACTCGTCGATGCGGGTGGCCGCGAAGTACTGGTTGAGCGTGTAGATGCGGCTGCGCCGGGCGGATAGACCGTCATCGGCGACCAGGAATGCCGCTTGGTCGACGCCATCGATATAGGTCTTCTCGTCGAA
>CAYWIA010000184.1:0-3246 GCA_964458245.1 uncultured Methyloceanibacter sp. | reverse complement strand
AAGGACCCGACTGGCAGCTGCGATTCCAGGTGCAGCTCCTGTTTCCGACGGGAGGGTGACGTCGGGCAGGACGCGGTAGGCCGATATTCACCCTTTTCCGCCAGGCTTCGCCGTGCTCGTGCCACGGTTTTGGGCCATTGTGGAGCTCACGAGGGATGAACTTGGGGCACACAGTGGATCTGCTCGTTGCCGGTATCGTTTTGGTACTCCTGTTCGTTGCGACCTATAGCCAGCGCAGGACCTGGGTCACGCTCGGCTCGACGGCGTTGTCCATCGTCTTGGTCGCCGGCTGTGTGTTCTTTTCGACCGCTCAAGGCCCCGGCCAGCTCCACAAGGGGCTCGCCCAGCTGGCCAAAAAGCTCCCCGCCGGATGGGACCGCCCTGCCCTGGAACTCGCCGCCGCTCTGGAACAGGCCTCCACCTCGCTCGCAAGCAGGAAGGACGCTGCTCCCCGCGAACCGAAGCCGGTCCTGACCGCGACGGCCGCCGATTGGTTCTCCTGGGGGGCGTGGTTCAAGACTGAGCAGGCAACAGAGGAGACAGCGGCGCCGAACCCCGAAGAGAAGGCCGAGCCGGTCGCGGATCACGAGCCCGCGCCGGACCCTGAAGCCGTGCCCGTAGCGGATACAGGCTCCACGGCGATCCAGTGGTTGCTCGATGCGCCCGCGGCAAGCGACACATTCATGCTCACCGGCGCCAATGTGTCCGATGAGCCCTTGGAAGACATCCGCGCGGTGCTCAAGCCGGATGCGGGTGGAGGTACGTTGCCGCTGACCCTCTCGGTCGCCGGGGAGGACAGCGCGGCGGTGCCGGCTGGCGCGCGCTTCGGCCTTGTGGCCGAAGCCCTGACCCCGGACGAGGTCAAACAGCTCGGCGGAGCGATCCTGTCCGTCGCCTATGCGCAAGGCGGCCGCCGCAAGACCTCGATCATGTATCTGACCCCGCCCATGCTCGCCGAGCGCGTCGCGGGTGACGCGGAGCCCGATTCGCCCGTCAGTGCTCGCTAGCCACCGGAGCGATCTCTTCGGCCTTCATGAGAAGCTCGCGCAAGGACTGGCGGCAATAGGGCCGCAAGCCGCCGCCGCTCCGCCCCATGATCCGAAAGCCCTCGTCCCGGTCCGCCTCGGCCAGGTCCAGCAAGTGGTCCTTGTCGATCGAAGCGTCCTTCTTGAGGTAGTAGCTCTCGATCTTGTCCATGGCGGCCTCGGCGGCGTCGGCCTCGGCCTCGGAGAGCTGTGCCTGCTCCTCGCACGCGACGACGATCTCGAACTGGGCGTAATAGTTCTTGAGCGAGGCCGAGAAGTTGCTGGCGAACGCGCCCGCCGACATCAACACGAAGCAAACGGCCAGACTCCACCCGCGCGTGCCAAGACGCATCTCTTGCCCCCTCGTTCTGAGCTTGAAGCAGGCGTTGTTATACCAAACGCTGCGGCGCAGCAATTGTAACCGGGCAACACTCACGCGGATTTCGTTGATCACCCCTGGTCTCGACGCCTGTCCTCTGCTTTCGGACCTACATATTCTCGTCCTTTTCCGGTCCCTTTTGAGGGTTAAGCATTCCGCTTGACAGTGATCGAAATGGCACGCTTTGAAAGCGTGCTCCCGGAGAAGACCCATGCAGCACGCGCCCGCCTGGAAAGCCGATTACGCGTTTCAGCCTCTCGAGGAGCCGGAATCGCAATTCGACGAATCGGACTTTCCTGGCGATACATCAGAGGCTTGGAGCCCTAACATTGCGACGCTGGTTGAGCGCTTCAACGAGCCGCCGAGCTCCGGGTCTGGCCGGGCGCCTGCCGCTTCGACGCCCCTAAGCGTGCCCCAGCCGAGACAAGACGTGGCCCTGCCGCGACCGGAGGACGGGCCCGCGCCCGTGGCAGCGCCAACGCGTTCCGGTGTCCACCGCCTCAAAGAGCTCGGCCTGCCCCTCGGCACGCTGCTCCCTGGACTGGTCGGTCTCACGGTCGTGCCGCTGTCGTTTGTCTTCTTCCTGTGGTGGCAGGACACGGCACCGCAAGACCAGGCGCCGGTCCAGGAGCTGAATGTGACAAGCGCACCCGCCACGGCCGGCATGGCCGAGCCGGCGCAAGAGGCGCGCGTGCCCGATCTGGCGCTTACATCGCCCGACCGCCTCGAGGCCGACGCCGGCAAGACGATCGCGTTCCCCATCGCCATCGACCACGGCGAGACCCTGCCGGAGCGCAGCCTGATTGCCGTCAGCGCGCTACCCCAAGGCGCGTCGTTCTCCCAAGGCCGCCCTTACGGGGACACCGGCTGGAGCCTGCGCCCGGACGAGATCGCCGGCTTGCAGCTGCAATTGCCCGCACAGAACGGCGTGGCGAACATGCGCGTCGAACTCATCTCGGGCGACGGCACCGTGCTGGCCCAGTCGACGACCGAACTGAGCATCACGCCGCCGCAAGTCGCCACGGCCGAACCCGCCGTGCCCGCGTCGCCGGTCGAGACCGCGCAGACGGAACAGGCGGCGGGCGCGACCGCCGACGAGATCGCGCCGGCCGAAGTGTCGGCGACAGAGACGGCGTCCGCCGCGTTGAAAGGCCCGATCGCCGAGACCGCGCCCGTCCGGCAGCAGGAGGCCCTCCCCCCGGCTGCGAGCAAGCCCGACGTGACGGTGAACACCGTCAAGACCGTCGCCGTCGCGCCGCCGCGCGAGACGAAACCGTATGACGGCGCGATGGCCTTGGGCTCGCCCGCCGACACCCCCCAAGCGTCCGACGAGTGGATGGAGACCACGACCGCCGTCGACATGCACGCCCGTGCCGAGCAGAAATCGGAAACGGTGAAGGTCGCCCAAGGCGGCCTCAAGATGCGCGTGACAGGCCGGGACAAGAACTGGATCCAGGTCAACGACCCCAACAGCGGGACGACAGGCTGGATCTACAACCGCTTCCTCAAGGCCGCCGACGCGCCCGCGCAATAACGGCTGCCTGCGCTCCGTGCCGGCCGTCAATCGGCGACGCAGTCCTTGTAGGTGATGTTGTCGTCCGCGCCTTCGGTGAGGAAGGCCGTGTTGCCCTTGTTCCAGAACACGATGCTCTCGTCCGCATTGGCGTAGCGCGCGCCGGAACCGGAGATGACCTGCGGCAGCGCCAGATCCCGGCCGTCGTTGAGCGTGAGGGCGACCTCGTCCGGATAGAACTTGGCCACGATCGACTTGTCAGCGGCGCAGACAAAGGTCGCCGTGGCGATCGGCTCTTCCGCGAAGGCCGGAACGACCAGCAGACCGGC
>CAYWIA010000183.1:0-3292 GCA_964458245.1 uncultured Methyloceanibacter sp. | reverse complement strand
GCTTCTCGACGATGGCCTCGATGACGACGTCGGCATGCTTGATCTGCTTGCCGTCCGGATCGGCGATCAACCGGGCGACGGCGGAGTCGAAGGCCGTCTTGCCGCGCAGGCGCTTCTTGAACAGCTTCTTGGCGCGCGAAAGGCCCGTCTTGATCTGCTCGGCGTCGAGATCCTGCAAGCTCGCCTGCATCCCTGAGACCACGCACCAGGCGGCGATGTCGGCCCCCATGGTTCCGGCGCCGATGACATGGACCTTGCGCGGCTTGAAGCCGTCCTTGGGTGCGGAATCTTTCAACATCTCGGACAACTTGAAGACGCGGCGCAAGTTCCGCGACGTCTCGCTTGCCATCAGCGGCGCGAACATCTCGGTCTCGGCCCGCTTCATGCGGGCCGGATCGTCGCCGTAGCGCTCGAACAAATCGATGAGCCGGAAGGGCGCCGGGTAATGCTCCTCGCGCACCTTGGCGGCCGTTTTGGCGCGCATCTGCTTGGCCAGCAGCCCACGGATCGGCTGCTTCAGCATCAGCTTCTTCCACCAGGGCGCGCCCGTGGACCGGCGCTTCTGCAGGACCGCTTTGCGTGCGGCCCATTTCAGCGTGTGCCGCGTGGGCACGAGCTGATCGACGAGGCCTATCGCCCGTGCCGCGGTCGGCCGCAGCATCTTGCCGGTGAGCATCGCGGTCATGGCGTCGACGGGGCCTGCCGCCTGAATGGCGCGCACCGTGCCGTTCAGCCCCGGGAAGATGCCGAGCTTCACCTCGGGAAAGCCGAGCCGCGTCCCCTCCTCGCGGTCGGCGATACGCCAATCGCAGGCGAGCACCAATTCGAGCCCGCCGCCGAGACAGTACCCGTGGATGGCGGCGACCACGGGCACGGGCAAGCGCTCGATGCGGTCGAGAAGTTGAAGGGTCTCGCCGACCACCTCCTTGATCTTGTCCTCGGTGTCGAAGCCCGCGAACTCGTTGATGTCGGCGCCGGCGATGAAGCTCGACTCCTTGCCGCTCATCAAGACCAGGCCCTTGATCTCGCCGGCCTCAGCGCCTTCGACGGCGGCGACAATCTTCGCAAGCTCCTCGGTGGGCCGGCGGCCGAGGGCGTTCATGCTCTCGCCTTCGCGGTCGATAACCGCCCAGGCGATGTGCTCGTTGTCGACGGAGAAGGTCCAATCCTTGAGTTCGGGAAGCGTAATCGGCATGGGGCTCTGCTGTTACTCGGCGGCGATGTGCTGCGTCTGGTCGGTTTCTTCGAGCGGCTTGCGTTCAAGCGCCGCGGCGGCGAAGTCGTCCACCGCGATAACGCGGGCGACCATGTCGCGCAAGTCGGCAAGCGCACGCGCCTCCTCAGACGTCAGCACGCCCTTCGCTTCCGCATCCTTGATCCAGTCGCGGTCGTGGAAGCGCTTCACCTCGCCTTTCCGGATGGCGCGCTCGAGTTTCTTCTCGGCCTCTTCGCAGGCTACGACCTTCTGAAGCGTCGCCTCGAGCAGCCCCGTCGCGTCGTCCGTGCTCTCGGAGGTATAGACGTCGCGGGTCAGCCGGTCACGGAAGGCGCCCGGCTCAAGTGCCGCACGCACGATCTCCTTGCCATCCTTGTCGGCGGCCGGCCGGCGCATGCCGAAGGGCAGCACCAGCGGGCCCATGAGCCAGGCGGCCCAGCGCACCGGGAAATTGTCGATGACGCCACGCAAAGCATGGTCGAAACGCGCAAGACTGTTCCGCATGCAATAGGCGACGAGCTTGCGGTCGGCGGCGGGGCGTCCATCGTCCTCGTAGCGCTTCAAAATCGAGGACATGAGATAGAGCTCGGCGAGCGCATCGGCCATGCGTCCGGTGATCTTCTGCTTCACTTTGAGGCCGCCGCCGAGCAGCGCCACGGTGAGATCGGCCACCAGCGCGAAGGAGCGCGACGCGCGCGACAGCTGCCGCCACCAGCGCTTCATGTCGCCCGCGTTCTGCGGCGCGGCGGCAAAGGCGCCGAAAGTCACGTTGTGGAACAGCGCGCCGGTCGCATTGGAGAACAGAAAAGCGCGGTGATCGTCGAAGGTCTTCGCGAAGGTCTCGATGCCCCGTTCGGAATTTTCGTCTTGCAGCGCTTCGATCTCGGTGAAGAGATAAGGGTGACTGCGCAGCGCCCCCTGGGCGAAGGTGATGAGCGTTCGCGTGAGGATGTTGGCGCCCTCCACCGTGATGCCGACCGGCACCATCTGATACGCGGCCTGGATATAGTTCGACGGCCCGTCGCAGATGCCGCGCCCGCCATGAATGTCGAGCGCGTCGTTGACGCTTTGGCGCATGCGGTCCGTGGAAACGTATTTCAGCAGCGCCGAGATCACCGCGGGCTTCTCGCCCGCCGAGACCATGGAGGCGGTGACGGCGCGCGCGGCCTCTAGGCCGTATGCGTTCTCCACAAGCCGCGCGAGCGGTTCCTCCACGCCTTCCATGTAGCCGATGGGTAGGCCGAACTGCTTGCGGATGCGCGCATAGGCCGTCGAGCGTCTGGCCATGGCTTTGGCGCAGGCCGCGCTCGTGGCCGGCAAGGAGATGGAGCGGCCGGCGGCGAGACAGCTCATCAGCATGCGCCAGCCCTGGCCGGCACCTTCCGGACCGCCGATCACCCAATCGAGCGGCACGAAGACGTCGCGGCCCTTGGTGGGTCCGTTGGGAAACGCGGCGCCAGCCGGCAGATGGCGGCGGCCGATCTCGACGCCCTGGTGGCCGGTCGGGATCAAGCCGAGCGTGATGCCGACATCCTCGCCTCGGCCCAGGAGATTGTCCGGATCGAGCAGACGGAAGGCGAGGCCGAGCAGCGTGGCGTTGGGGGCGAGCGTGATGTAGCGCTTGTCCCAGGTGAGCTTGATGCCGAGCGTCTCCTTGCCCTCGTGCAGGCCCTTGGTCACCACGCCCACGTCGCGCATCGCGGCGGCGTCGGAGCCGGAGAACGGGCCGGTGAGCGCGAAGCAGGGAATTTCATCGCCCTTCGCGAGCCGCGGCAGGTAATGGGCCTTCTGCTGCTCGGTGCCGTATTTCTCGATCAGCTCGCCGGGGCCGAGCGAGTTCGGCACCATGACGATTGTGACGGTGTCGGCGCTCTTCGAGGAAATCTTGCCGAGCACCAGCGATTGCGCCTGGGCCGAGAAGCCCAAGCCGCCGTGCTCTTTCGAAATGAGCATGCCGAGAAAGCCCTGCTCGCGGACGAATTGCCAGATGTCCTCCGGCACGTCGTGCAACTCGTGACGAATGCGCCAATCGTCGAGGCGCTTGCAGAGCTCTTCGGTGGGGCCATCCAGGAACGC
>CAYWIA010000182.1:0-3292 GCA_964458245.1 uncultured Methyloceanibacter sp. | reverse complement strand
TTCCTCGCCATGCTGCCGTTCCTGTTCTTCGGCGGCGAGGCGATCTACGGCTTCGCCGTGGCCATGTGTTTCGGCATTGTCGTTGGCGCTTACTCGTCGATCTTCGTCGCTTCGCCCATGCAGTTGATCCTCGGGGTCCGCCGCGAGGCTTTCGCCCCGAGCACCAACCCCGCAAAGGACAAGTCGGAAGCCCCGGCGCGCGCGTGAGGCAGTGAGGCAGGGCCGTGGATGAGGCTGAGCGGGCGGTCGCAGTTCGGCGTATCGCTCGCGCCGCCGATCCGGATCGCGCCATCGCCACCCTGTTCGCGCCTGCGGAAGTCCGCGACGATCTCTTCGCTCTTTACGCGTTCAACGCCGAGCTCGCCCGCATCGCCGATCAGGTGAGCGAGCCGGCGCTCGGTGCCATCCGCCTGCAATGGTGGCGCGAGGCCATCGAGCGGGCCGCGGGCGGCGAGGCCACCGGCCATTTGGTGGCCGATGCCTTTGGCGAGGTCCTGGCGCGCCGGTCGCTGTCGCGCAATCGGATCGCCGGGCTGATCGATGCACGCACCTTCGATGTCGGCGAGACGGTGATGCCCGATACGCGCACCCTCGACGCTTATCTGTTCGACACCACGGGGGCGCTGTTCGCATTGGCCGCGGAGATCGTCGGCGCGAAGGGCGAGAAGCGCGATCTCGTGGCGGAGACCGGCGGCCGCGCCTATGGGCTGGTGCGCGTGATGCGCAGCCTGCCCACCCTTGCCGCCAAGGGGCGCACGTATCTGGCTGCGGATGCTTTGGCACGGCATGACACCAATCCGGAAACGCTGTTCCGTGGTGAGACGACCTCTGGGCTCAAGACGCTGCTGGCCGAGATGCGGGAGGAGGCGCGGGCAGCGTTGAAAGAGGCGCGTTTCCATCTTGTCGGCGCCGGCATGACCGGAACCGGACTTGACGAAGCAGGCCGCACCGCGTTCTTGCCGCTTTGCCTGGTCGAGCCCTATCTCGCTGCGCTCGCCAAGGTCCGCGACCCCTTGCGTCAGGTGGCACGCATCAATCCCCTGTACCGGCTTTGGCGCCTGATGCGGTCGCGTTAGAAGCTCACTCGGCCGCGACCGCGCTGCGTCCTTCGAGCCACGCATCGAGATCGGCCAACGCCCGCGCCGACATGGCGCGCTTACGGGCGAAGGCTTTGCCGCTTTTCGGGCCTTTGCCCCGGGACTCGCGCGCCACGGTCACGGGCGGGAAGAGCCCGAAATTGACATTCATCGGCTGGAAGCTGCGGGCGCCGCCTTCGCCGTCCGCGCTCAAATGTCCGCCGGTGATGTGCGCCAGGAGCGCGCCGAGCGCGGTTGTGGCCGGCGGCGGAGCAGGCGGCGCTCCCAATCGCTCGGCGCCGGCGAAGCGCCCGGCGATCAGCCCGATGGCCGCCGATTCCACGTAGCCCTCGACGCCCGTGACCTGGCCGGCGAAGCGCAGGCGCGGTTCGGCCTTGAGGCGTAGAGAGCCGTCGAGCAGCTTCGGACTGTCGAGAAAGGTATTGCGGTGGAGCCCGCCGAGCCGGGCGAATTCCGCTTGCGCCAAACCGGGGATCATGCGGAACACGCGGGCCTGTTCGCCATGCTTCAGCTTGGTCTGGAAGCCCACCATGTTCCACAGCGTGCCAAGCGCATTGTCCTGGCGGAGCTGCACGATCGCATGGGGTTTCTCGTCCGGGCGGTGCGCGTTCGTGAGGCCGACAGGTTTCATCGGGCCGTAGCGGAGGGTGTCGCGCCCGCGCTCGGCCATAACCTCGATGGGCAGGCACCCTTCGAAATAAGGTGTTTTCTCGAAATCCTTGAAGGTGGTCTTTTCGGCCGTCAGAAGCCCATCGATGAAGGCATCGTACTGTGTCTTGTCGAGCGGACAGTTGATGTAGTCAGCGCCGCTGCCGCCGGGCCCGACCTTGTCGTAGCGGGATTGGCGCCAGCAAACATCCATGTCGATGGACTCGAAATGCACGATCGGTGCGATGGCGTCGAAGAAGGCAAGCTCCGCTTCGCCCGTGAGCGTCTTCACCGCGTCGGCGAGCGCCGGCGAGGTGAGGGGCCCCGTGGCCACGATCACGCTGTCCCAGTCGGCCGGCGGCAGTCCCGCAACTTCGCTGCGGTCGATCTCGATGAGAGGATGCTCGGTGAGCGCCTCCGTCACGGCGCCGGCGAAGTTCTCCCGGTCCACGGCGAGCGCGCCCCCGGCCGGAAGCTTGTGAGCATCCGCGCAAGCCATGATCAGGGAGCCGGCCCGGCGCATCTCTTGATGCAGCAGGCCCACCGCGTTGGTCTCCCAATCGTCGGAGCGGAAGGAATTGGAGCAGACGAGCTCGGCGAGCGCGTCCGTCTTGTGAGCCTCTGTCTGGCGCTCGGGCCGCATTTCGTGGAGGACGACCGGAACGCCGGCCTTCGCCAGCTGCCAAGCCGCCTCGCTGCCGGCGAGCCCGCCGCCGATCACATGAACCGCGTCCGTCATGGGGCGTAGCTACGCCCACGAACCCACAGGTTCAAGCCAGAACGAGAGTTCCGGAACTCCACAACAAAAGGCCATTTCTTGGGCAAAAGACCAATCTTTGTTCAGACGAGGACCGCTTTGGGCTATACTCCCAGCCGGAAGCCGAATCGCCTGGCAATAATTGGGCTTCCGTGAATGAGCCGGTGGATTGCCGGCAATCGGCGGATCCGCCCGCTCTCTTTTTCACAAAAGGGGGGTGAGATGTCCGCAAATACCGCACTAGCAATCAGCGTTGGCGTTCTTGGCGCCATAGCCACTTGGCTCTTCCTGGGACCGCTCGGTGGCATGCTGGCCATTTGGGCCGCCTTTATTGCGTGGGGCTGCTTCTTCCACTGCGGTGGCAAGGAATCCGGCCTGCAATCGGCGATTCTCGGCAATATCGCCGGGGCCATCATCGCCGGCATTACGCTCTGGGTGGCGACCCAGACCGGCATTGGCGATCAGATCGGCCTGCCGATTTGGGCCGGACTCTGCGTCGGCATCGGCGTTGCCGCGATGGTCCTCTTGGCCAATATCCCGGCCTTCGCCGCCATTCCGGCACAGGTCTATGGCTTCGCCTCCGTGGTGGCTCTGACGCTTCTGGGCAACGGCGCCGGCAATTTGACGGCGGCCTCCATGGAGAACCCGGTGGTGGTCATCATCTGCTCGATGATCGTTGGCGCGCTCTTCGGCTGGGTCTCGGAGAAGGTCGCAGGCATGTTGGCTGGGGTCGGACACGGCGCCCACGCCAAAGCTTAACGCAGGAATCCGGCTGTTGGGCTCCGGGGCC
>CAYWIA010000181.1:0-3357 GCA_964458245.1 uncultured Methyloceanibacter sp. | reverse complement strand
CGCACCATGTTGTAGGGATTGGAGCTGCCGAGCGACTTGGCCACCACGTCCTGGATCCCGAGCGTCTCGAACACCGCGCGCATGGGACCGCCGGCGATGATGCCGGTGCCCGGAGGTGCCGCGCGCAAGACCACCTTGCCGGCGCCATGCTGCCCGCGCACGTCGTGATGCAGCGTACGGCCCTCGCGAAGCGGGACCTTCAGCAGATTGCGCTTGGCGGACTCGGTCGCCTTGCGGATGGCCTCGGGCACCTCGCGCGCCTTGCCGTGGCCGAAACCGACCCGACCCTTCTGATCGCCGACCACGACCAGGGCGGCGAAACCGAAGCGACGGCCGCCCTTGACCACCTTGGCCACACGATTGATGTGGACAAGCTTGTCGACGAATTCGCTGTCGCGGTCGTCACGGTCTCTGCCTTGCGGACCGCGCGATTGGGGACCTCGTGCCACGTGTCAGACCCTTTCCTTCAAACCTAAAAGTTCAGACCGGCCTCGCGGGCCGCGTCTGCGAGCGCCTTGATGCGCCCATGATAGATATAGCCGCCGCGATCGAAGACGACGTCCTTGACGCCGGCCTTGGTCGCACGTTCGGCGAGAAGCTTGCCAACGGCTTCCGCCGCCGCCGTATCGCTGCCCTTGGGCAGCGCGCCCTTGAGATCCTTGTCCAGGCTCGAGGCCGCCGCCACAGTCTTGCCGGAGCTGTCGTCGATCACCTGGGCATAGATATGCTTGGACGAGCGGAACACCGACAGACGCGCACGTCCATTGGCCGCCCGCTTCAGCGAGTGGCGAACCCGGCGCGTGCGCCGGGAAAAGCTATCGTTAAACGCGCTCATGTCTGATCCCGCTACTTCTTCTTGCCTTCTTTGCGGAGGATGTACTCGCCCGCATAGCGCACGCCCTTGCCCTTGTAGGGCTCCGGCGGCCTGAACCGTCTGATCTCCGCAGCGACCTGGCCGACCTGCTGCTTGTCGATCCCGCTGATCACGATTTCCGTCGGCTTCGGGCACTGGGCCTGAATACCGTCAGGAAGCGGATAGGTGATGTCGTGGCTGTAGCCGAGCTGGAGCTGGATCGCCTTCCCCTGCATCGCCGCGCGATAGCCGACGCCGGTGATCTCCAGCGTCTTGGAGAAACCGTCGGTCACGCCCGTGACGAGGTTGGCCACCAGCGTGCGCGACATGCCCCACATGGCACGCGCCTCCTTGGTGTCCTCGCGCATGACGATCTCGATGCCGTTCTCGCCCGTCTTGGCAATCACCTCGTCGACGAGCACATGCTTGAGCTCGCCCTTGGGGCCCTTTACCTTGACCTCTTGGCCATCGATCGAGGCGGTGACCCCGCCGGGAATAGCCACTGGTTGTTTGCCGATGCGCGACATTGAATCAAACCTTCGCTTCAAAAAGCTCCGCTAAAACACGTTACAGAGAATCTCGCCGCCGACATTCTCGTTACGCGCCCGCGAATCCGACATGACGCCCTTCGGCGTCGACAGGATGGCTACGCCAAGGCCATTGGCGACCGTCGGCAGTTCCTTCACTGAGGAGTACACGCGCCGGCCCGGCGTCGACACCCGCTTGATGTCCTTGATGACCGGCTGGCCGTCGAAATATTTCAGCTCGATCTCGAACTCGGACTTGCCGCTGTCGTAATCGACGCGCGCATAGCCGCGGATATAGCCCTCCTCCGCCAGCACGTCGAGCACACGCTCGCGCAGCTTGGAAGCGGGCGTGGTCACCCTATTCTTATGCCGCATCTGAGCGTTACGGATGCGGGTTAACATATCGCCTAGAGGATCGTTAATCATCGACCGTCC
This sequence comes from uncultured Methyloceanibacter sp., assembly GCA_964458245.1. Classification (GTDB taxonomy): domain Bacteria; phylum Pseudomonadota; class Alphaproteobacteria; order Rhizobiales; family Methyloligellaceae; genus Methyloceanibacter. The sequence continues at coordinate 1,542 of CAYWIA010000181.1, read as the reverse complement.
TTACCAGCTCGACTTGACCATGCCCGGGATCAGTCCGTTGCTCGCGAGATCGCGCAAGGCAATGCGCGACATGCGAAGCTTGCGGTAGTAACCGCGCGGGCGCCCGGTCAGATCGCAACGGTTGTGAATACGCGTCGGCGAAGCGTTGCGCGGAATCTCCGCGAGCTTCAGCCTTGCCGCGAAGCGCTCCTCCGCCGGAACCGACAGGTCGGAGGCGATCGCCTTCAACCGGTCACGGCGAAACGCAAACTTCTTCGCAAGCCGGCGGCGCTTCTTGTCCCGCTCGATCATGCTCGTCTTAGCCATTCAGTCCTCCTGTGCAGCCGGATAGGCCCTAGCTGCGGAACGGAAAATTCAAACCCTTGAGAAGCGCACGCGCCTCGTCGTCGCTCTGCGCCGTCGTACACACGATGATGTCCATCCCGAGCACGTCATCCACCTTGTCGTAATCGATCTCGGGGAAGATGATGTGCTCCTTGAGCCCCATCGAGTAATTGCCTCTTCCGTCGAAGCTTTTCGGATTAAGCCCACGGAAATCCCGGACCCGCGGCAGCGCAATGTTCACCAGCCGGTCCAGAAACTCGTACATACGGTCCTTGCGGAGCGTCACCTTGACGCCGACCGGCATGCCTTCGCGCAGCTTGAAGCCGGCGATCGACTTGCGCGCCTTGGTGATGACCGGGCGCTGGCCGGAAATCAGACCGAGGTCGGTGGCGGCGGACTGCACCTTCTTGGAGTCGCCGACGGCTTCGCCGACGCCCATGTTGAGCACCACCTTGTCCAGACGCGGCACCTGCATCACGTTCTTGTAGCCGAACTCCTTGGTGAGGTCGGTCTTCAGCACGTCCAGGTACTGCTGCTTCATCCGCGGAATATATGTCTGCTCAGCCATCGATGACCTCGCCCGAACGCTTGGCGAAACGCACCTTGCGCCCGTCCTTTAGAAATTTGTAGCCGACGCGCGTGGGCTTCCCGTCTTTGGGGTCTTCCAGCGCGATGTTGGAAATGTCGATAGAGGCTTCCTTGGTGATGATGCCCCCCTCTTGCGACGCGGTCTGACGCTGATGGCGGCGCACCAGGGCGACGCCCTGGACGATGGCGCGGTTCTCCGCGGGCATCACCTTCAGCACCTCACCCTTCTTGCCTTTGTCCTTGCCGGTGAGCACCACCACGTGGTCACCCTTTTTGACCTTCACCTTGGCCATAATCAAAGCACCTCCGGCGCGAGCGACACGATCTTCATGTGCTTCCTCGCCCTCAATTCACGCGTGACCGGCCCGAAGATACGCGTTCCGACCGGTTCGCCTTGCGGGTTCACCAGAACCGCGGCGTTGCGGTCGAAGCGGATGAGCGAGCCGTCCTGACGGCGCACGCCCGCGGCGGTACGCACGATCACGGCCTTCATCACTTGGCCCTTCTTCACGCGGCCGCGCGGAATCGCTTCCTTGACGCTGACCACCACAGTGTCGCCGATCGAAGCGTATTTCCGCTTCGAGCCGCCGAGCACCTTGATGCATTGCACGCGCTTTGCACCGGAGTTGT
>CAYWIA010000180.1:0-3394 GCA_964458245.1 uncultured Methyloceanibacter sp. | reverse complement strand
CATGGATGACGCCGGAGGCGTAGGCATCGTGATAGCCGAGAAGCTTCACCATCCAGCCTTCGGGATGCCAGCCCCAGGCCGCATCGATGATCCAGGTCACCGAGCCGATCATTACGGCGATGATCCAGAACGCCCCGGACCTGATGCGCTCGATGACCGCGCCTGAGACGATCGACGCCGCCGTCCAAGAGAACAGCAGGAAGGCCGCCCAGAACACGCCGCTGATGCGGTCGCTCAGATTGGTCGCCATGGTCTCGGATGTGGGCAGGTTCGCCGCGCCGGCCTCGAGATTGAGCCCGCCGGTGATGAACGGTCCGTTGGGGAACGCCCAATAAATCCACCAGCCAAAGAAGAAGAAGGTGATGGTGACCAACGGGATCAGCATCGTGTTCTTCATCAGGGTGTGCATGTGATTCCGCCGCCGGCTGGCGCCGACTTCGTACATGCAAAAGCCAACATGGATCAGGAACATGAAGACGACCGTCACCCAGTAATAGAACTCGGTGAAGACGGTCGTGAGAGCGTCTAAGTTATTGCCCATTGATGTAACCCCCCTAGGTTCACGCCTTGGATTGATTTTTTGGTCCCAAGGTCACGATGGATGTTTCAGCTACGTCGTCAGTACTCCCTCTTGTCTCGCCGGAGGCCTGAAACGGCCCTCCGCCACGATTAAGCCCTACAGAAACGTCCTCATCTTATATCGATGCTAGGGGGCACCCCAAATGCCGTCAACCAAGATGAAATTGACTTTCCTCAGATGAAACCCAGTTGAAGCCGCGTCTCGAAGCGACTTTCATGCCGGAAATTCAATTGGTTAATGGCCTTCCGAACGGGCACTACGCGCGGTTTGCGGGCCGCATTTTTTTGGGCATAAGGCTGGAAAGCAACGATTTTTGGGGCCAAAGAGGGCCGGAAAAATCCGCCAGCCAGGGAAAGAAGCCAAGCTTTTCAACAGGCTTTCGAAAAAATCGGGCGACGACCTGGCTCCTAGCGCCCGTTCGCATTGACGCTCGGCGCCGGGGGAGGCAGTGAGGCGCCATGGGCAAGACGAAAACCAAGGATCTGCGGCAGCCATTCCTGATCTGGCAATGCCAAATTCGCCAGATTGCCATGCGCGAGGAGGACGGGCGGCCCTCGCGGGGCATGTGCCCGCGGGTGTTGGATGAAACCGGTACCGAGCTTTCGCCGGCCTTGACCGTTCTGCTGGTGCCAAAAGCACCCGAGGAGAGCACGGCCTTCTTCCGCTTCCAGGTGATGAAGTCCCCCGACCCGCGCGAAACCTACGAGAAGGCGCTGCGCCATCTTCAGGCGGACTATTTCCTAGAGCCGAAGTCTTTCAGCGACCGTCTGCTTGCGATCTTGCCCCCGTATTCGCCGCTCGCCGACGCGCTTATTTTAGTCAAGCGCTGCGTGCTCGACTTCGCGCAAGGGCGCTATGCTTTCCGTCTGCCCTGCAAGGTGAAGGCTCTCGATGTGGGCGATGCGGACCGCGAGGCCGCGATCTGGCACAACCGGGTGTTCAATCCCGCGCTCCCCGATACGGTGCAGGTGCTCGCCTTCAAGCCGGATTGGAAAACGGCCGAGATCAAAAACTGATCCCGGCCGTCTGCCCAGCTTGCGAAGGGTTACTTCGCTTCGGTGAAGCCTATGTCCAGAAAATTACGTAAGCGACCGTAGCGGAAAGGACTCCGCCCGCGAGCGCTACGTAAGGCAACATGCCGGCTTTCGGGCGGCCAATGGACGTCCCGTCAACCGACAAGTCGGCAAGCATCTGCGGCGGGAACACGCCCTTGTCCTGGATGAAATGCCGGAAGATGAAGACCGGAATGACCAGGCCGATGGCGATGGCGCCCGCGACCAGCGTGCCCGAACCCCAAACCTCCGCGCCGGCGCCCAGCAGGAATGCATTGACGAAAGCCAGCACCACGCCCGCCCCGAGAAGCACGGTCGGGGCCTTCCACGGACGTTTCACATGCGCGTTGTCGATGCGATGGATCCAGCCCGCATTGAGGTTGAGGAAGTTGAACACGATGTAGCAGACGTTCGAGACTGCCAGTACGAACAGATAATCCGACATCAGCAGCAGGATCAGGTTGAACGCCAAATCCGTCGCCATGCCACTGGTCGGCGCCCCGTTCTGATTGACGCGACTGAGGTAGCGCGGCAGCCAACCATCGACCGAGCCCTGATAGAGCGTCCGCGAGCTCCCGGCCATCGCCGTGGTGATCGCCAGCATGAGAGCGAGGATCAGCATGACCACGAGTAGGTTGGTCACGAGCGCCCCGCCGCCGACCATCGAAGCCATGGCCTGCGCCACGCCGGAACCGTCGACGATGCCCGGCGCCATGACGCCGGCCAGACCCAGCGCCCCCTGGAAGGAGAGCGGCACGAGCACGTAGACCGCGATGCACAGCAGTCCCGAATAGAGGATTGCCTTGTAGGTGTCGGTCGCCGGGTTTCGGAATTCGCTCGTGTAGCAGATCGCCGTTTCGAAGGCGTAGGCAGACCAGGCGGCAATGAACAGACCGCCGAAGAACAGCGTCCATCCGGCCTTGTCCCAGGCGGCGGTGCCGATGTCGGTCCCCGGCGCAAAGGGCTCGAACGCTTTCATCGACACGTCGCCAGTGATCAGCGGCACGATGCCGATGATCAGCAGCGGCAGCAAAACCGATGCCCCGACGATCGTCTGCACCTTGGCCGTCGAGAGAATGCCGCGATGCTGGATGCCGAAAGAGATCAGCATCAAAATGGCGCCGATGAAGAAGGTCGAGTTAAGCCGAAGTCCCAAGCCCTCCTTGAAGAAGGAGAGATCGACAAGCTGGATTTCCCAGGTGCGGATCGCAGCCTCTGCCGGGAACAGGGCCGTCAAGATGTAGCCGGCGGCGATGCCGCAGCCGATGGCGAGCACCGGCGTCCAGGCGAGCCAGTTACACCACACCGAAAGCGGTGCGATGAACTTCGAGTAGCGAACCCAGGCGGCCGCGCCATAGACCGATGCACCGCCCGATTTGTTCGGGAACAGTCCAGCGATTTCGGCGTAGGTGAAGGCCTGGATGAAGCCGAACAGGACCGACAAGGTCCAAACCAGCACGGACGGCGTGCCCACCGTGGCGGCGATACCGCCAATAGAAAAGAGAACGAGTGCCGGGACGCCACTTGCGACCCAGAACGCATCCTTCCAGCCAATAACTCGATGTAGGGTAGATGAAGTTTCGCCTGTGCCGGCTACGGCACTCGGAGCGGTGCTGACCATAGTTTCCTCCCTCTGAGGTGCGCCCGCTTTTTCGCGTGGCGCGAAGCCGCCCAGGTTGGTCCCGGACATTGTGTGTTCAGTCTTGGTCTGCGTAACCGCCTAGAACTTCGTGTAACCCTCCTAGAACTTCGCTGAGCCTGT
>CAYWIA010000179.1:0-3398 GCA_964458245.1 uncultured Methyloceanibacter sp. | reverse complement strand
GTCTATAATGGCAAGCTCTACGTGCTCAATTCGGGCACTGGCGAGTTCGGCTGGGTCGAGCCGGCGGCGAAGGCGGCGGACGCCAAGTTCCATGTGGTGGCGTTCTGTCCCGGCTTCGTGCGCGGGCTTGGCTTCCACGGCAATTTCGCTTTCGTCGGCCTGTCCAAGCCGCGCTACGAGCGCTTCGAAGGGCTGGCGCTCGACAAGAAACTGAAAGACGCGGACTCCGAGCCCTGGTGCGGCGTGCAGATCATCGACCTCGACACGGGCGCGTGCGTGCATTGGTTCCGCATCGACGGCGCCATCGGCGAGCTCTACGACGTCGCCGTGGTGCCGGGCGTCACGCGCGCCATGTCGCTGAGCTTCGCCTCGAACGAGGTGCTCGGCCTCGTCACCCACGACCCGCTCGGCGAGGGCGCCCCCGCCTGGTAGCGGGCCGGGACTGCCACGAATTAAGGAACCAACCGGTGCAGGCATAGGTTGAGCCTCCAAGTTCACCTGCGAAGGCGGCGCTGAAGACCGCCTCGCCTCGTCAATGGTCTTGGAGGAAAAGCATGCCCGATACACGCCCCGTCGCCGTTTGGATCTGGCTCATCGTCGCGGCCCTGATGGTGGTGAGTATTGCGCTCGGCTACCGGCTCACCGTGAAGGAGGAGCGCGTCGAGACGCTGCAGCGTCAGCTCGCGCTTTCCCGCGAAGAGACCCTGCAGAGCAAGGCGGGAGCCTCCGAGCTCGAACGCCTCACGGGCCGCCTGCAGGCCGATCTCGACAAGGCCAGGGAGGAACGCGCGGCCGTTCAGAAGGAATACGAGACGGTGGAGACCGAGCGCCAGGCGCTTCAGCACGAGATGGGCGTGACCTCGGACGAGCTGAAGAAAACCCGTGCCGGCCTGGAAAGCGCGCAAGGAGATCTGAGCGCCGCTCAAGAGGCGCTCGATCGCGGCACCAAGGACATCGAAGCCAAGGAAGCGCGGATCGCCGAACTGCAAACCGCCTTGAACGAAACGGAGGCGGAGTCGGAACGGCTCGAGGCCAAGCTCGAGACGGCGCAAGCCCAGCTCAAGCAGGAGCGCGACAAGCTTAAAGCCGCGCAAAGCGAACGCGATGCGGCGCGCGACGAATTGGCCGCCTCGCAGGAGGCCGCTTACCAGTTCGATAAAGAGGCGAGAAATCGCGAAGAGCAGTTAGCTCGTCTGCGGACCGAGCTGGAAGAAAAGGACGGCGAGCAGTCCGACCTCCGGTCCGAGATCGGCCGTCTCGAGACGGCGCTCGACCAGGCGAAGTCGGAGATCGATCGGCTGAACCAGCAAATGGACGACGTTGAACCTGTGGCCCCCGGCGGCGGCGAGACCGATTCAGACGATGATGCCGCTGCGATGTAAGGCGGGCTCAGCCTGGATAGCGCTCCTCGAGATGTGTTTTGAAGTGCCGCAAGTTCAAGGGTTCGCCCGTGACGTCGATCAGCAGCTCATGCGCGGTCTTGAGCTGTCCGCGGCTGTGAATATTCCGGCGCAGCCAGCCGATTAGGCGCGCGAAGTCGCCTGCTTTAATCTGCGAGTCCAGATCGGGCAGCGTCGCCGAGGCGGCCGCGAACCATTGGGCGGCCATCAGCGCGCCGAGCGTATAGGTTGGAAAATATCCGAACAGCCCGGCGAACCAGTGAACGTCCTGCATGCAGCCGTTCCGGTAATCGCCATCCGTCGAGAGGCCGAGATAGCGCGTCATGGCCTCGTTCCAGGCGTCGGGAATGTCCGCGGCGTCGAGCTTGCCGGCGATCAAGGCCCGCTCGATTTCGAATCGCAGGACGACGTGGAGCGGATAGGTAAGTTCGTCGGCGTCGACCCGGATATAGCCTCTGCGCACCTGCCGCGAATGCGCTTGCAGATTGTCTGCGGTCCAGGCGGCGTCGCCCGGCTTGCCCCCGAGGTGGCGGCGCAGATGCGGCGCGGCGAATTCGATGAAGGCCCGGCCGCGCGACATCTGCATCTCCACGAATAGCGACTGGCTCTCGTGGACTGCCGCGCCGAGACAGTTGCCCACGGGTTGCCGCCGCCAGTCGGCCGGGAGGCCCTGCTGGTAGAGCGCGTGGCCGGTTTCATGCAGCACCGCCATGAGCGACTCGAGAAACTCTTCCTCGCTGTAGCGGGTGGTGATGCGCGTATCGTCGGGAACGCCTCCACAGAACGGATGATGGCTGACATCGAGACGGCCGCGGCTGAAGTCGAAGCCGAGCAGCACCATCATGTCTTCGCCGAGGGCGTGCTGGCCGTCGCGGGGGAAGGGGCCGGGCAGCGGGAGCGGCGTGGTTTGGCGCGCTATGACCCGATCGATGAAGTCCGGCAGGAAGCTTTTTAGGTCATCGAACAGCTCCGCGACGTGGGCCTCGCGCGTTCCTTCCTCGTAGCCGTCGAGCAGCGCATCGTACGGATCGAGCGCAAGCGCGTCCCCGAGCGCCGCCGCTTCCTCGCGGGCGAGGGTGATCACGTCGCCCAGCGGGCCTTTCACGGCGTTCCAATCGTTGTCCGCCCGGGCAGCGCGCCATATCTGCTGACAGCGCGTCGTGGCGAGCTGATTGGTACGCACGAGCGCCTCGGGCAGCGCTATGGCGCGGGTGTGCGCTCGCCGCATCGCACGCAAGTTCGCCTGCTGCCATTCGTTCAGCTGCGCGAGGCTGGCGCCGGCTTTGTCCAGCAGGTCCCCGACCTCGGGCGCCGTCAGTGTCCGATGCGCGAGCGCCGCGAGCGCGGCAAGCGCCTCGCCGCGCGCCCTGCCGCCGCCGCGGGGCATCATCACCGCGTCGTCCCAGCTCAGCATGGCCTGGGCGTGGCCAAGCTGGTGAAGCTCCTCGAACCGGGCCTCGAGCTGAGCGTAAGGCGTGACGTTGGTTTTACGGTCGCTCATGTGGCGCACGCTACCACGCGTCCGGGTTTGCATCGGCAGCGAATTGCCTCACGCGGCGGCGCCCGGCCACGGTCATGCAGCTACGCCTTCGCCTTCTTCTTTTTGCTCTCGGTGAGGCGCGGCATGATCTCGATGAACGAGCAGGGGCGGTGGCGGTTGTCGAGTTGGAATTTGAGGATGCCCTCCCAGGCGTCCTTGCAGGCGCCCGGCGAGCCCGGCAGCGAGAAGATCAGCGTGCCCTTGGCGAGACCGCCGCAGGTGCGGGATTGCGCCGTCGAGGTGCCGACCGTCTGATAGCTCAGCATGTGGAACAAGACGGAGAAGCCCTCGATCTCCTTGTCGAACAGCGGGCGCACCGCTTCCGGAGTGACGTCGCGTCCGGTGAAGCCCGTGCCGCCCGTGGTGATCACCACGTCCACGTCCTTGGCTTTGATCCACTTCTTCACCTGCTTGCGGATCTCTTTCTCGTCGTCGGGAGCGACCGCGTGCTCCGCCAC
>CAYWIA010000178.1:0-3410 GCA_964458245.1 uncultured Methyloceanibacter sp. | reverse complement strand
GCGGACCTCGCCAACCTCGTGAACGAGGCGGCGCTGCTTGCCGCGCGCCGCTCGAAGCGGCTCGTCACGCAGCACGAGTTCGAGGACGCCAAGGACAAGGTCATGATGGGCGCCGAGCGCCGCTCCATGGTCATGACCGAGGAAGAGAAAACGCTGACCGCTTACCACGAAGGCGGACACGCGCTCGTGGCGCTGCATCAGCCGGCCTCCGATCCGGTCCACAAGGCCACCATCATTCCGCGCGGCCGGGCGCTCGGCATGGTCATGCGCCTGCCTGAGCGGGACATGCTGTCCCATACCCGCGCCAAGCTGAATGCGGACATCGCGGTGGCCATGGGCGGCCGCGTGGCCGAGGAGATCGTGTTCGGCCACGACAAGGTCACCTCCGGCGCCTCTTCCGACATCAAGATGGCGACGCAGCTCGCGCGCGCCATGGTCACCCAGTTCGGCATGTCCGATAAGCTGGGGCCGCTGGCTTACGGCGAGAACGAGGAAGAAGTGTTCCTCGGCCATTCCGTGGCGCGGCAGCAGAACCTGTCCGACGAGACCCAGACCATCGTCGATGAGGAGATTCACCGCATCGTCGACGAAGGGTTGGAAGGCGCGCGCAAGATCCTTTCCGAGAATCTCGACGATCTGCACACCATCGCCCGCGGGCTGTTGGAGTACGAGACGCTGAGCGGTCAGGAGATCAAGGATTTGCTCAACGGCAAACCGCCGGTGCGCGAGGATGTCACCGAGGATACGCCGCGTCCGGGGCCAGCCTCCGCTGTGCCCACGGCCGGCCGGGGCAAGAAGCCGCCGGAGCCTGATGCCGGCGGCCTGGAGCCTCAGCCGACCTAGGCTCTGCGTCACCAATCAACTTTGCGCATGCCCGGCCTTTCGCCGGGCATGTTGCTTTCATGCTAAAGGCTTGAAGCCATGGCAGAGGGAAAGCTCTATCTCAGGCCCATCGGGTTTCTGTACGGGCCGCCGGCGGAGGCCGCGATCGAGGATGGTCTGGCGTGGCCGCTGGCCGGCGGGCCGATCGCCTTCACCGCTGCTGTCGTGATCGAAGGCGACCCGACGCACTCGCAGCGGCGCCTTGTGGCCGTCGAGGCTCTGGAGGACTCGCGTGATTCCGGTCTCGGCGCGGTGCTGGAGCGCGTGACGGCGCCGCGCCCGCCGTTTGCAGGGCTCAGCCTCGCACGGCCCACGCTCATGGGCATCGTCAACGTGACGCCGGACAGCTTCTCCGATGGCGGGCTCTATGACGAGACCGAGGGCGCGGTCACCCATGCGGCCGAGCTCGCCGCGGAAGGCGCCGAGATCGTCGATATTGGCGGCGAGTCCACGCGCCCCGGCTCCGACACGGTCGCCGGCGACGACGAGCTCTCCCGGGTCGTGCCGGTGCTTGAGCAGCTCAAGGGCTCGCCCGCGGTGATCTCCATCGACACGCGCAAGAGCACGGTGGCGCGCGCGGCGGCAAGAGCGGGCGCCAAAATCCTCAACGATGTTTCTGCGCTCACCTACGATCCCGCCTGCCTCGACGTGGCGGCGGAGGAGGGGCTCGACGTGGTGCTGATGCATGCGCAAGGAGAGCCCAAGACCATGCAGGACAATCCCACTTACGACGACGTGGTGCTGGAGGTGTTCGACTATCTGGCGGCGCGGATCGAGGCGTGCGAAGCGGCCGGGATCGACCGGGCGCGGATCGCCGCCGATCCGGGGCTCGGCTTCGGCAAGACGCTCGGCCATAATCTCGCGGTGCTCGCCAATCTGAGCCTGTTCCACGGGCTCGGGGTGCCGCTTCTGGTCGGGGCCTCGCGGAAGCGCTTCATCGGCGGGCTCGGCCAAAACAAGGACCCGAAATCCCGCGAGCCGGGCAGCCACGCGGCCGCCATCGCCTCGGCCGCTCAAGGGGTTCAGATCCTCCGGGTGCACGATGTGGCGGGCAGCCGCCAAGCCCTTGCAGTCTGGCGCGCAAGCATGTTTGGTACTGAAAATTAAGTGAAATCGGCACCCGATCTGGGACGGGATGTAATCTTTGCTTACACTTTTTGAACGCATCGCGCCCAAGCCGGGAGCATAATCCGATGTTAAGCCGGGTGAGTTCGAACGAGGGTACCGCCTGGCGGCGCAGACGGGGGAATAACCGGGATGGCTCGTAAGCTTTTTGGCACGGACGGAATCCGTGGCAGCGCCAACTCGTATCCGATGACCTCGGAGGTGGCGCTCAAGGTCGGCATGGCTGCCGGCAAGCTCTTTACCAACGGCTCCTATCGCCATCGGGTGGTGATCGGCAAGGACACGCGCCTGTCGGGCTATATGATCGAGTCGGCGCTGGTGTCCGGCTTCACCGCCGTGGGCATGGACGTGTTCCAGCTCGGACCGATGCCGACGCCGGCCGTGGCGATGCTCACCCGCTCGCTGCGCGCCGATCTCGGCGTGATGATCTCCGCCTCGCACAACCCCTATATCGACAACGGCATCAAGCTGTTCGGGCCGGACGGCTACAAGCTGTCGGACGAGCAGGAATCCGAGATCGAGGGGCTGATGGAGGGCGATACGACGGCGCTGCTCGCCAGCGCCGAGCGCATCGGCCGCGCCACCCGCATCGAAAGCGCGCGCGAGCGTTATATCGAATTCGCCAAACGCACATTGCCGCGCAATTTGCGTTTCGACGGCATCCGCGCGGTGATCGATTGCGCCAATGGCGCCGGCTACAAGGTGGCGCCCGAGGCGCTGTGGGAACTCGGCACCGAGGTCATCAAGATCGGCGTCGATCCGAACGGTCTCAACATCAACAAGGATTGCGGCTCCACCGCCCCGCAGAACCTGATCCGCAAAGTGCAAGAGGTGCGCGCCGATATCGGCATCGCGCTCGACGGCGACGCGGACCGGGTGGTGATCGTGGACGAGAAGGGCTGCATCATCGACGGCGACCAGCTGATGGCGGTCATCGGCGAGTTCTGGCTCCGGCGCGGGCGGCTTGCCGGCGGCGGCGTGGTGGCCACGGTCATGTCCAATCTCGGGCTCGAGCGCTACATGGCGGATCTCGGACTCGGGCTCGCCCGCACCCCGGTCGGCGACCGCTACGTGGTCGAGCACATGCGCCAGCACGGCTACAACGTGGGCGGCGAGCAGTCCGGCCATATCGTGCTGTCCGACTTTTCGACCACGGGCGACGGCCTGGTGACGGCCCTGCAAATCCTAGCCGTGGTGGTTCAGAGCGGCAAGCCGGTGAGCGAGGTCTGCAACCGCTTCGAGCCGCTGCCGCAGATCCTAGAGAATGTGCGCTACAAGGACGGCCAGCCGCTCGACAATCTCGGCGTGCAGCGGGCCATCAATGACGGCAAATCGAGGCTCGGCAAGGCGGGCCGGCTGGTGATCCGCCCCTCCGGCACGGAGCCGGTGATTCGGGTCATGGC
>CAYWIA010000177.1:0-3568 GCA_964458245.1 uncultured Methyloceanibacter sp. | reverse complement strand
TGTGCCACTCTTACGAACCGCTTTTGGAAGATCGCAAAGTGTAACTGATTCGCAGCGTGCGGCCGGTCAGTTGAACTTGCTCAGATCGGCATGCTCGGTCTTGATCCAGCGCACGGTGCGGGTCGAGGCCCGCATGACCACGCTTTGGGTGAAGATAGCGTCCTTGGCGAAGCGCACCCCCTCGACCAGCGAGCCGTCGGTAATTCCGGTCGCGGCAAAGCTGAGATCGCCCCGAACCATCTCCCCAATCGAATATTTGCGGCCGAGATCCGAAATGCCGGCGGCCCGGGCGCGCCCGCGATGCTCGTCGTTCATGGCCACGAGGCGGCCTTGCATCTGACCACCGATGCAGGCGAGCGCCGCGGCCGCCAGCACTCCTTCCGGCGCACCGCCAAGGCCGAGATACATGTCGATTCCCGTCTCTTGCGGTTCGGTTACGTGGATCACGCCGGCAATGTCGCCGTCGCCGATCAACCGGAGCGCGGCGCCTGCCTCACGCACCTCCTCGATTAGCTTGCCGTGACGGGGCCGGTCGAGGATGCATACCGAGAGCTCCGGCATGCCGACGCCCTTGGCTTCGGCGAGCGCTTTCAGATTGTCGACGGGGGTGGCGTCAAGGTCGACGAGACCGTCCGGATATCCTGCGCCGATGGCGATCTTGTCCATGTAGATAGAGGGCACTTTCAGAAGACTACCGCGTTCGGCCACAACGAGCACCGAGAGGGCATTGGGCAACGCCTTGGCGCAGAGCGTGGTGCCTTCGATGGGATCGACGGCCAGGTCAAGCTCCACACCGGACTCGGAGCCCGCGCCAATCGTCTCGCCGATATAGAGGATTGGGCTTTCGTTCTCCTCGCCCTCGCCGACGACGACGATGCCCTGGATAGGAAGCCGAGCTATTTCACGATACATGGCGGCGGCGGCGGCCTCATCGGCGGCCACTTCATCGCCCCGGCCCCGCCAACGGGCGGCGGCAACGGCGGTCGCCTCGGTGACGCGGACAATATCCAGCGCAAGTGCACGGTCGAGCTCGGTCTTTGCCGCAGCCTCTGACACGTCAAACCCTCCCTAGCTCACGCGCAGGTTCTCCCTGCGTCTTATAGCAGAGTCCGTATCACAGTTTTTCGATGCGGATCATCTGAGGCTTCGCATCGACATGGCCGTCGCCCTCGATGGCGACAAGCGCCTTGCGCACGGCGGCCTCGGTGGTCTCGTGGGTCACCATGACGACGCCGGCAGGCCCGCCGGCGCGCCTACCCTGCCCGGGAAGTTCGGTCTGCGGGCGCCGCTGCACGATGCTCTCAAGCGAGATGCCTCGGGCCGCCATGCGCTGAGCGATCGCGGCAAAAGCGCCGGTGCGGTCGTGGACCGACAGGCGGATGTAATAGCCCCCCTCGTGGGCACGCATCTCCGCCTTTCGATAAGGCCGCAAATTTTTGGCCTTGAGGCCGAAGGGCGGCAGGACGTGTCCGCGCGCGATGTCGATGATGTCGCTCACCACGGCCGATGCCGTGGGACCGCCGCCGGCGCCCGGACCGATCAGCATGACATCCCCGACGAAGTCGCCGTCGATGGCCACGCAATTGGACACGCCGTCGACATTTGCGATCGCGGTGTCCTTCGGGACCATGGTCGGATGCACGCGCTGCTCGATGCCGCTGTCGGTCCTGAGCGCCACACCGAGCAGCTTGATGCGATAGCCGAGATCGTCCGCCGCCTCGATATCGGCGGGCGTGATGGTCTCGATACCCTCCACGTAGACGGCGTCGAACTTGGTGCGCGTGCCGAAAGCGAGGCTCGTGAGCAGCGCCAGTTTGTGCGCGGTGTCGAAGCCGCCGACATCGAAAGTGGGATCGGCTTCGGCATAGCCCTGCTCTTGTGCCTCCTTCAGCACGTCGGTGAAGCTGCGCCCTTCACGCTCCATCAGTGTGAGGATGTAATTGCAGGTGCCGTTGAGGATGCCGTAGACGCGCGTAATGTCGTTGCCCTGCAGGCCTTCGCGGATCACCTTGACCACGGGAATACCGCCGGCCACGGCGCCTTCGAAATTCAGCGCCACGCCGTGCTTCTCGGCGAGTGCGGCAAGGTTTGGTCCATGATGCGCAAGCAGCGCCTTGTTGGCGGTGACCACGTGCTTGCCGGCCCGCAGCGCCGTCTCCACCGCTTCCTTGGCAATGCCTTCCTCACCGCCGATCAGCTCGACGAAGACGTCGATCTCCGGGTCGGTGGCGAGCTTGATGGGATCTTGCACGAAGCGCACGCCCGAGAGATCCACATCGCGCTTCTTGCGCTTATTGCGCGCCGAGACGGCGATCACCTCGATGGGCCGGCCCGCGCGCTCCGCCAACGCGCCAGCGTGCGCCTCGATGAGCCGCAATAGGCCACCGCCGACAGTGCCGATACCGGCCAGTCCAAGCTTCAATCCGTCCGCCATGGGAAAATCAGAAGGTGCGATTGGCCTTAGAGGCAATGGGAATGACGTTGTGCAGCGCGTTCGCTGACTCTGTGAGGAATTTTCGGATGTTACGCGCGGCTTGACGGATGCGCTGCTCGTTCTCCACGAGCGCGATGCGCACATAGCCTTCGCCGTATTCGCCGAAGCCGACGCCGGGCGACACGGCCACCGAGGCCCTCTCCAACAGCAGCTTGGAAAACTCGAGCGAACCGATATGCGCGAACATGTCCGGGATCGGCGCCCAGGCGAACATGGTCGCGGGCGGCGACGGGATCGGCCAGCCGGCGCGGCTCACCGCATCCACCAAGCAATCGCGCCTGCGGCGGTAAATACCCCGGATCTCGTCGATGCAATCTTGCGGTCCGTTCAGAGCGGCGGTCGCGGCCACCTGGATGGGCGTGAAAGCGCCGTAGTCGAGATAGGACTTCACCCGGGTGAGCGCCTGAATGAGCCGCTCATTGCCCACGGCAAAACCCATGCGCCAGCCGGGCATGGAATAAGTCTTCGACAGCGAGGTGAACTCCACCGCGATGTCGATGGCGCCGGGAATTTCCAGAATGGAGGGCGGCGGCTCCCCATCGAAATAGATTTCCGCGTAAGCGAGATCGGACAGCACGATGAGGTCGTTCTTGCGGGCGAAGCTGACGACCTCGCGATAGAAGTCGCGATTGGCGACGACCGCAGTCGGATTGGCCGGATAGTTCAGAACTAGCGCGGAGGGCTTCGGCACGGAATGGCGCACGGCCTTGTCCAGCGACACCATGAATTGCGAGTCGGTGCTTGCCGGCAGATGGCGGATTACGCCCCCGGACATGATGAAGCCGAACTCGTGGATCGGATAGGTCGGGTTCGGCACGAGGATCACGTCGCCGGGCGCGGTGATGGCTTGTGCCACGTTGGCGAAGCCTTCCTTGGAGCCGAGCGTCGCCACGACTTGCGTATCGGGGTTGAGCTTCACCCCAAAGCGGCGCTCGTAATACTTGGCCTGCGCCCGGCGCAAACCGCCGATGCCCTTGGACGCGGAATAGCGGTTGGTGCGCGGATCACGCACGGTCTCCACCAGCTTGTCCACGATATGCTGCGGCGTCGGCATGTCGGGATTGCCCATGCCGA
>CAYWIA010000176.1:0-3592 GCA_964458245.1 uncultured Methyloceanibacter sp. | reverse complement strand
CGAGATCACGAGCGCGATCAGCGCCCATTTGAGAAGCGCCATCGTCGCTCTCCCCTAATTCGTGATGCGGATGGTCGTGTTGCCGGCACCGTAGCGCTGCACCAGCTGATAGAGCCGCGCCGCATTGGATGGGTGCAGTCGCACGCAGCCGTGGGACGCGGGACGGCCGAGATATTTCGTCTCGTAGGAACCGTGAATGGCGTAGCCCTTATAGAAGAAGATCGAGTGCGGCATCGGCGAGTTGTTGTAGATCGAGGAGTAATGGCGCCGAGCCAGGTGGTAGGGCTTGTAGGTGCCGGTCGGCGTGCGGTAGCCCGAACGCGCCGTCGAGACCTTCCAGGTATAGGCCGGCTTGCCGTTCACGAAGACATGCATGCGCTGGCTGGAGAGATTGATCTGCGCGACGACGCTTGCGAAGGCCGCGCCGGGCAGGGCCAGCGCCAGGCCGAGCAGTGCGGCCAGAAAAATGGAACGTCTCATGATGGTCTCCCTCGAATTCTGCCCGTGCCCACGCCCGCGGATCTTCGCGCCGGGCGCTCTCCGGATGATGACAAGAGGTGAGTCTAAGGGGCGGCGGCTGAATATCTCCTGAACGCCCCCCTTTTTGGTCCTGCGCCGGCCTTAAATGTGGGGACAGCCCTGGGGCTCCAATTGCTTCCGTCATTTGTGCTAACGTCGAGGCCAAGAGGGATCTGACACAAAGCTTGGGTCGTGTGCCGATGGGATGGCTGCCCCTCAGCCTCGTTTTACTGTTGCTTTGGAGTGGTGTCGCCGCCGCGCAGACCCAGCTTGCGCCGACGGACGCCGAAGTGGAGGCCGTCGAATCCGCGGAGACCGCGGCCGTCGAATTACCGGAGCGAAAGCCTCCCAAGCCCCCCGAACCGAAATCGGAAAAATTGCCGGGGGCCAGAGAGCTGTTCGCGTCCGTTCCGGGCGCCGCCCCGCTCGCGGCACGGGCGATCGGCTTTTACTCCAAGGGCTGTCTCGCCGGCGGTGTCGCGCTCCCTCTCAACGGCCCCGACTGGCAGGTGATGCGCACCTCCCGCAACCGCAATTGGGGCAGCCCTCAGCTGATCGACTATTTGGCGCGCCTCGCCAGTGACGCGCGGGCCTTCGACGGCTGGCCGGGCCTTCTCGTCGGCGACATGTCACAGCCGCGCGGCGGCCCGATGCTCACGGGCCATACAAGCCACCAGGTCGGGCTCGACGCCGATATCTGGCTGACGCCGATGCCGGACCGCATCCTCACGGTGCAGGAGCGGGAGGACATGAGGGCGGAATCGATGCTGAAGGATCCGCTGCACGTCGACCCCGAGAAGTTCACCGACCTGCAGATCAAGCTCATCCGGCGTGCCGCGTCCTACCCGCAAGTGGCGCGCATCTTCGTGCACCCGGCCATCAAGAAATCGCTGTGCGTGCGCGCCGAGGTCGCGGGAAAGGACACGAGCTGGCTCGGCAAAGTGAGGCCGTGGTGGAACCACCACTACCATTTCCATGTCCGCCTCTCCTGTCCGCCCGGCATGGAGGGCTGCAAGGATCAGCCGCCGGTGAGCGGCGATTCCGGTTGCGAGGGCGATGAGCTCGACAACTGGAACGAAATGCTCAAGAAGTCCGCCATCTGGATGACGCAGCAGAACATCGATCCGGACGCCAAGCCGAGCGGAAAGAAGAAGCCGTTCCCGATCACGGATTTGCCGAGCGAATGCCGCACCGTGCTCACCGCGGGCGGGAATGAGCTGCTCAGCGTCGACGACGAGCTGCCGCCCATTGCGGTCAAGGCCGCCGCCAGCAAGGAGGCCGGCCCGGGCGTACCCCTCCTCAGTAAAACGCAACTCCAGAACCTGCTGAACGGCGGCAAGATCGGCATCCCGCTGCCCGTGCGCAACCCTACTCGCTGATCTTCCCGTAGAACCCCGGTTCAGGCACAATCGGTCCATGTTGCAGCGGCGCTCCAATCCTTTCCAGGGTCAGAAGAACGTCTTCGGCGAGCCGCTCAAGAGCTGCTCGGACCGGCCGGTCACGGGCTTCTACCGCACCGGCTGCTGCCACACGGGACCGGAGGATCTCGGCCTGCACACGGTCTGCGTCGAGGTGACGGCCGACTTTCTCGCGTTCTCCAAGGCGCGGGGAAACGACCTTTCGACGCCGCAGCCCGATTTCGGCTTTCCCGGCTTGCAGCCCGGCGACCGCTGGTGCCTGTGCGCGGCCCGCTGGCAGGAGGCCTTCGAGGCCGGCAGCCCGCCGCGGGTGATTCTCGGCGCGACGCACGAGGCGACGCTCGAGCTCGTGGATCTCGAAGACCTCAAGCGCCACGCCATCGACCTCGCCTGAGCGCGGGGCCCTTCCTTCAACCCTTCTTGTTGGCAACGCCCGGAGGTGGCAGCATGACGGCCATGGCCACGAAAAAGCAGCCGGCGGCGAAGAAGACGGCAAAGAAGAAGACCCCCGCCCCACCCAAGAAGAAGCCCGCATCGACCCCGGCGACGGGCTCGCGGCGGAAGCGCGAGATCTATCTCGAGGGGCACAAGCGCAAATTCCTCGTCGTCGTCGACGAGACCCCGGAATGCGAAAGCGCGCTCGCCTTCGCCGCCAGCCGCGCCCAGCGCACGCGAGGTCAGCTGGCGCTGCTTTACGTGATCGAGCCCGAGGACGAGGCCATGCACTGGCTCGGGGTGGAGGACATCGCGCGCGAGGAGGGCCAGAGCAAGGCCAAGGCCGTGTTCCGCTTGTTCGGCCGCAAGCTCAAGGCCATGGGCTTCGAGGACCTCGTGCCGGAAGAGATCGTGCGCGAAGGGAACAAGGCCGAAGAGATCCCCAAGCTGATCGAGGAGGATCAGGATATCGGCGTGCTTGTGCTCGGCGCCTCGAAGGACCCTTCCGGGCCCGGTCCGCTGGTGTCGAGCCTGGCGGGCGGGCGGCTCGCGGGCGTCTTTCCGACCCCGATCACCGTGGTTCCGGGGCATCTTTCCATCGAGGAAATCCTGGCGCTCGCCTGAGCCTGCAAGGACCCTGACGGCAACCCGGGGCGGTCGTGGTATAAGGCGACTCGCGCCTTGACTCGGCCGGGTCGCGGGCACAAATATAGAACTGTTCTAATTTTCGAGCGCAGCTTTTTACAAGGCTCGCGCGTTAGGAGCCACGAGGCACCCACGATGTTCATTCAGACCGAGGCAACGCCAAATCCAGCCACCCTGAAGTTTCTTCCGGGCCGGGCCGTGCTCGGTGAGGTGGACGCGATCGAGTTTCGCGACCGCGCCGAAAGCGAGGGCTCGCCGCTGGCCGCGCGCCTGTTCGAGATCGACGGCGTCACCGGCGTGTTCCTCGGCTCCGACTTCATCAGCGTCACCAAGGGCGAGGGCGAGTGGCAGCACCTGAAGCCGGCCATTCTTGGCGCGATCATGGAGCATTACCTCTCCGGCGACGCCATGACGGACGGCGCGCCCGATCAATATGACGGCGTGAACGAGTTCTTCGCGCCCGAGGACGAGGGGACCGTCCAGACCATCAAGGAGCTGCTCGACACCCGCGTGCGCCCGGCCGTGGCGCAGGACGGCGGCGACATCACCTTCCAGGGCTATCGCGACGGCGTGGT
>CAYWIA010000175.1:1336-3604 GCA_964458245.1 uncultured Methyloceanibacter sp. | reverse complement strand
CCCAAAGCGGGCGTTATAGAGCGGTCAGGCGCCGGATGGCTAAGACCATAGCCTGACGCTATTGGACTGAAGGCCCATTGCGGCGCATCTTCTCCCTAGTAAATGTAGCGCAAGAGCATCTGGGGTGGGCCCGGGTCGGGCGTCCAGTACGGGTGCCTTGGTGGAATCTAGAAGATTTTGAATGCCGCAGCCGGAATTTAAGACACTCGAAGACGCGTTCGCCTATTGCCGGGACCTGGATGCGTCCCTTGCCGAACGGCTTCAGCTATTCTCTGACGTATCGCGCGCCTTGCGCCCTGAAGGCCAGGAGGCCGTAGACCGCATGGTCGAGCGGCTCAGGGCGTCCGAAGCGGGGGCCGCAGCGCCGGCGCCCGGGGAGCCCATGCCGCCCTTCGCCTTACCCGACGAGACGGGGCGCATTGTCGGCCTCGATGATCTCCTGCAGTCAGGGCCGACCGCCATCACCTTCCACCGCGGCCACTGGTGCCCCTATTGCCGCATCAACACCCGCGCTCTCGCTGAGGTGCAGGACCGGATCGTCTCCGACGGCGCATCGATCCTCGCGATCACGCCGGAGCGAGAGGCCTTCGGCGCGCGCCTTAAGAGCGACTCCGGCATGCGCTATCCGGTGCTGTCGGACATCGACAACGGCTATGCGCTCTCGATCGGCTTGCAATCTTCGTTGGTACACAGGTCGAGGCGGTGATGCGGCAGGGCGGTCGCGATTTGCCGGCGTACCAAGGCAATGACGGCTGGCTTCTACCCATTCCGGCGACGTTCGTGGTGGCGCAAGACCGCCGGGTCGTCGCGCGCTTCATTGATCCGGACTACCGCCATCGGATGGCAGTGGAGGATCTCTTGAAAGCCTTGGCCAAGGCCAGCGGCGGGGGCGCTTAGCCCCAGCCTCTAGCCTCCGTCCCCGAGCCTGCTTTCCGAACGGGCTGGGGAATGGTATCCAGATCGAAGGGGCACGCTTTTCGGCATACAGCCGTCCGGTTACAGCCATCACGGAGACGCCCATGGCAGGGCCGCCATTGTCCGAGTTGCTTGAGGAGAAATTTGTCGAGTGCCGTGACATGGACGGCTCCCTTGACGAGCGCCTTAAAGCCTTCGCCGACGCCGTGCGCGACATGGGCGAGGTTTTTCAGTCCTCCGTCGATGAACTCGTGGCCCGCCTCCGCGGGCACGATGTCGGCGAGCACGCGCCAAAGGCTGGTGATCCCATGCCGAACTTCGTCCTGCCGGACGAGCGGGGTCATCTCGTCAGTCTCGAGGAGATGCTAAAGGCGGGTCCAGTGGCAGTCGTCTTTCATCGGGGCCATTGGTGCCCCTATTGCCGGATCAACACCAAGGCACTTGCAGAGACCCAAGATCGCGTCGCGGCGCTGGGCGCCCAGATCGCTGCGATCATGCCTGACCGCGAACACTTCACGAGCGAACTGCGGGCGAGATCGGGCGCAAGCTTTCCGATCCTCACGGACTTCGACAACGGCTACGCCATGTCGTTAAATCTCGCTTTCTGGGTGGGCGCGGAAATGCAGGACATGATGTGCCAGGCCGGGTGGGATGTAGCGCCGTCGCAGGGCAGTGACACCTGGCTGCTGCCGATCCCCGCGACCTTTGTCGTCGGCACGGACGGTGTGGTCACGTCGCGGTTCGTCGATCCCGATTATCGCAAGCGCATGGCGATAGAGGATCTGCTCACGGCACTAGAGGCGTCCCGCTAAGCCGTTGCCGATTGCTTTTTCGACCAGTCATAGGCGCGCAGCATTTTCATCATGGCGCCGGCGACCGCCGTGCGCTGCCGGCCGGCGACGCCATAGAGATAGACGGTGCGCTCCAGGTCAATGTCGGCGATGTCGATGCGCTTCAGGCTCACAGGGCTTTGGGTGCTGTCCGGCACGAAAGCAACGCCAAATCCCACCTCGAGCAGGGAGAATAGGTCCGATTCCGCGCTGACTTCGTGAAAATGCGCGACCGTGATCTCGCGCTCTTGAAGGAGCCGCAGGAGATCCTCCGTGCTTTCGCAATAGGTGCGCAGCATCAGGCGCTCCTGGCGCAGATCCTCCAGCGTAGCGTTCGCCTGCTGCGCCAGGCTGTGCTGGCCCGCCGCGCGGAGATGGAAGTCCTCGGAGAAGAGAGGCCAGCGGTCCAGCCTGTCCCAGTCCTCGGCGATCGGCCCTGCGAGGGCAAGCTCGGCCTCACCCTTCTTGAGATAGTCGAGAACCTCGCTTGCGGTGCCGCGCAGCAGCTTCAGATCGAGATCGC
>CAYWIA010000175.1:0-1236 GCA_964458245.1 uncultured Methyloceanibacter sp. | reverse complement strand
CAGTGAGGGCTGCGCGACGTTGCACTGTTCGGCAGCGCGCGTGAAGTTCAGCTCCCGCGCAACGGCAAGGAAGTAGCGGACTTGATGCATCTCCATGAGAGTCGTTCCGCTACCCCTTCGGACCGACGGAAAAATAGAGCTTGAGGATAGCCCCACCAAGACTCCGCGCCAAGCCTCACGCACGAGGTTTTACGCGGAACGGGTGCGACCCGTCGAGACCCTGAGGCAACGAAAAGAAGGATGTGGCGTCTTCCGGGGGAAGAAGACGCCACATCCTTGGGGGGCAGGAGGGAGGGTAGTTCGTCTGTGATTAAGAGGATCGCTAAAACATCGTCGACAAGGAAATGCCGGTTGGCTTCCATGGCCATAGCCGGACACTATCCGGTGCACGCGATGCACGGTTTCGATAGCCATAAGGTATTGGGCAAGCAGGGGTGTCAGTCCCTACCTTGGGGGTGTTCCGAACGGACAGCTTGGCCACCGGCCGGAACGTCCCAACCCCCGGCCAGCACATTCGAAGGAGACTGACAATGAAAGAGCTTCTTATCGCCCTGACCCTGGTGACCACCTTTGCCGCCCCTGCGGCTCTGGCTGAGGGTTTCCCGAACCCTTACCAGACGGTGCAGTCCCGCTAAGCATTTCGGTGCACATAGCAGGTGCCTCGCACCTCCCTCCCCAAGGGGCGCCCCTCCCGAGCAAGTCGGAGCGGGCGCCCTTTCTCTTTGGCGCACCGCTTTCGCTTGGCGGCTCGAAGCGCGATCTGCGGCGAACCCAGCACGCTGAGCACCATCACCATAGACAGAAGGTATTGGGAACCCGTGAGCGGCGCCTCTAGCCTGAACATCGTTCCCGGAGACAAACCAGCGTGGACCGTTTCCGAGAACAATCACTGAAAGTGAACTTCAATAGGAGCAACCCCCATGAAAAAGTTTATCCTCGCAGCAGCGCTTATCGGTGTATTCGCGGTCCCCGCTCAAGCCGGTAGCTTCTACGTCATGTTCGACCATGCGACCAAGAGCTGTTCGATCTCCACGACGCCGCCGACCGAGACCGAGAAGTTCAGCATGATGGGCATCTACGGCTCTGAGGCGAATGCCAAGATGGCCATGGCCGGCATGATGCGGTGCAAGTAAGGGCTAATCACCGCTCAGCCTGACTATTTCCAGAGGGCGCCTAGTTTCGGCTAGGCGCCTTTCTCGTCACGTTGTGAGGTCTGGTTCTAACGCGGAAAGGCGT
>CAYWIA010000174.1:0-3732 GCA_964458245.1 uncultured Methyloceanibacter sp. | reverse complement strand
GCTCGGC
Source organism: uncultured Methyloceanibacter sp. (assembly GCA_964458245.1). Lineage (GTDB taxonomy): Bacteria > Pseudomonadota > Alphaproteobacteria > Rhizobiales > Methyloligellaceae > Methyloceanibacter. The sequence continues at coordinate 3,725 of CAYWIA010000174.1, read as the reverse complement.
GACCTTGCTCTCAAGCTCCGCGATCGGCTTTTCGAAATCGAGATATGTACGCATGCAGCTTGGCTAGACCCCTTGGGAAACCCGGATTTTCCCGAGCGGGCATCCTTACGACAAAAGGAAAGACAACGGAAATCCGGTTGTAATTGGCCTCGTGACGACTTGCTGTCAACCGGCGGCCGCGTCGCGTCAACCAGGAGACTAGCGCCGTTTGGTTAAGTGAGCCTGAGCCAGCGGATGATGCTGTTCCACCAGCCGGCGCAAGCGCTCCTCGATCACATGGGTATAGATCTGCGTGGTCGAGATGTCCGCGTGCCCCAGAAGCTGTTGAACCGTGCGCAAATCCGCGCCCCTTTCCAGGAGATGGCTGGCAAAGGCATGGCGCAGCACATGCGGCGAGACCCGGGCTGGATCGAGATTGGCGGCGAGCGCCAACCCCTTCAACTCCTGGCCGAGGCGCTGACGGGTGATGTGCTGCCCGCCGTCTCCGGTGGGAAACAGCCACAACGACGCGGCAAGTCCCTCGTCGCCCTCGAGCGCCACGAGATGCGCGGCCAGGGCGCCGCGCGCCGCCTCGTTCAGGGGCACGAGCCGTTCTCGTCCGCCTTTGCCGGTGATGGTGAGCACCCGGTCGTCCGCGGCGAGCACGTTGCGCGGCAGCGCGATCAGCTCGGACACACGCAAGCCCGATGCATAAAGCGTCTCGAGCAGGGCAAAGAGCCGCAGGGCCCGCCGGCGGGGAGCGCCCTCGGCCGACGTGACACAGGCCAGCTTGGCGCTCTCGATCAGGGTCTCGACCTCGGAAAGCGAGAGGATCTTCGGCAGCGGCCGGCCCAGTTTCGGACTGTCGATGGCGGAGGTCGGGTCGTCGGCGCGCAACCCCTCCCCCAACAGGAAGCGGAAAAACTGGCGAATGGCCGAGAGCTTCCGGGCGCGCGACGTGGGCGCCAGTCCCTTGCCTGCGAGGCTTTCGAGATAGGCGCGCACATCATCGGCGGAGGCTTTTGCCGCGCTACTCTTCTTGGCGGCGAGAAAGGCAAGGAAGTCGGAGATGTCCCGCGTATAGGCGTCGATGGTGTGGGCGGCGGCGCCGCGCTCGGCCATGAGCATGTCGAGGAACAATGCTAGCTCGGAGCCGCCCGCGGTCCCTTTCGCGTTCATGGTTCCGGCCAAGGCTCTACCCCCTCGCCGGCGGCGCGGACCTATTGCGCGCGATGGCTCGGCGGCAAGGTGATGGACGGCTCTTTCGGCGTGGTTGAGGCGGTGGCGTCCGCAGCCAGGGGCTCCGCCTTGACGTTGCGCAAAGCTTTGGAGATTTCTTTGGGCTCTGGCTGAAAGTATTCGGCGAGCACATAAAGGCTTCCCGCGACGATACCGGCGATCGTCCCTAAAACCGCGAGGAAACGAAACAAAGTTGGCATCGAGGCGCTCGTGTTCCTAACTGTCTATTGGGTCCCCAGCAGGGGGCTATTATGACTCAAAACCACCGGGCGCCTTAACCCCCTACAATCCCTATCATGGACGATTCGACACTGTCCTGTCAGCATGGGACAAATCAAGGCTCCCCCAGCGAAGATGACCTTACGCGTGGCTGAACATGGCAAGGACCGCGACCGGCAATTGGCGCAAATCCGCCAATTCCTGGGCACACGCTCCGTCGTGCTGATCGGGCTCATGGGCGCCGGCAAGACGGCCGTGGGCCGTCGCCTGGCGAACTGGCTCGATCTCCCCTTCACCGACGCCGACAGCGAGATCGAGCAGGCGGCGGGCCAGAGCATCAAGGAGATTTTTGCCGAGCATGGCGAGGGCTATTTTCGGGACGGCGAGCGCAAGGTCATCGCCCGGCTCTTGGAGAGCGGCCCTCAAGTGTTGGCCACGGGCGGCGGTGCCTATATGAACCCGCAGACCCGGGCCGCCATCGAGGCGGATGGCATCTCGATTTGGCTCAAGGCGGAGTTGCGTGTGCTCATGAAACGTGTCGGGCGCCGCGACAACCGGCCCTTGCTCGCCGTGGACGACCCCGAAACCGTAATGAAGAAGCTGATGGCCGAGCGCAATCCCGTCTATGCACAAGCCGACATCACCGTCGAGAGCCGCGAAGTGCCTCACGAGGTGATCGTCGGCGACGTGATCGACGCGCTCGCCGCAAAACTCGGCTGCGATGCGATGCCCGCGCAAAAACCGCGCCGCAAGAAGGTGCACTGATGGGCGACAGCACGGCGGGACTCGCCGCCGGTACAAAAGAGACAAGCATCGACCTGAACCTGGCGGAGCGCGGCTATGCGATCGTCATCGGCGAGGACCTGATCGGCGCCGCGGGCGCGCGTCTGAAGGCGCTTCTGCCCGGTGCCCGCTTCGCTGTCGTCAGTGACGCAAATGTCGCCGACCTTCATCTCGCGCCGCTCAAGACAAGCCTCGAGAAAGAAGGTGTATTTCTCGGCTCGGCCACGGTGGCCCCCGGCGAGGCGAGCAAGAGCTTTCCCGTGCTGGCCAAGCTGTGCGAGACGCTGCTCGATCTCGGCGTCGAGCGCGGCGACTGCGTCATTGCTTTTGGCGGAGGTGTCGTGGGCGACCTTGCCGGCTTCGCCGCCTCCATCCTGCGCCGCGGCGTGCGAGTCGTGCAGATGCCGACCTCGCTCCTGGCCCAAGTCGACTCGGCCATCGGCGGCAAGACCGGCATCGACACCAAGCAGGGCAAGAACCTGATCGGCACCTTCCATCAACCGAGCCTCGTGCTTGCCGACGTTTCGCTGCTGTCGACCCTGAGCGACCGGGAATTTCGCGCCGGCTACGCCGAAGTGGCGAAATACGGGCTTCTGGGAGATGCACGGTTCTTCGTCTGGCTGGAGGAGAACTGGGGCGACGTGTTCGCAGGCCAGGACGGCAAGCGCCGCCATGCCGTTGAGACGAGCGCCCGCGCCAAGGCGGAGATCGTCGCCGCAGACGAGCGTGAGCTGAGCGGCAAGCGCGCCCTGCTCAATCTCGGCCACACCTTCGGCCATGCGCTCGAAGCCTTCGCCGGCTACTCCGACCGCCTGCTGCATGGCGAGGCCATCGCCATCGGCATGCGGCTCGCCTTCACCTACTCCGCCGAACACGGCTTGTGCTCGGAAGACGACGCTGCCCGCGTCGCGCAGCATTTCCGCGCCGTGGGCCTTCCCACCGAGATCGCCGCCATTCCCGGCGGCACGCCGACGCCCGGCGAGCTCTTGCGCCTCATGGCGCAGGACAAGAAGGTCACCGGCGGCAAGCTGGTGCTCGTGCTCGTACGCGGGATCGGCCAAGCCTTCGTCGAGAATGACGTGTCCATGGAGCAAGTGACCAACTTTTTGAAGCGGGAGTGTGCGCGAGCATGACCCTGGCATTGGGCCTTACGCTCGGCGCTATCGTCGGCCTTCTCGTCGTTTCCGCCTTCTTCTCAGGTTCGGAAACGGCGCTGACGGCCGCGAGCCGTGCGCGTATGCACGCGCTCGAGGAAGACGATAACGTCCGGGCCAAGCTCGTGACCCGGCTGCTCTCCTCGCGCGAGCGGCTGATCGGCGCGCTTCTGCTCGGCAACAACCTTGTCAACATCGCCGCGTCCGCGCTGGCTACCAGCCTCTTTCTGGGGCTGTTCGGCGAGGCCGGCGTCGTCTACGCCACCATCGTCATGACCGTGGTCGTGGTCGTGTTTGCCGAGGTGCTGCCCAAGACCTACGCCATCCTCAACGCCGACCGCATGGCGCTCG
>CAYWIA010000173.1:0-3751 GCA_964458245.1 uncultured Methyloceanibacter sp. | reverse complement strand
TCGTCGGCGCGATCGTCGGTCTTTTCTTCCTGCCGTTCGGCCTGATCCTCGGACCCTTGATCGGCGCTTTGGCCTTCGAGGTGCTGTTCGGGAAGCAGGGGCTCCAAAAAGCAGCCGTGTCGGGCTTCGGCTCTGGCGTCGGTGCCCTCAGCTCTCTCGCGGTCAAGGTGATCGTCGCCGTTCTGATGGTCGTTTGGCTTCTCGTCGATATCTTTTTCATCTAGGGCGCCCGCGCCAGGCGCTAGTCGGCCGGGGACGTGGAAGGCCACCAGCCCTTGCGGGCGCGCCGCGGACATGCGCTTACGCGCGAAGAAGAGAGTGCGGTGCCGGGAATGCTGCTAAGCTGTCGTCCACGGGGGCAGTCCATGGGCATAGGGCGGCGGGTCAGCGCGGTCGTTACTTCACCGGCCTTTTTTGCCGGCATCCCGCTGCTTGCCGCCATCACCGATGCGTACGCTGCGGCGGAGCAACTCTCCTTCGGCTGGGTCTTCGGCGATCTCGTGCCGCGCCTGGGGCTGGCGCTGATCGTCGCCATCCCCGCCTATGTCTTGGCGGCTTGGTTCCGGGGCTTGTTTCGGAAGTGCGATGGCGCCTCCGATGCGGCGCAAACGGCGAGAAGCCAGTTCGCGGTGTCGCGAACACCCTCATGGTTGAAGTGAAGCGCGGTCTCGGGCACCCAAAATGTGGATCATCACGCTCGTCGCCGTCCTCGGCATCTTGGTTCTCGACCTCGCCGGCGCGATCCCCAAGGCGAGCGTTGGCGGGCCGCTGACGATTGCCTTCCTCTTCTTCCTCGCCATGCTGGCGGTGGGGATCCACGAGGCGTGGACGAGAAGGCGCGGCGTGCTCGGCTGGATCCTGAGCCTCGCCGTCGCGGTCGTCGGCGGATTGTTCGCCGCCGGTCTCGGCATGCAGGCTTTGGAGGCGCTCCTGCCGTATCTCGATCTGAACGGCTCGCTCGCGGCCTCGCATCATCCAATGCGCTACGTGTCCTACGCGGGCATGATGCTGCTCACGATCTGGGGCGCGTGGCTCGCGCTTCGCATCGTCGGTCGATTCCGATGACCGGAGCGGGGACGAGACGAGTAGGCTTCATATCGATGAAGCGGAACCTGCGGGCGGCAAGGCGGGAGATGAAACGACCAAGCCGGGCGATGACAAGGAAAGGGATAAGCTGGGCGATTTTCGGCTGTGTGGCTTGAGATGAGCCCCGCGATTCGAATTAGCCTTCGGTCATCGCCCCACTAGACCGACGCCATTTGCGTCATTTGGCCCCTTGCATCGCCGGCTTTCCTAAGCCATGTCTCTAGGGCCTGCGGTACCGGGCCCCTCTGGCAAGCGAGGCTGGCGCGCTTGTGATGTCGGACCGCCTGTCGAGGTCTCGCCGGCTGTAAGCATTCCATCGTATGGAGCTACTTTTCCTAGACGTACTGGGGAAGCCCGCTTGGATGTGGGCTGTTTTCCTGGGTGTTGTTCTCACGCTCGTGGTTTTCGACCTAGGCCTGCTGCACCGGCGGCCGCGCGAGATCGGCATTGCGGAGAGCCTGACCCTGTCGGCTTGTTACATAGCTCTCGCGCTCGGCTTCGGCGCCTGGGTGTGGTGGGAGCTCGGCCGGCAGGCCGGCGTGGAATATCTGACCGGCTTTCTCATCGAGAAAAGTCTCGCGATGGACAACGTCTTCGTCATCGCGATGATCTTCGGATATTTCAGCATCCCCCGAATTTATCAGCACCGGGCTTTGCTCTACGGCATTCTCGGCGTGCTCGTGCTCCGCGGCATCATGATCGGCGCCGGCGTGGCGCTCGTCAGCAATTTCGAATGGGTTCTGTATCTGTTCGCGGCCTTCCTCATCTTCACCGGCATAAAGATGATGGCCGGGCCGGAGCACAACTACGACGTCAGCGCCAATCCCGTGCTGAAGTTTCTGCGGCGGCACCTGCGCATTAGCGAGGAGCATCACGGTCACGCCTTCTTCGTCCGAAAGATCGATTCGACAACCGGCCGGTCGCTGATCTTCGCGACGCCGCTCTTCCTCGCGCTGGTGATGATCGAATTCGCCGATGTGGTGTTCGCCGTCGACTCCATCCCGGCCATCTTCGCCATCACCACGGACCCGTTCATCGTCTACACGTCGAACATCTTCGCCGTTCTCGGCTTGCGGGCGCTTTACTTCGCCCTGGCGGCCATGATCCATCGCTTCGTCTATCTGCGGTATGCGCTCGCCAGCATCCTGGTGTTTGTCGGAGCGAAGGTCTTCGCGGCAGACCTCGTCGGGATCGACAAGCTGCCGCCGGCGCTCTCGCTCACCGTGACGATTCTCTTGCTGGCGACCGGCATCGGCGCGTCGCTGTGGAAGACGCGGCGGGATGCTGCGCATGCCGAGAGGCATTGAGCGGCGGCTCGTTCCCTGCCTTTTGACAGCCTGTTGCCCGCCCAGTACGACTCTGGCGGGGATCCATCGCTCGCTCACCGCTAAACCGCCGTTCGCCAGCGGCGATGCCGGCACGTGAGACGGGCCTCAGGAAGGCGGCCGAGCCTTATGCCAGGACGCGCATCCGCATCGCGCGCCCCGCTCATTCTCATGATCGGGCCCGGGCTGTTGCTCGCCGCGACCGGCGTCGGCGCGGGCGACCTGGCCACCAGCAGCTTCGTCGGCGGGTTGCTCGGCACGGCCGTGCTCTGGGCCGTGGTCGTCGGCGCGTTCTTCAAGTTCGTGGTGACCGAGGGGCTCGCCCGCTTTCAGCTGGCGACGGGCGAGACGCTGATCGAGGGCGCGGTCGCCCGCCTCGGCCGGGGCGTCGTCTGGCTGTTCCTGCCGTATCTCCTGCTGTGGTCGTTCTTCGTCGGCTCGGCGCTGATGAGCGCGACGGGCGTCACGCTGCACGCGATGCTGCCGGTGTTCGACGATGCCGAGCGCGGCAAGGCCGTGTTCGGCGTGGCCGCGAGCCTCGCCGGGCTCGTGCTCGTCTGGTTCGGCGGCTATCGCCTGTTCGAGACCGTGATGCGCGTCTGCATCGTCGTCATGCTCGTCACCGTCGTCCTCGCCGCGGGGCTGCTCTGGCCGGGAACGCTCAACGTGCTCGAAGGCCTGTTCATCCCCCGCATCCCGGAGGCGGGCGGGCAGGGCCTGTCGTGGACGCTCGCCTTGATCGGCGGCGTCGGCGGCACGCTGACCGTGCTCTGCTACGGGTACTGGCTGCGCGAGGAGGGCCGGACGCGGGGCGAGGATCTGCGCATCTGCCGCATCGATCTCGCCATGGGCTATGGCATGACCGCGATGTTCGGCCTGGCGATGGTCATCGTCGGGTCGAGCATCAGCATAGAAGGCTCGGGCGCCAGGCTGCTCGTCATGCTGTCGGACAGGCTCGAGGAGGTCATGGGGCCGGCCGGAAAATGGATGTTTCTCGTCGGCGCGCTCGGCGCCGTGTTCTCGAGCCTGCTCGGCGTCTGGCAATCGGTCCCCTATCTCTTCGCCGACTGCTGGGGCCTGCTGAAAGGCGGCGGCGAAACGGCCACGCGCGTCGATACGAAGGCCCCGCCCTACCGCGCCTATCTCGTCCTGATCGCCACCGTGCCGATGCTCGGGCTGTTCTGGGGCTTCCGCGACATCCAGCTGGCCTACGCGGTGACCGGCGCGCTGCTGTTCCCGGTCCTCGCGCTCGCGCTTCTGATCTTCAACGGACGGTCCGCCTGGGTGGGACCGAAGTTCACGAACAGGCCGCTGACGGTCGCCGCGCTTGTGGTCGTCCT
>CAYWIA010000172.1:0-3782 GCA_964458245.1 uncultured Methyloceanibacter sp. | reverse complement strand
TGCGTCTGGTTCCCTAGGTCGAGACGGCGTCGCCCGGCACGGCCTCCAGCTCGAAGGCCGCGGCGAGCAACGCCTTGGTGTAATCGGTCTTCGGGCTCGCGAACACCGTCTGCGCCGGGCCTTGCTCAACCACCTTGCCGTGACGCAGCACGATGATCGAGTTGGCGAGCGCGCGCACCACTTTGAGGTCGTGACTGATGAAGAGATAAGCGAGCTTGTGGCGCTTCTGGAGGTCGCGCAGCAGGTCCACGATTTGCGCTTGCACCGAGACGTCCAGCGCCGAGGTCGGCTCGTCCAGAATGAGCAGTTTCGGCTCGAGCACGAGCGCCCGCGCGATGGCGATGCGCTGCCGCTGTCCGCCTGAAAACTCGTGCGGATAGCGGTCACGCAGCGAAGAATCGAGTCCTACCTCCTTCAGAGCGCGTGACACGCGCGCGTCGCGCTCATCGCGTGACAGTCCCGGGTTCTGGATATCGAGGCCCTCCTCGATGATCTGGCCGATGGACATGCGCGGCGACAGCGAGCCGTACGGGTCCTGGAAGACGATCTGCAGGTCTTTCCGCAAGGGTCGCATCTTCTTGGAATCGTAGCCGTCGATGCGGTCGCCGAGATAGACGATGGGCCCTTCGCTCGAGATCAGGCGCAGGATCGCGAGCCCAAGCGTCGTCTTGCCGGAGCCGGACTCGCCCACGACGCCGAGCGTCTGGCCTTCCTTCACGTCCACATCGATCCCGTCCACCGCCTTGATGTAGCCGACGGTTCGGCGGAGGAAGCCGCGCTTGATCGGGAACCACACCTTCAAGTCGTCGGTCTTGAGGATCGTCTTGGCCTCGGCGTTCTCCGGAGGCGGGGATCCCTTGGGTTCCGAGGCGATCAGATGCTTGGTGTAGTCGTCCTTCGGATGGTCGAAGATGTCATGGGTCGCTCCGCGCTCTACGATTATGCCGTCATGCATCACGCAGACCCGGTCGGCCATTTTGCGCACGATGCCGAGATCGTGGGTGATCAGAAGCATAGCCATGTTGAATTCGGCCCGCAGCTCCAGCAGCAACTCGAGGATCTGCGCCTGGATGGTCACATCCAGCGCCGTGGTCGGCTCGTCGGCGATCAGCAGATCCGGTTCGTTGGCGAGCGCCATGGCGATCATCACGCGCTGGCGTTGCCCGCCCGAGAGCTGGTGCGGATACGACCCGAGCCTTGCTTCCGGGTCCTCGATGCCCACCCTGGTGAGGAGGTCGATGACGCGCGCCCGGCAGGCGGCCCCCGACAGGCCCATATGGATTTTCAGCACTTCGGCGATCTGCTGCTCGATCGTGTGGAGCGGGTTGAGCGAGGTCATCGGCTCTTGAAAGATCATCGAGATCTGATTACCCCGCACATGCCGCAAGCCGTCCGGCGGCAGCGCCAGGAGATTCTCGCCCTTGAAGGTGATCGCCCCGGAGGGGTGCGAAGCGGCGGGGTAGGGGAGGAGCTGAAGGATCGACAGCGCCGTCACCGTCTTGCCGGAGCCGGACTCGCCCACCAGCGCCACCGTTTCGCCGCGGCCGATGTCGAACGACACGTTCTTGACCGCATGGGTCACCTTCTCGCCCGAGCGGAAATCGACGCACAGATCGTCGACGGAGATTAGAGTGTCTTTGCCGGTCATGCGCGCGCCGCCTTTGTTTCCGCGTCGGCGCAAGCGCCCCGCTCGATCTCAACCGTGGCGTGATCCAGGTTGAACGTCATCTTTAGCCGCGCCTTGATGTTTCGCACCACCGCGTCGATGTCTTGCGCATCGCCAATCACGGCGTGCAGCGTCACCATGCGCCGCGACTGGGTGATCGACCACACATGCACGTGATGGACCGCGTCCACGCCCGGCACATTGGCCACGAGGTCCGGCGCGATGTCGCGCGTGTCGAGTTCCTTTGGCGCGCCTTCGAGCAGGATATGGGCGGAAGCCGCGACCACGTGCCAGCCGCTCCGCACGATGATGACCGCGACGAGCAGTGAGAGCAGAGGGTCGATCGGCATCCAGCCGGTCATGAGGATCACCGCGCCGGCGACCAGCGCCGCCACGGAGCCGAGCAGGTCGCCGAGCACGTGGATGGCGGCGCCCCGCACGTTGAGGTTCTCGCGGTCCGCCCCGCGCAGCAGCCAAAAGGCGGCGATGTTCACCAGGAGCCCGGCAATCGCCACGCCGACCATGATCCCGCCGTCGACGTGAGGCGTGCCCATCAGCCGCTCGATCGCCTCGTAGACGATCCATGCCGCGATCACGAACAAGGCCAGGCCATTGGTGAAGGCGATCAGCACCTGGAAGCGGTCGAACCCATAGGTGCGCTTCCAATCCGCCGGCCGCCGCGCCAGCCGGAAGGCGAACCAGGCGAGGGCCAGTGAAGCGAAGTCGGTGAGCATGTGGCCGGCGTCGGCTATCAGCGCCAGCGAATCCGCGGCGATGCCGCCCACCACTTCCACGAACATGAAGCTGCCGGTGATGAGCGCGGCAAGCCCCATGCGGCTTTCGTTCTTGGCGTTGACGTCGCCGGGACCGTGATCGTGCGAACCGTGCATCGTCCCGCCTCAGGCCATGGTCTTGCGCGGGTCGAGCGCATCGCGCACGGCCTCGCCGACGAAGATCAGAAGGCTCAGCATCACGGCGATGACAAAGAACGCGGTCAAGCCGAGCCACGGCGCTTGGAGGTTGTCTTTGCCTTGCGCCAGAAGCTCCCCGAGCGAAGGCGAGCCCGGCGGCAGGCCGAAGCCAAGAAAGTCGAGTGAGGTCAGCGTGGTGATGGAGCCGTTCAGGATGAAAGGCATGAAGGTCAGCGTCGCCACCATGGCATTCGGAAGCAGATGCCGGAAGATGATCTTGAGATTGGGCAGTCCGAGCGCCCGCGCCGCGGTGACATATTCGAAGTTCCGGGCGCGCAGGAACTCGGCACGCACGACCCCCACCAGCGCCACCCAGGAGAAGGCGAGCAGGATTCCGAGCAGGATCCAGAAATTCGGCTCGATCACCGCCGCCACGATGATCAGCAAATAAAGCTGCGGCACGCTGGTCCAGATCTCGATGAAGCGCTGGAACAGGAGGTCGGTCCAGCCGCCGAAATAACCCTGCACGGCCCCCGCGGCCACGCCGATGATCGAGGAGAACACCGTCAACACGAGCCCGAACAGCACGGAGATGCGGAAGCCGTAGATGATGCGGGCAACCACGTCGCGCCCCTGATCGTCCGTGCCGAGCCAGTTCCATTCGAGCGACGCGTCGCAGGGGTGAAAGCCCCGCTCCACCGCAAGCGCGCAGTCCTTGTCGGTGAGCAGCCAGGTTGGCTTCACCGGAAAGGCCATCGGCGGGTTCTTGTTTTGGGTGTTGTAGGAGAAGCGGATCGGGGGCCACAGCATCCAGCCGCCGTTCTCGGCGATCAACTCCTGCACCACGGGATCGCGATAGTCGGCCTCCGTCTCGAACACCCCTCCGAAATCGGTCTCCGGATAGGCCTCGAAGATCGGCCAATAAAGCTGACCGCCATACTCGACGACAATCGGCTTGTCGTTAGCGATGAATTCGGCGCAGAGGCTGATGCCGAACAGCACGAGGAAGATCCACAACGACCAATAGCCGCGCCTGTTCGCCTTGAAGGTCTGCCAGCGCCGCCGGTTGAGCGCCGAGACCCAGGCCCGCGGACGCGGGATACCTCCCGCGGCCACCTCCTCGGTAACGCTGACGTCGGTCGGTGCGTCCATCAGACCTCCCGCGTCTCGAAGTCGATGCGGGGATCGACCCAAGTATAGGTGAG
>CAYWIA010000171.1:0-3794 GCA_964458245.1 uncultured Methyloceanibacter sp. | reverse complement strand
CGGTGATTGATCTCGTCGCGCTCGGACAGGAGCTTGTCCAGATCCATCGAGCCCATCACCGTCCGGATATTGGTCATGGTGAGGTTGAGGATGGCGATCTCGAGATTGGTCACCTCGTAGCTCGCTTGGGCCGCATCGAGCACCTGGAAGAAGGCCACGCCGTCGACACGCACCATGGCGTTGTCCTTGGTGATGACCTCCTGGCTCGGCACCTCGATCACCTGCTCCATCACATTGAGCTTGCGCCCGATGCGGTCGATGAACGGGATGATCAGGGTGAGGCCGGGCCGCAACGTGCGCGTATAGCGGCCGAAGCGCTCGACCGTGTAATTATAGCCTTGCGGCACGATCTTGACCGCCGCGATGACGAGCACGACGAACAGAACGAGCAGAACGAGAACGAAGATATCGAAGCCGAGCATGAGGCACCCTCCAAAGGTGTCCGGCTGCGCTGCCGAGCGATGGAATGCTCGCGCGCGCCAATAACGGCGATTAATACATGGGGGAGTCTTATCGCGGTTTTAAGAGCCTAAGGTGGCCGGGCGCCGTTTATGAGCCTCCGCCGCCCTGCTTCGGCAGGTACTGCATCATGTCCTGCACCGCCGCCGACGCCGCCGCTTCGGCCGCCGCGCCCCAATGCCGGTCGAGCGAGCCTTTGCGGATGACCTTGGTCTGGGTCACGTTGCCGAGCCGCGTGCCCTCCGGGCCGAAGATCGTCCAATCGATGCGGATCGTCTCCTTGCCCCGCTCCGCCGGCAGGACCCTGGCAACGCCTTGGATCTCGTAGGCGTCGACTTGGGGCGTCCCCGTCACGGCAAAACCCATGTCGAGCAGCCGGTTGGTGATCGCGCGTTCCAGCGCCTCCTTGCCGTCGCCCGGCGCCCAGGCGACATCCACATAGGCGGTCGGCTCGTCGGCCGCGATCGCCGGCGCGCCCGTAAGCAACCCGATGGCGAGGCTGATCGCCGTTATCGTATTTCGCAACATGCCCCCTCGCGTCGCTCTAGTCGGCCCAGCCCTTGAGCTCTTGCTCGATAAGATGAACCAGCACACGGATCCCGCCATCGCTGTCGTTGAGGCACGGGATGAAGCTGAACCGCTCGCCGCCATGCTCGAGAAAGATTTCGCTTGCCTCGCCCGCGATCTCTTCCAGCGTCTCCACGCAATCGGCGACGAAGCCGGGCGTGAGAATGGCGATGCGTTTCACCCCGTCGCGCGCCAGCGCCTCCATCGTCTTGTCCGTATAAGGCTGCAGCCATTCGGCGCGGCCGAAGCGGGACTGGAACGTGGTTTTCAGTTTATCGCCGAGCGGACCGAGCGCCTCGCGCAGCGCATCGCTCGTATCCATGCACTGGCATTGATACGGGTCGCCCTTCTCGATGTAGGCTTTCGGCAGCCCGTGATACGAGGCGACGATCACCTCCGGCTCGAAATCGAGACTGGCCAGATGCGAGGTGATCGAGCCCGCAAGGGCCTGGATGTAGACGGGGTCTTTGGGATAAGGCGGCACCGTCCGCAACGCCGGCTGAACACGCATCGTCTTGAGCTTGTCGAACACCGTGTCGTTGACGGTGGCCGTGGTCGCCGCGGCGTATTGCGGATAGAGCGGAAACACCAGAAGGCGGTTGCAGCCGCGCTTGGTCAGCGCATCGATCCGCGAGGCTATGGTCGGCGTGCCGTAACGCATGGCCCAATCGACGACGATGTCTTCGCGATGCCCGAGCTTGTCGGCCACCTTCTCGCTTTGCGCCCGCGTGATGGTGCGCAAGGGAGACTCTTGGCGTTCCTCGTTCCAGATGGACCGATACGCTTCGCCGCTCTTGGTCGGGCGCGTGGTGAGCACGATCCCGTTCAGAATGGGCCACCACAGCACGGGATTGATCTCGATCACCCGCCGGTCGGAAAGGAACTCCTTGAGATAGCGCCGCATCGACCAATAGTCGGTGCCGTCCGGCGTGCCGAGATTGACCAGGAGCACGCCGATCTTCCCGTAAGGCGCGTCTCCAGTCGTCTCGTCTCCGGTTTTGGCGAACACGTCCCCTCGCGGGCTCTCGTTCATGCGGCGTTCCTTGCGGCTCTTGAGCCCCTAAATAAGGTATTGGGCCCGGCGCGCCTAGCCTTGACCCAAGGCAACGCGATCCAAAGCGCCACGCAATTTCTCGGCGTCCTCGATGATTTTCGCATGATCGAAGGCAAGCGGCGCCGCGCGCCAGTTTTCGACCCAGTCCGCGGCGGCCGCATCGTCGCCGGCGGACGGAGTTTTGGCCTCCTGAAGCAGCGCAAGAAAAGCGGCGCTCGCCGTATGCCCGCGTGGATCGCGGGCCGGGTCCGAGTAGACGCCCACGAGCCGAAGATCCTCCACGTCCAGCCCGGTTTCCTCGCGCACCTCCCGGCGGCAGCCGGCCTCGACCGTCTCGCCGATATCGACGAACCCGCCGGGGAGCGCGTACGCCCCCTTGAACGGTTGATTCTTGCGGCGGATGAGCAGCACCCGGCCTTGCGGATCGTAGATCACGCAATCGACGGTGAGCGCGGGCGTGGGGGGCAGTCCCATGGGACTACCTTAGCATGGAGCGGTCTCAGCAGATCCTCGGTGCCGCGGGCTATCCGCCCGAAAGACGCCTGGCTTCCCGCAAGGCCATGGCCAGCAAATAGGCGAGAAAGTCGAAGCGCTTGGACCGCGCCACCTTCATGAGCGGCGCGATCTGATCGGCGATCTGCTTTGCGCTTTCGCGCGGATCTTCCCCGCCTCCGGGCCCCCCGGACCGTTTGTATCAGACAACTTTTTGCCCGGTGTTCTGATCGGCCCCGAAGGCACCGTCTCAGCGTTCCACCGCTTTGGCCACGAACCGGTTTGATTTCTTGGCATCCGTTTCTAGCACGAAGATCTTCTCTCCTTCTATCCGGATTACCAATAGTCCTCAGGCACGTGGCCCAAAGCGGTCACAAGACGCCTGAAGCCCACTCGCCACTGAGATTCAGCACCATCAACTGCTGCCGCAACACCGCCGAGCGATGCGGGGCGCGTAAAGATAGCTTTCGCCGAAGATGACGGTCCTAGCCTTTGGGCTGTGGTACGATCCGGATATAGGGGCGCGGTGACTTCCAACCGTCGGGGTAGATCGTCTTGGCCTCCTCGTCGGACACGGATCCTCCGATGATCACATCCTCGCCGCTCTTCCAGTTGGCGGGCGTCGCGACACGATGCTTCGCCGTGAGCTGGAGGGAGTCGATCACCCGAAGCACCTCGTCGAAATTGCGGCCGGTGGTCATGGGATAGACCAGGATCAGCTTGATCTTCTTGTCGGGGCCGATGACGAAGACGTTCCGCACCGTTTGGTTGTCGGCCGGCGTGCGGCCGTCCGAAGTGCCGGTCAAGCTCGCCGGCAGCATGCCGTACGCCTTGGCGATCTTGAGGTCCGGGTCGCCGATCATCGGGAAGTTGGGCGCCGTGCCTTGCGTCTCGGCAATGTCTTCCGCCCAGCGGGAGTGATGATCCACCGGATCGACGCTGAGCCCGATGATCTTGACGCCGCGCTTGTCGAACTCTGGCTTGATCTTCGCCATGTAGCCCAGCTCGGTCGTGCACACCGGCGTAAAATCCTTGGGGTGCGAGAACAGTACGCCCCAGGAATCGCCAAGCCACTCGTGAAATCGAATGGGGCCTTCGGTCGTTTCGGCCTCGAAGTCCGGGGCGGTATCGCCGAGTTGGAGCGTCATGACATCCTCCTGACAATTGGGCGGTGCGGCCAGCCTCAGATGTAGGATGTCTTACTCCCAAACCGCAATTGTGC
>CAYWIA010000170.1:0-3822 GCA_964458245.1 uncultured Methyloceanibacter sp. | reverse complement strand
CAATCCTGCCTTGCCAAGGCGGGAGAGGGCGGTCAAGAGTTGTGCCCGTATGGGCTCGATCCCAGCGCGTTGCTGACGCCAGAATTGATTGCCGGCTTGGTGGCGCTTGGGCTCGCGGCGCTCATTCCGGTGGCGGTAAAATGGTTCAGGCGGCGGCCGGCTTGATCGGCAATTTGGGGGACTAGGCGATTATGGAAGAGGTGCTGAAGCCCGACCTCTGCGTTATCGGCGCGGGCTCAGGCGGCCTTTCGGTGGCGGCGGCGGCGGCCCAATTCGGCGTGCCTGTCGTGCTCATCGAGAAGGGCCTTATGGGCGGCGACTGCCTCAACTATGGCTGCGTCCCGTCCAAGGCGCTGCTCGCCGCGGGCAAGCGCGCCGACGCGGTCCGCACCGCCTCCACCTTCGGCATCGACGTGCTCGAAGCTCAGATCGATCACCGCGGCATCCACGATCACGTGCACCGCGTCATCGCCAACATCGCGCCAAACGATTCCGTGGAGCGGTTCACCGGGCTCGGCGTCCGCGTGATCCAGGCACAAGCAAACTTCCTCGACAAATTCACCGTGGAGGCCGGCCGCGTGCTCGTGCGTGCGCGCCGCTTTGTGATCGCCACGGGTTCGTCGCCCACGATTCCGCCCATCCCCGGCCTCGACGAGGTGACCTATCTCACCAACGAGACCATCTTCGACATCGGAGAGCGCATTCAGCATCTGATCGTGCTGGGCGGCGGGCCTATCGGACTGGAGCTCGGCCAAGCCCATCGCATGCTTGGCTCACACGTCACCATTTTCGACACCGCGGACTTCCTCGCCAAGGAAGATCCCGAAGCAGCCAAAGTGCTGCTCAAGCGGCTCCAGGATACGGAGGTGGTGATGTATCCCAACACGCGGGTAGAGCGCGTGGAGCCCTCTGTGCAGGGCGTGGCCGTGCATTTTCACAAGGACGGCGAGAGCGTCATCATCAAGGGCTCGCACATTCTGGTTGCCACCGGACGCAAGCCAATTCTGAAACCGCTCAGTCTCGACCGCGCCGGCATCGCTCACACCGACCACGGCATCAAGGTCAACGAGCAGCTCAAGACCTCAAACCGCCGCGTCTACGCCATCGGCGATGCGATCGGCGGTCAGCAATTCACGCACCTCGCCAACTATCACGCCAGCATCGTCATCAAGAACGCGTTGTTCCGTCTGAAGCCGGATGTCAGCGCCGTGAACATCCCGCGGGTGATCTATACGGACCCGGAGCTCGCTCAGATTGGTCTCACCGAGCAGGAAGCTCATAGCAAGCACCGGCGCATCCGCATTTTCCGCTGGCCGTATGCCGACAACGACCGCGCGCAGTGCGAGCGGAAAACGGAAGGCTTCATCAAGGTCATCACCAAGAAGGACGGCACGATCCTCGGCGTCACCATCGTGGGCGCGGAAGCCGGCGAGCTTCTTCAGCTTTGGATCGTCGCCATGGCCAAGGACATTCGCATCGGCGACCTCATCTCGCTGGTGCTGCCCTATCCGACCCTTTCGGAGCTCTCCAAGCGGGTGGCCTTCGCCTACTACCAGCCCACCCTGTCCAAGGGCTGGTTGCGCACCATTATCGGCCTGCTGCGCAAGCTGGGCTAGAAGCGGGCATTTACGGAAATTGGCCTGATTTTCGGGTATCATAAAGGAACGCGCCGGGACGCGTGCCGGCGCCCCCGCTTGAGAACTGGGCAAAGAGCGCTGTGAACCATCAGACGTCAGGCGAGGAACGGGAACCGCGGCGGATCTCCCGCACCGTGGCAGGTCTTTCGACCAAGGTCCTGCTGCTCACCATCGTGTTCGTCATGGTGGCGGAGGTGCTTGTCTTCGTACCGTCCGTCTCCAACTTTCGCCGTCAATGGCTGATGGAACGGCTGCAAGCCGCCCAGATTGCTTCGCTCGCGGCCGAGGCCGCCCCCGGGGGCCGGCTGCCCGCCAAGTTGCGCGACGAGCTGCTCGACAGCGCCAAAGTCAAGGCCATCTCCGTCAAGCGGCAGGATGCGCGCGTGCTCATCATCGAAATGGACATGCCGGAGGATGTCGATGGGTCGTACGATCTGCGCAACGCCTCGTGGGTGACCCTGATAGCCGATGCGCTCATGGTCTATGTCGCGCCTGATGATCGCATCATTCGCGTGGTCGGCGAGCCGGGCTTCAACGCCGGCGAGACGATCGACGTGGTCATGGAAGAAGGACCGCTGAAAGCAGCCATGCTGCGCTACGGGCTCGACATTCTGGGTTTGTCGATCCTCATTTCGATCATCACCGCGGCGCTCGTCTTTCTCGCGCTCGACTGGCTTCTGGTGAAGCCCATCACCAAACTCACGCGCAACATGGTGCGCTTCGCCGAGCAGCCGGAGGATCCGGCGCGGATCATCGCGCCGTCGTCGCGGCGCGATGAGATCGGCACGGCCGAGCGCGAGCTATCAGCCATGCAAAACGAGCTGTCGCAGACGTTGTCGCAAAAGACGCGGCTCGCGGCGCTTGGCCTCGCGGTGAGCAAGATCAGTCATGACCTGCGCAACATGCTGTCAAGCGCGCAGCTTCTGTCGGACCGCTTGGCCGAGGTGAAGGACCCGACCGTGCAGCGTCTGGTGCCGAAGCTTATCGCTTCGCTCGATCGCGCCATCCGGCTCTGCGTTCAGACACTCGATTTCGGTCAGGCCCAGGAGGCGGCGCCCCGGCGCATGCGCTTCGAGCTTGCGCCGCTCGTCAAGGAGGTGGGCGACGCCCTTGGCCTGCCGCGCGACGGATCGGTCGATTGGCGGCTCGATCTGGAAGAGCGGCTCGAAGTCGACGCCGACCGCGACCAGCTTTATCGGGTCTTGAGCAATCTTTGCCGCAACGCGGTGCAGGCGCTGGAGAGCGAGCCCGGCCGACCGGGCGCGATCATGGTGGTTGCGCGCCGCGAGGGTGCCGTGGCGATCATCGACGTGGCCGATACCGGCCCAGGCGTACCGGAGAAGGCGCGGGCGCGACTGTTCCAAGCGTTTCAGAGCGTCGCGCGGAAAGGAGGCTCGGGTCTTGGGCTCGCCATCGCCGCGGAGCTGATCCAGGCCCATGGCGGCGAGATCGAGCTCCTGAGCAATGACGGCGGCGCCACCTTCCGCGTCACCATTCCCGACGTGGTGGTCGAGCTGGAACGGGCGAGGCGGCGCCGCGCGTAAAAGGCTTAAAGCCGTCTTTACTCGGTCTTCTCGGCGCTCACGGGTGCGCCGTCTTGCGTGCCGTCCTGATAGGCGGTCTTCATATACTTGTCGCCGTCCTTGGCGATCTTCGTGGTCCACTCGTCGGACCAATCGATCATGGCCGCGCCGTCTTCTTCCTTCCAAGAGCCGGACAGGCTTTCGCCGGCGCGATCGCCGGAGGCGGATCCGTCTTCGGACAGGGCGATGGTCATCGGCTTGCCTTCGGTGTCCTCGGTTGTGTACTTGCCCACGAAGCTGTTGCCGGCAGCGGTGGTGTCGTCCGAGGGGGCGTCGCAGCTGGCGACGGCGAAAGCGAGGAAAGCCGCGCCCAAAATGGCGACCGCGTTACTGAAATATCGAATCATAGTGCTTCTCCCTAGTGATTGTCGGCCCAACATAACGGAAAACTGTTTCGTTTCATGCCGGGTTCCCTGAATTCGGCCCGGTTTCCTGTACTT
Organism: uncultured Methyloceanibacter sp.; assembly: GCA_964458245.1. Taxonomy (GTDB): domain Bacteria; phylum Pseudomonadota; class Alphaproteobacteria; order Rhizobiales; family Methyloligellaceae; genus Methyloceanibacter. Next base: position 162 of record CAYWIA010000170.1, on the reverse strand, counting down.
GCCTTCGATCTCTCAAGGTATTACCTAGGCGGGTCCCGAGCCGCCGCTTTAGCCGGCGCCCTCGGAGCAGCCAATCCCGCTCAAATTGTTGCGGTTTTTCGGCTTATGCGCCGGTAGCTCAGCTGGATAGAGCACCAGACTACGAATCTGGGGGTCGGGAGT
>CAYWIA010000169.1:0-3824 GCA_964458245.1 uncultured Methyloceanibacter sp. | reverse complement strand
ACCTCGACTCTTATTTCTTCGCCGCGCGCATGATCGAGCGCTTCCATGCGCCGTCACGGCGCCTGCGTCCCATCGCCGTGGTGGACACGCTGGCGAAGTCCGTGGGCATCGAGATGGATCTGCGCATGGAAGCCGCCGCCATCTCGGAGATGGCCGACAACAGCAAGGACGATGAGGGCTTCCGCGTGCCGAAGGTCGATTGGACGCGCAGCGCGCGCCGCGTGCTGACGCTCGACTGGATCAACGGCATTCCTATCGGCAATCACGACAGACTGCGCGCGGCAGGGCATGACCTCAAGGCGCTCGGCACGCGGCTGGTGCAAACCTTCCTGCGCCACGCCATGCGGGACGGCTTCTTCCATGCCGACATGCACCAGGGCAATTTGTTCGTCGATGCGCAGGGCACCATCGTCGCCGTCGATTTCGGCATCATGGGTCGCTTGAGCACGAAGGAACGGCGCTTCCTCGCCGAAATCCTCTACGGCTTCATCACCCGCGACTATGCGCGGGTCGCGGAAGTGCATTTCGAGGCGGGCTACGTTCCGCGCAAGCATTCCGTCGCGCAATTCGCGCAAGCCTTGCGCGCCATCGGCGAGCCGATCATGGACCGGCCGGCGAGCGAGATCTCTATGGCGCAACTCCTCGGCCAGCTCTTCCAGTACACCGAGGTGTTCGACATGGAGACCCGGCCCGAGCTTATTCTGCTGCAGAAGACCATGGTGGTGGTCGAGGGCGTGGGTCGCAGCCTCGATCCGGAGCTCAACATCTGGGTGGTGGCCGAGCCCGTGGCCAAGGAATGGCTCGAGAACCAGCTGGGCGCCGGCGCGCGGCTGGAGCAGGCCGCCGAAAGCGCCGCCTCCGTGGGCCGTTTCGTGGGCGATCTGCCGCGGCTCCTGCTTCAGGCCGAGCGTACGGTGGACGCGTTCGGGGCCATGGTCGAGGACGGCGTGCACCTGGACGACCGGAGCGTCGAGCGGCTGGCCGAGGCGCAGGCCCATAAGGACCGCTGGAGCCGGACCGGCATCTGGGTCGGCGCGGCCGCGCTCGTCGCCATCGCGTTCGCGCTTCTATTTTGAGGGCCCTGCTAACCCTATTTATTGTCGTTGCCCGACATGACCCGCCGGCGGCCCGAAGCTGTGGTAATTGAAGCCCTCAATCAGAAGCCTTCGGCGGGCGAAGGCCGGGCAATCCAGTAACCACCGTCAAACCATTGTTGGTAAGGTCGTGGCGACTGGCGGCCCGCTTTCGCGGGACTGACGCGGAGCAAGACTAAAGTGCAAGGAAAGCGCATTCTTCTGATCGTCGGGGGCGGCATCGCCGCCTATAAGGCGCTCGAACTCGTCCGCCGCTTGAAAGAGCGGGGCGCATCCGTGCGCGTTATCTTGACGAAAGGCGGCGCCGAATTCGTCACGCCGCTCTCCTTCTCGGTGCTGTCCGAGGACAAGACCTTCACGGATCTGTTCGACCTCAAGGACGAGGCGGAGATCGGTCATATCCGCCTATCGCGCGAAGCCGATCTCGTCGTGGTGGCGCCCGCGACCGCCGACCTGCTCGCCAAGATGGCCACCGGCACGGCCTCCGATCTTGCGTCCACCGTGCTGCTCGCCACCGACAAGCGTGTGTTGGTGGCGCCCGCCATGAACGTGCGCATGTGGCAGCACCCGGCGACGCGCCGCAATGTCGCGACGCTCCGCGCCGACGGCATTCACTTCGTGGGCCCCGAAGAGGGTGAAATGGCGTGCGGCGAGTTCGGTCCCGGGCGCATGGCAGAGCCTGAAACGATCGTGAGCGCCATCGCGCGGCTTCTTACCGAAAAGCGGAAGGGCCCACTGACCGGACGTCACGTGCTGATCACCTCGGGCCCGACCCACGAGCCGCTCGATCCCGTGCGCTATATCGCCAACCGTTCTTCCGGCAAGCAGGGCCATGCGCTGGCGCGCGCCGCGCTTGCTCTCGGGGCCCGCGTAACGCTCGTCTCCGGCCCGGTGAACTTGCCCGACATCGACGGCGTGAACGCGGTCAAGGTCGAGACGGCCCAAGAGATGCTGGACGCGGTGCTCGATGCGCTTCCCGCCGACATCGCCGTTTGCGCCGCCGCCGTCGCCGATTGGCGCGCGCGTGCCGAAGCCGCGCAGAAGCTCAAGAAAGAGAGCGCCGCCGACGTCTCGCTGAGCCTCGCCCAGAATCCGGACATCCTGGCCACCATAGCCATTCCGGGGCCGCAGCGCCCGGAGCTGGTCATCGGCTTCGCCGCCGAGACGGAGAACGTCGTGGACCACGCGCGTGCCAAACGCCGCGCCAAGGGTGCGGATTGGATCGTCGCCAATGACGTGTCGGCTGCGACCGGCATCATGGGTGGCGACCGGACGCAAGTGCATCTCGTGACCGGCGCTGGCGTCGAGGATTGGCCGGCCATGAGCAAAGACGAGATGGCGGCGCGCCTTCTGGCGCGGGCCGCCGAGTCCTTGTCCAGCGTGCGCTCGGCGGCCGAATGAGCGTGACGCTCCGGATCTTGGCCCTCCCGCACGGTGAGGGGCTGCCGCTTCCCGCCTACCAGTCGGAACACGCAGCAGGCTTCGATCTGCTGGCTGCCGTGCCCGAAGACGGCGCGCTCACGCTCGATCCGAGCGATCGCGTGCTGGTGCCGACCGGGCTCGTCTTCGAACTGCCCCAAGGCTTCGAAGCCCAGGTGCGGCCCCGTTCGGGGCTCGCGCTCAAACACGGCATTACGGTCTTGAACAGCCCCGGTACGATCGACGCTGACTATCGTGGCGAAGTGAAGGTCCTGCTCATCAATCTCGGCAGTGAACGGTTTCTCATTCAGCGCGGCGACCGCATCGCCCAAGCCCTCATCGCGCCGGTGACCCATGTGGAGATCGTCGCGGCGGACGCGCTGAGCGGCACGACGCGCGGCGGTGGCGGTTTCGGCTCCACCGGCTAGTCGCCCTGGCAGCCTCTGCCCGCAAAGCATAGATTGAGCCCATGCTTACCCAGGACGAAATTGCCCGCTACCGGCGCCATCTGGTGCTGAAGGAGATTGGCGGCGAAGGCCAGCAGCGCCTCAAAGCCGCGCGCGTGCTGGTGGTTGGTGCCGGCGGCCTCGGCTCGCCTTTGATCCTTTATCTCGCTGCGGCCGGCATCGGCCAGATCGGCATCATCGACGACGACCGGGTGAGCCTCGACAACCTTCAGCGCCAGATCGTGCACGATACCGGCGCCGTCGGCCGGTCGAAGACGAAGAGCGCGGCCGCGACCGTCGAGCGTCTCAATCCCCATGTGGCGACGAAGCTTTACACCACGCGCCTCGTCGCGGAGAACGCGCTCGATATCTTGCGCGGCTATGACATCGTTGCCGACGGTTCGGACAATTTCGCCACGCGCTATCTGGTCAACGACGCCAGCTATTTCGCGAAGGTGCCGCTGGTCGCCGCCGCGCTCGGCCCCTTCGACGGCCAGTTGACCACCTTCCGCGCCTTCGAGACCGACGCCGGGGGCAACCCGCGCCCCAACTACCGCTGTCTGTTTCCGGAGTCCCCGCCGGAAGGCACCGTGCCGGCCTGTTCGGAAGCGGGCATTCTCGGTGCAGTGGCGGGCGTGCTCGGTTGTCTCCAGGCGGTCGAGGTGGTCAAGGAGCTGCTCGGAATTGGCGAAGGGCTGGTTGGCCGGCTCCTTCTCTACGATGCTCTCCAAGCCCGGTTTTCCGCCGTGAACTACGCTTGGGACCCGGAGAACCCGTTGAACGGCAGAAATTCGCGCTTTCGCGACCTGAGCCACCATCGCGCCCGAGCCCCCGCCGCCGCGCAATAGAGTTTTTCAATCTTTTC
>CAYWIA010000168.1:0-3833 GCA_964458245.1 uncultured Methyloceanibacter sp. | reverse complement strand
GCCACGGAAAGAACGGCAAAGATCAGCTCAGCCACGGGCGGCCTCCAAACTCGCCTTGATCCCGATGCGTCCCCGACCCATGCGCGCACTTAAGCGCATGCCGCACCTTGCGCGCAGGCGCGCAAAAGGCGGTCTTTCACCCTCTATGGTGCCGCTGGGGCGTGGACTCAAGGGTCTTCTCGCGTTTTCCGGGCCGCGTGAATCGTCGGGAGCGGCTAATCTTAGACAGCAAAACTATCGACGCACTTAACACGAAAATCCGACACTTCCTTGTAAGCACGGGACGAATTGGCTAAGCAGGGCCCGGCAATTGTCTGACCAATAAAGCTGGGAATCATCATGTCAGAAGAGCCGGAGCGCCCACAGCTCAGCCCCTATCAGGTCCAACTCGAAGAGGGCAAACGCTACGCCTGGTGCCGCTGCGGGCGGAGCCAGAAGCAGCCCTTCTGCGACGGCGCCCATGCCGGCAGCGGCATCGAGCCCCTGATGTTCACCGCCGAGCGCACCGAGATGGCGCTGCTGTGCGGCTGCAAGGATACGGGGGATCCCCCTTATTGCGACGGGTCCCACATGCTGCTCTGAATTTGGGCATGCACAGGACAAGCCCTTCTTGCTAGAAAGGCCAAAGTGGGCACGGCCCGCTTTCTTTAAGTCTGCAATGCCCATTGGGGGGAAGGCGAGGCAGGCGTTTCCATGGCCTATTTCCTTCAGCAGCTGATCAACGGTCTCGCCCTGGGCTCCATCTATGGGTTGATCGCGATCGGCTACACCATGGTCTACGGCATCATCGGCATGATCAACTTCGCCCATGGTGACATCTTCATGGTGGGCGCGTTCATCGCGCTGATCGCTTTCCTGGCGCTCACCGCTCTCGGCGTCACGGCGATTCCTCTCGCGCTTCTCATCGTGCTGATCCTCGCCATGGTGCTGACCGCCGTATGGGGCTGGACGGTGGAGCGCGTCGCCTACAGGCCACTGCGTGACTCCTTCCGGCTGGCGCCGCTGATCACCGCCATCGGCATGTCGATCGTGCTGCAAAACTTCATCCAGGTGGCGCAAGGCGCGCGGGTGAAGCCACTCCAGCCCGTCATCACCGGCGGCTACGAGCTGTTCAGGCAGGGCGAGTTCACGGTGATCGTCTCCAACATCCAGATCCTCATCGTGGTGACGATGCTGGTGCTGATGACCGCGTTCTGGCTCCTCATCAGCCGCACGGCCTTGGGGCGCGCGCAGCGCGCGTGCGAGCAGGACCGGCTGATGGCCGCGCTGTCGGGCGTCAACGTGGACCGCACCATCTCGCTCACCTTCGTGCTCGGCGCGATGCTGGCGGCCGTGGCGGGGCTGCTCTACCTGCTCTATTACGGTGTGATCGATTTCTTCATCGGCTTCATCGTCGGCATCAAGGCGTTCACCGCGGCCGTGTTCGGCGGCATCGGCTCCATTCCCGGCGCCATGATCGGCGGGCTCATCATCGGGCTGATCGAAACCTTCTGGTCCGCCTACTTCACCATCGAGTACAAGGACGTCGCGGCGTTCGCGATGCTCGCCGTCGTGCTCATCTTCTTCCCGACGGGCCTGCTGGGGCGGCCCGAGGTCGAGAAGGTCTAGATTGGCTGAGCCCGGCACATCTTTCCGCCAGCGGCTCTCCTCAGCCCTCGCCGATTCCCTCATCGCCGCGATTATCGCCTTTGCCCTGTTCTCGCTCGTGCTGGGCCTGCGCACCGAGGACAATGTCACCGGGCTGACGCTTCAGCCGCGGCCCGCGTTGCTCGCGGTCGTGGTCGGCATCGTGTTCGTGGGGCGGCTTCTCCTCAACCTGTTCGTCTGGCAGGCGGCGTATCCGCTCACCACGCCCTTCGCCAAGCTCTTTACGCGGGAGCCGTTCGGGAGGCGCGACATCGTCGTGCTCGGTGCGACGGCGGCCCTCGGCGCGATCACGTTGATCGTTTCCGCCCTGCTCGACGCACCGGCGCTTGAGCTGATCGCGATCGCTCTGCTCGCTTTCGTCGGATTGGGCCTGCTGCGCCGCGGCATTCTGCATTTCTTCCCCGACCTGCCTTACGCGCAGATCTTCATCGCCGGCGGCATCCTGTTCGCGGTGTTGTTCCCGCTGACCGCCTACGGGCTCGAGAAAATCTTCAATCTCGGGCTGCCCTTGCGCTACTGGTTCGACCTTTCGATCCTCGTCCTCACCTATGTGATGCTCGGCTGGGGACTGAACATCGTGGTCGGCCTCGCCGGCCTGCTCGACCTCGGCTACGTGGCGTTCTACGCCGTCGGCGCCTACACTTTCGCGCTGCTCGCCACCCATTTCGGTCTCGGCTTCTGGATCTGTCTGCCGATCGCGGGCTTAGCGGCGGCGCTCTGGGGCGTCATCCTCGGCTTCCCGGTCTTACGCCTGCGCGGCGACTATCTCGCCATCGTCACGCTGGCCTTCGGCGAGATCATCCGCATCGTGCTGCTCAACTGGACCGAGGTGACCAACGGGCCGAATGGCATCTCGGGCATCCCCAAGCCGACCTTTTTCGGCCTGCCCTTCTCGCCCTTCGCCGAGGGCGAGACGTTCAGCAGTTTCTTCGGCCTGAACTACGACGCGCTGCACGGCATCATCTTTCTCTACTACGTGATCCTGGCGCTCGCCTTCCTGACCAATCTCGTGACATTGCGGATGCGGCGGCTGCCCATCGGGCGCGCTTGGGAAGCCATGCGCGAGGACGAGATCGCCTGCCGGTCGCTCGGCATCAACACGACCGTCACCAAGCTTACCGCGTTCGCCACCGGCGCTCTGTTCGGCGGGCTCGCCGGCGCGTTCTTCGCCACGCGGCAAGGCTTCATCAGCCCGGAGAGCTTCACCTTCATCGAATCCGCCATCATCGTTGCCATCGTCGTGCTCGGCGGCATGGGCAGCCAATTGGGCGTCGCCATCGCCGCGGTGGTCATGGTCGGCGGCTTCGAGGCGCTCAGACACACCGAGGGCCTGCAAAGCTTCTTCGGGGCGGGCTTCGACCCGGCGCTCTATCGCATGCTGCTGTTCGGCTTCGCCATGGTGGCGATCATGGTGTGGCGGCCGCGCGGGCTCGTCGCGTCGCGCGCACCCACCATCGCGCTTCACGGCGCGCGTGAAATTCCCGGAAACCTCGTGGGACAGGGCCGCGCATGAGACCCTGGGCCAAAGACCCGGTGCTCACGGTCGAGCATCTCACCATGCGCTTCGACGGGCTCGTCGCCATCGACGATCTGTCCTTCACGGTCGGCCGCCAAGACATCACCTCGCTGATCGGGCCGAACGGCGCCGGCAAGACCACGGTGTTCAACTGCATTACCGGGTTCTACAAGCCGACCGAGGGCCGGATCACGCTGACGCAGCCCGACGGCGAATATTTCTATCTCGAGCGGCTCGACGATCACGAGATCAACGCGCAAGCGCGCGTGGCCCGCACCTTCCAGAATATCCGTCTCTTCCCCGGGATGACCGTGCTGGAGAATCTGATGGTGGCGCAGCACAACGTGCTGGCACGCGCCTCCGGCTTTAGCCTTGGCGCCATCCTTGGTGTCGTGAATTTCGGCTGCGCGGAGAAGCAAGCCGTCGATCTCGCCCGCTACTGGCTCGATCAAGTGGGCCTTACGGCCCGCGCCGATGAAGCAGCGGGAGAGCTCTCCTACGGAGATCAACGGCGGATCGAGATCGCGCGCGCCATGTGCACGCGGCCGTTGCTTCTGTGTCTCGATGAACCGGCCGCCGGGCTCAATGCGCGGGAAAGCGACGAGCTCAACGAACTGCTCTATGCCATCCGCAAGACGGAGAAGATCGCCATTTTCCTCATCGAGCACGA
>CAYWIA010000167.1:0-3892 GCA_964458245.1 uncultured Methyloceanibacter sp. | reverse complement strand
GACACGGGCCCGTGCGGGCCGTGCTCGGAGATCTTCTACGATCACGGCGCGCATCTGCCCGGCGGTCCGCCCGGCAGCCCGGATCAGGACGGCGACCGGTTCGTCGAGATCTGGAATTTGGTGTTCATGCAATATGAGCAGCGCGAAGACGGCACGCGTATCGACCTGCCGCGACCCTCGATCGACACCGGCATGGGGCTCGAGCGCATCGCCGCGGTCATGCAGGGGACGCACGACAATTACGACATCGACCTGTTCCGCACGCTGATCGCCGCGTCCGTCGAGCTGACCGGCGTGCGTGCGGAAGGCGACAACGCCCCGAGCCACCGCATCATCGCCGATCATCTGCGCGCGGCCGCCTTCCTCATCGCCGACGGCGTGCTGCCATCGAACGAAGGCCGCGGCTACGTGCTCCGCCGCATCATGCGCCGGGCCATGCGGCATGCGCATCTGCTCGGCGCCAAGGAGCCGCTGCTTTATCGCTTGGTGCCGACGCTCACCGCCGAGATGGGGCGCGCTTATCACGAACTCGAGCGCGGCGAGGATCTGATCGAGGAAACGCTGAAGCTGGAGGAGACCCGCTTTCGCGAGACCTTGGAACGGGGCTTGCGGCTGCTCGACGAGGCGGTTGAGGGGTTGTCCTCCGGCGATACGCTGCCGGGCGAGGTCGCCTTCAAGCTCTACGATACTTTCGGCTTTCCCTACGACCTCACCGAGGACGCGCTGAAAGCAAAAGGCATTGCCGTCGATGCGGCCGGCTTTGCCGCCGCCATGGAACGGCAGCGCGCCGAGGCACGGAAGTCCTGGGCCGGCTCCGGGGAGGCCGCGACCGAGACCTTGTGGTTCGAGCTGAAAGAGGATCTCGGCGCCACCGAGTTCTTAGGCTACGAGACCGAGACGGCGTCGGGCGAGATCGTCGCGCTGGTCAAGGACGGCAAGCGCGTCGAGAAGCTGGAACAGGGCGATCGCGGCATCGTCATCGTGAACCAGACGCCGTTCTACGCGGAGTCCGGCGGCCAGGTCGGCGATCGCGGCACGCTCAGCATGGGGACCGACGTTTCGTTCAAGGTCGAAGACACGCAGAAAAAGCTGCATGGTCTCTTTCTGCATGAGGGCGTCGTGGAGAAGGGCACGCTGCTGCGCGGCGAGACCGTGACGCTCGACGTCGATCACGCGCGCCGCAGCACGACCCGGGCCCATCACTCCGCCACCCATCTTCTGCATGAGGCCTTGCGTCAAGTGCTCGGCCAGCACGTGGCCCAGAAAGGCTCGCTGGTGGAGCCGGGACGCCTGCGCTTCGACTTCTCCCATCAAAAGCCCATGAGCCAGGACGAGATCGCCGCGGTGGAGGACCTGGTCAACGCCATGATCCTGCAGAACGCGCCCGTCGAAACGCACCTGATGACGCCGGACGCCGCCATCGAGCAGGGGGCGCTCGCTCTGTTCGGCGAGAAATACGGCGACGAGGTCCGTGTCGTCTCTATGGGGGTCGCGCCGGACAGTCCCAAGGCCGGCCACGCTTATTCCATCGAGCTCTGCGGCGGCACCCATGTGGCACGCACCGGCGAGATCGGCCTGCTCAAGATCGTGGGCGAGAGCGCGGTGGCCGCAGGCGTCCGCCGTGTCGAGGCGCTGACCGGCGGCGCGGCCCGCGGTTTCCTCGCCGGCCAAGACGCGCGCGTGCGCCAGGCGGCGGAGATCCTCAAAGTCTCTCCCGACGAGATGATCGAGCGGCTCGCGGCGGTCGTCGAGGAGCGCCGCAAGCTCGAGCGCCAACTGGCCGAAGCCCAGCGCGCGCTCGCCCTGCGGCCTGAAGGCGGGGGCGGAGAGGCGGCCGCGGCCGTGCGTGAACTCGGCCGGGTCAAGCTTCTCGCCCGGACCGTGCACGGCGTTCAGCCGAAAGATTTGCGCGGCCTGGTGGACGAAGCCAAGCAGCAGATCGGCTCGGGCATCGTTGCCGTGGTCGGCGTCAGTGAGGAAGGCAAAGCGGGGCTCGTGGTGGGCGTCACCGACGACCTCACCGGCGATTACAGCGCCGTCGATCTGGTCCGCGTGGGCGCCGAGGCGCTCGGCGGCAAGGGCGGCGGCGGACGCCCTGATCTCGCTCAGGCCGGAGGTCCCGACGGCGCGCGCGCCGATGCGGCGCTGGAGGCGATCGCCGCGGCGATCTCGAGCGCGGACGAGGGCGCCAAGGCCCGCGCCGGGCACGGCTAGGCCATGGCCGGGGAGACCGTCTGGCGTCACTGGCGCAGGAAGGTCCACGACATCTTGGAGGTGGGCGGCGACGCCCATCCGGCGGCGCATGTGGTGACGGCGTTCATCGTGGCGCTGATCGTCCTCAACGCCGTCGCCTTTGCCGCCGAGACCGTCGATTCCGTCGCCGCCGAATACGGCCCGTGGTTCGACGCCTTGAATCTTTTCTCGGTCGCCGTGTTCACCGTGGAATATCTGCTGCGGCTGTGGAGCTGCGTGGAGATCCCGATGCTGTCGCGCATGCGGCCATGGCGGGCGCGGCTCAGATTCGCCACCCGGCCGATGATGATCATCGACCTGCTCGCCTTCGCGCCGTGGTACGTGCACTGGATCTACCCAATCGATCTGCGCATCCTGCGCGTGTTCCGCTTGTTCCGGCTGCTCAAGCTCGTGCGCTATTCGCCGGCGCTGCAGACCTTGGGGCGCGTGCTGGCGGACGAGTATCGCGCGCTGTTCGGCGCGCTGCTCATCATGCTGGTGCTGCTTCTGTTCGCCTCGACCGGCATCTATTTCCTGGAGCGCGAGGCGCAGCCTGTCGCGTTCGGGTCGGTGCCCGCGGCGGCGTGGTGGGCACTCTCCACCCTTACCACGGTCGGCTATGGCGACGCGGTCCCGGTCACCCCCTGGGGCAAGATGCTCGGCGGCGTCGTCATGCTGCTCGGCGTGGGCATGTTCGCGCTGCCCATCGCCATCATCGCCACCGGCTTCTCTCAAGAATCGAACCGGCACCAGTTCGTGGTCACCTGGTCCATGGTCGCCCGTGTGCCGCTCTTCGCCAGCATGGACGAGACGGAGATCGCCGAGATCACCAAGCTGCTCTACACGCGGAGCTATCTGCCCGGCGTGCCCATGGTGCGCGCGGGCGACGTGGGCGACGGCATGTTCCTGATCGCGAGCGGCGAAGCCGTCGTCGAGATGGGCCGCGGCCGGAACGCGACGCTGAAGGAGGGGGATTTCTTCGGCGAGATGGCGCTGCTCGAGCATCGCCGCCACAAGCACGACGTCATCGCCAAGTCGCGCTGCCGCGTCTATGTGCTCGACAGCCAGGCGCTGGCGCGGCTGACGCGCCGCCATCCCGAGATCATGACCCGCATCCGCGAGGTGGCAAAGAGGCGCACCGAGATCGACGCGTCCCCGCCCGCCCGGAAACCGGCGCGGAAGGCGTCCGCCGGCGAGAAGGCCTAGGCCGCCTGGCGCTTCTCCACGGCCGCGCGCAAATTGTCGCCGATTTTTTCGATGAAGCCTTCGGTCGTCAGCCAGGCCTGGTCGGCGCCGACCAGGAGCGCAAGGTCCTTCGTCATGAAGCCTGACTCGATGGTCGAGACCACGACCTTCTCCAAGGTCTCGGCGAAGCGGGCGAGCGCGTCATTGCCGTCGAGCTTGGCCCTGTGCTTCAGCGCTCCGCCCCAGGCGTAAATGGACGCCGTCGAATTGGTCGAGGTGGCGCGGCCCTCCTGGTGCTGGCGGAAGTGCCGGGTCACCGTGCCGTGCGCCGCCTCCGCCAGCACGGTCTTGCCGTCGGGCGTCATGAGCACCGACGTCATCAGGCCGAGCGAGCCGAAGCCCTGCGCCACCGTGTCGGACTGCACGTCGCCGTCATAGTTCTTGCAGGCCCAGACATAGCCGCCCGACCATTTCA
>CAYWIA010000166.1:0-3907 GCA_964458245.1 uncultured Methyloceanibacter sp. | reverse complement strand
GCCTCGACGGCGTGGACATGGTCTGCTTCGGGCCGAACGACCTCTCCGTGGCGCTGACCGGCCGCCTCGATATTTGGGCGAAGGAAGTCCAGGAGGCCATGAGCCTGGTTCTCAGGAAAGCCCGCGAGAAATCGGTGATGACTCTCATTTTCGCCAACGATGTCGACTTCGCCAGGCCCCGAATCGCAGAGGGCTGGGACATCGTGGCCGTGGGCACCGACGCGGGCTGGTTCTCGGGCGCCGCCGCGGCCACCAAGGCCGCTGTTCAATCATCCTCTTAAGGACCGCGGTCCAAACCCTTCAAATGATTCGCCTCTGTCTGCCGTTGCATCCTTGCACCAGGCCGGCGCCATAGCGCCCGCCCCACCCATTCAAAGGCTGACGCTGCGAGGGCCGTATGCGACACTGCGCAACGGACTCACTCGGGGACGCGGCATGAGACAATCGATTCGGATCGTCATGGGGTTCCTTCTGGGGCTCGTGGCCGCTGCGGGCACGGCGTCGGCGCGAGACGCCACGACGGCCACGGCGCTGTCTCTGCGCGAAGGACCGGGCACCAACTATTACCTCATCGCCGCGATGCCCGCGGGCGCGCGGGTCGACATCAAGGGCTGCCGCGACGGTTGGTGCGGCGTCATCTGGAACGGCTATCGCGGCTATGCCAGCCAGCGCTATCTGATCGCGGGGACCGTCGAGGTCCTGGAGCCGGAGATCTGGCCGATCTTCCCGCCTTATCCTTATCGCGCGGGGCATTATCCCAAGGCCGACTGGTACTACGACATGCCGCCCTATACGGCGATTTCGCCGAGCTTTTACCGCAAGCGCCACTTCATGATGGCGCAGGAGCGGAACCGCTACCGCTATATGCCGCACATCTTTCACGGCAGCGGCGCCTATGGCGACGGGGGAGGACCCATCGCGGACGTCGACCTCCAGGGGATCAGCGCAGACCTCCGGAGTTCCTACGAGGACACCACCTCCTACCGCGACTAGCCGCCTTGGCCCTGGCCGCCTTTCGTCCTACATAGGCGGCCAAGGAGCAGGCGATGATGACTTCCCTGAAGATCGCGATCCTGCTTGCCGCGGTGCTGGTCTTGCCAGGCACGGCGCACGCCGCCACGGCCGTGGCCACGCGGCCCGCGAGCATTCATGCCTCTCCGAACGCACAGGCCAAGGTGCTCGGCCTGATCGGCGTGTCGCAAACAGTCGACGCCAAGGACTGCAAGAAGGGCTGGTGCCAGGTCGCCGGCGGCTACGTGCAGGCGAGCTATCTCCGCTTCATCCGCGTTCGCAAAGGCGAGGAGAACGCCTACGACTACAACGTGCCGCTCGCGCTCCCGCCTTACGGCTACACGCCCGGCTTCTGGGGCTATGGCGGCAGGCGCTACTACGACAAGTTCGGCAATTATGCCAAGTACGGGCAGCGAGGCTATGCCGGCCCCCCGAGCGAGTTCGACACGAGGCCGGTCGAGACCCAGCGGCGCGGTCTGTTCGGCCCGCGCTAGTCTCTAGCCGAAGACGCGCTTGAAGATCGCGTCCACATGCTTGGTGTGATAGCCGAGATCGAACTGATCGCGGAGCACGTCTTCCGACAGCGCGCGTGTCACGTCCTTATCGGCCAGCAGTTCGGTGAGGAAATCCTTGTTCTCCTGCCACACCTTCATCGCGTTGCGCTGGACGAGGCGATAGGCGTCCTCACGGCTCACGCCGGCGGCGGTCAGCGCCAGCAGCACGCGCTGGGAATGGATGAGCCCGCCGAGGCGGTCCATGTTGGCGCGCATGCGCTCGGGATAGACCACGAGGCCCTTGATGATGCCGGTGAGCCGATGAAGCGCGAAATCGAGCGTCACCGTCGCGTCTGGCCCGATCATCCGCTCGACCGAGGAGTGTGAAATGTCTCTTTCGTGCCAGAGCGCGACGTTCTCGAGCGCAGGGAGCGCATAACCGCGCACGACGCGGGCGAGCCCGGTCAGGTTCTCCGACAGCACGGGGTTGCGCTTATGGGGCATGGCGGAGGAGCCCTTTTGCCCCTCGGAGAAGAACTCCTCCGCCTCCAGCACCTCGGTGCGTTGGAGGTGGCGGATCTCCGTGGCGATCCGCTCCACGGAGCTGGCGATCACCGCGAGCGTTGTGAAATAGGCCGCGTGCCGGTCCCGCGGGATCACTTGCGTGGAGATCGGCTCCGGTTCGAGCCCGAGCTTGCCGGCGACATAGGCTTCCACGCGCGGATCCACATGGGCGAACGTGCCGACCGCGCCTGAGATGGCGCAGGTGGCGACCTCCTCGCGGGCGCGCACCATGCGCTCCCGGTTGCGGGCGAACTCCGCGTACGCCTGGGCCAGCTTCAGCCCGAACGTGGTCGGCTCCGCATGGATGCCGTGACTGCGTCCGACCGTGACCGTGTCTTTGTGCTCGAAGGCGCGGGTCTTCAGCGCTTCAAGCAGAGCGTCGAGATCGGCGATGAGGATATCGGCGGCTTCGGTGAGCTGCACGTTGAAGCACGTGTCGAGCACGTCCGAGGAGGTGAGGCCGGCATGGAGGTAACGCGCCTCGGGGCCGACATGCTCGGCGACCGAGGTGAGGAAGGCGATGACGTCGTGCTTCACCTCCCGCTCGATCTCGTCGATGCGGTCGATGTCGAAGCCGCCGCGCGTCTTCGCGGCTTCCGCCGCCTCTTTGGGGATCAGGCCGAGCTCGACCATGGCCTCGGCCGCGTAGACCTCGATCTTCAGCCAGATGTTGAATTTGTTTTCGGGCTCCCAGATGGCGGTCATCTCGGAGCGGCTGTAGCGCGGAATCATGCTGGTCGTTCAAGCCTTTCCCGGAGGGACCTCCGGCGAGAGGACAGGTCTAGCAGAACGCGAAGGCCACTCAAACGCGAGCTTGCCGAAAGACTTAAATTTCAACAGTTCTCGGCTCGCGGGCTCCGAACAGGGCGACATAGATGGCCGCGGCCACGGCGAGCCCCAGATAGCCCGGGCGGGGCGGGATCATCATGTCGAGCAGGAAGGTATAGAAGTCGTTGAGCGAGGCCAGATACATGCCCGACAGCGACCAGTCCTGCTGGCTCGGATAGATGGCGTGGATGTAGATGAAGCGGAGCAGGCCGCCGAAGCTGCAAAACGCCACGATGAAGATGAAGAGGGCGAACAGCATGCGCACGAGGAAACCGCGGCGCGCCGTGAAGCGGGCGCACCACCAGGTGACGAGCGCTGCGAGCAGGCCGGCAAATCCGACGATGCGGACCGTGTGCTGCGTCTGGGCGTTCATGACGGTATTCATAAAGTCGCCGACCATCAGCGCCCACATGCAGACCCCGATGACGATGGCGAACGCCGCCGCCAGCACGAAGCCGACCACCTTGCTGAACGTGAGTTGTTCCATTGCCCGCTTTCCCTCCAGGCCCCTCGGCAGGAGAGGACTATGCAAGGGAAATGTCCGAACTGCAATGCGCGGAGGACAAGGCTTGCCGCCTCGCACCGTTTATGGTCCGATCCGGCGCCGTTCAAAAGGAGGCACCCCGTCATGGCATTCGAGGATCTCAAGGCCGAACTCGCGCTGCTCATCAACCAGATGGAGAACCAGCCCGAGGACCGCCACGAGCTTTACTTGCAGATTCGCGAGAGGCTGAACGAGATGCGCGCGTTCGGCATGCCGTTGCCGGAAGACCTGGTGAAGTTCGAGGAGCAGCTCGAGGCCCAGTTCAAGGCCGAGGAGGCCGCCCCCAAGAAGAGCTAGATCAGCCGGCGGGCGAGGGGGCCTCGTCCTCGATCTGCTCATAGCTGCCATCGGCCCAGCGATAGACCGCATAGGGCGGCAGGCTCGGATCGCCCTGCTCGTCGAAGCGGAATTTCCCGATCACGGTGTCGAACTCGCCTTCGTTGAGCGCCTTGACCACGGCCGCGGT
>CAYWIA010000165.1:0-3924 GCA_964458245.1 uncultured Methyloceanibacter sp. | reverse complement strand
GCGCAAGCCGCGTTGTCCCTGGTGAAGGCGCGCGCCGAGATGCTCGGCATCGATCCCGGCCTGTTCGAAAAGTCGGACATCCATCTGCACGTTCCGGCGGGCGCCATTCCCAAGGACGGACCGTCAGCGGGCGTCGCCATGTTCATCGCGCTCACCTCGCTCCTGACCGGGCGCACCGTGAAGAACGACGTCGCCATGACCGGCGAGATCTCGCTGCGCGGCCTCGTGCTGCCCATCGGCGGGGTGAAGAACAAGGTGCTGGCGGCGGTGCGTGCCGGCATCACCACGGTGATGCTGCCGGAGCGTAACAAGAAGGACTACGAGGACGTGCCGGAGTCCGCGCGCGGCGAGGTCCAGTTCGTCTGGATGTCGACGGTGGACGATGCCATCGCCGCGGCGCTCGCGCCGGCGAGCCAGGCGGACAAGTCCGAGGTCCCCGACCTCCCCGACGATGAGCGCCGCGCCAGCTAGCGCCTAGTTTCGGCCGGTCTCGTCGCCGGGCGGCTCGTCTTCCAGCGCGCGATAGGACGCGCCTTCCAGATCCTCGAACTGGCCGGTCTTCAAAGCCCACAGGAAAGCGGCGAGACCGAGCGCGCCCAACCCCAGCGCCACCGGGATCAGCCAGGCGAGCGCGGTCATCTGCGCCCTCCTCCCGCGAGCCGTGCGGCGTTCAGCGTGACCAGGATCGAGGAGCTCGACATGACGATGGCGGCGATCAGCGGTGTCACGTATCCCGCCATGGCGAGCGGCACGCAGATCGCGTTGTAGACCGCGGCCACGCCGAAATTCTGGAAGGCCATGCGGTGTGCCCGCCGTCCCGTATCGATCGCCTCGGCCACGGGACCGAGCTTTGCGCCTTGAAACACGAAATCGGCGGCGCGCTGGCTGATATCGGCCGCGCTGGCCGGCGAGATGGAGGCATGGGCCGCCGCGAGCGCCGGCGCATCGTTCAGCCCATCGCCGGCCATGAGGACTTTGCGACCTTCCTTGGCGCGTTCCTCGAGCCAGGCGATCTTGCCGGCGGGTTTCATCTCCGCATGCCAGGTATCGATCCCGGCCTCGGCGGCCACCTGCTCGACCACGGCTTGGCGATCGCCGGACAACAGCGCCACGCCGAAGCCGCGCCGCTTCAATTCGGCGACCGTCTCGGCCGCATCGGGACGCAAGCCGTCGGCGAACCGGAAGCACACCGGCGCCTCCTTACCCCGCCGGTACCACACCCGGCTGCCTTGCGCGTCCCCGGTCTCCACGCCGCACCATTCAGCCGACCCCAATCGTTCCTCGCCGTGCGACAAGCCCTCACCCGGCGTCTCCTCGATCCCGCTCGTCGGTTGGACCGCGCCGAGTCGCCGCTCCGCCGCGGCGACCAGCGCCCGCGAATAGGGGTGCCGGCTGGCCGCGGCGAGCCCCGCCGCCGACGCCAGAACGTCGTCAGAAATGCACTCTGACTCAATCAGTTGCGGCTTTCCGAGCGTGAGCGTCCCGGTCTTGTCGAAGACCACCGTGTCGATCTCGGCGATGCGTTCCAGCCCGTCCGGCGCCTTGACCATGATGCCCCGCTTGAACAGGCGGCTGGCGGCGGCGATCTGCACCGCCGGCACGGCGAGCGCGAGCGCGCAAGGACACGTGATGATCAGCACGGCGATGGCATAGGTGAGCGCCGTCTGCCACGTGGCGCCGAACGCAAGCCAGCCGATGAAGGTCGCAAGCCCGAGGCCATGCACGGCCGGCGCGTAGATTTGCGCCGCACGGTCCGCAAGCCGGCGATAGCGCGCCTTGCCCTGCTCCGCCGCCAGCATCAGCCGGCTGATCTCGGCGAGCAGCGTCGCGTCGTCGGCCGCCGTGACATCCATCTCCAAGCTTCGTGTCAGGTTGAGGGTGCCCGCATAGATTTGCGTGCCGGTCTCGACGGAGGCGGGCGCCGTCTCGCCCGTGATCAGGCTCTGATCGATCTGCCCGCGGCCGCTTACGACGCGGCCGTCCGCCGCGACCCGCTCACCGGCCGCGACCAGCAGCCGGTCACCGGGCCGGAGCGCGTTGGCGGCGACTTGCCGCCGCATGCCGTCAGGCTCGATCACCGTGGCGATGCCGTTCTGCAGACTCAGAAGGTTTTGCGCTTCGCCGCGTGCGCGAACCCGCAGCGTCTCATCGAGATAGCGCCCGACCAGCAGGAAGAACAGCAAGGTGACGGCGGCGTCGAAATAGACCTGCTCGGTGTTGAGCATGGTCTGGTAGAGGCTCATGCCCGTCGCCAAGACGATCGCGAGCGAGATCGGCACGTCCATGTTGAGCCGGCGCCCTTTGAGCGCCGCATAGGCCGAGCTGAAGAACGGCGCCCCCGCATAGACGACGGTGGGCAGCGCGATCAGCGCGGAGAGCCAGCGGAACAGTGCGGCCAAAGCCGGGTCCATATCGCCGCTCTCCCCCGACCACACGGCGACGGACAAGAGCATGATGTTCATGGCGGCGAAGCCCGCCACCGCCACGCGCCGCAGAAGATAGTTCTGCCGCGCATCGCCACGGTCCTGCTTGGCCGAATCCATGAGCGAAGCCGTGAATCCGACGCGGCCGAGGGCCTCGATCAGCGCGACCTCACCGGCCTGTGCCGGGTCATAGGTCACGGTCAGCCGCTTGGCGGCGAGCGAGGCGCGGGCGCTGTCGACGCCGGGCACCCGCATGGCGGCCCGCTCGACAGAGCGCAGACAGCCGCCGCAATGCATGTCCTCGACGGCGAGGGTCAGCGTGGCCGGAGCAGCGTTCGCCGCCTGCTTGGCCAAATCGCTCGGATGCGCCGTCATGGTTTGTCCGCGACGAAGAGACGCCGCTTCAAGCGGTGGAGCGGCGCGTCGCCCTCATGCTGCGAAGACTCGACGGAAAGCACCCACCCACCGGGGTCGAGCGCCACGTCGGCGGCATAGACCCCTGGCGAGACTTCCGTGAACGCGAGCGCCCGGTCCTCCCGGTTCGTGGCCGGGCGCGTGACGTCCGCGTCGAGCCTTAAGCCCGAAACCGGCTCCGCCGCTTTGTCGGCGAACCGCAAGGTCAGCCTTGCCGCAGCCGGGTCGTAGGCGATCTCGCTCTGCCAGCCGAGCGCGGCCTGGCGCTCGCCCGCGGCAATCGTCTCGTTATAGGTGAGACCGCTGCGATAAGGGTCCGGCCTGTCGCCGCCGCTGAACGTGCCGAGCGCGTAATAGACGAGCAGCCCGTTGGCCACGAACATCACGCCGAAGAACGCGACGAGCCCCATCAGCACATGGCGGCCCTCGATGCCGTTCGCGAACCATGGCTGCGAAGACCGGCCTTGCGTCCTCATCGCGGCGGCCCTTGGAATGTCGCTTCGTGCGCGGTCTCCTCGCCGCTGGCGATGTCGGTGATCACGATGTCGAACGCCGTGGCCTGCTCGGCAAGCGCGCGGGCGCCTTGCTTGTCGAGCGTCACATAGAGCCGGACCGACTGAATGTTGTCCGGCGGCACCGGCACGACGCCCCCTTCATGACCCACCATATCGAGCTTGGCCCCGGGCAATCCTTCGACGCCGAGCTTGAAGGCCCGCGGCAGATAGAGCTTGTTCATGAGCTTGACCGTGAAGCCGTTGCGCACCCCGCCGTCCGACAACTTCACATAAAGCGGATTCCGGTCATGCAACACGTTGACGTCGAGCACGGGCCGAATGGACAGCGCCGCAACCATGATCAGGCCCACCACGGCGATCGCGGCGGCGTAGAGGATCACGCGCGGACGCAGCAGCCGCAGCGGTTCGGCGTTCTCCGCGCCGGCATCGAGATTGCGCACAGTGTCGTAGGCGATCAGCCCGCGCGGCCGTCCCACCTTGTCCATGATCTCGTCGCACGCGTCGATGCACAATGCGCATTGGATGCACTCGAGCTGCGGTCCGTTGCGGATGTCGATGCCCGTCGGACAGAC
>CAYWIA010000164.1:0-3928 GCA_964458245.1 uncultured Methyloceanibacter sp. | reverse complement strand
CTCGTCGCCGAGCAGGCCGAGCCGAAGCAGTTCGCCGACGCCCAGCACCACCCGGCCTTCTCCTACCGGCCGGAGACGGGGGAGGAGGCCTATCACTCCTTCGTCGGCGTGCCGATTTTGCGCGGCGGTCACACGATCGGCGTGCTGACCGTGCAGAACCGCACCATGCGCCAATACGGCGATGAAGAGGTGGAGGCGCTTCAGACCACGGCGATGGTCATCGCCGAGACGCTGGCTGCGGGCGGCATCGTATCCGACGAGGTCACCGCCGAGACGCGGCGCGATTCCAATACGCTCTTCACCGGTCAGCCGATCTCCGAAAGCGTCGCGCTGGGTCATGTCGTGTTGCATGAGCCGCGCATCGTGGTGACGCGGCTGATCGCCGAGGACGTGGATCTCGAGCGGCGGCGGCTGCAACAGGCCATCGAGGATCTGACCGGGCAGATCGACGACATGATGGAGCGCGGCGATCTTGCACGGGCCGGCGAGCACCACGAGGTGCTCGAAGCTTTCCGGATGTTCGCGCACGACCACGGCTGGCGGCGCCGTCTCGACGAGGCGCTGGCGACCGGCCTCACGGCGGAGGCCGCGGTGCAACGTGTGCGCAACGACACGCGCGCGCGCATGCTGCGTATGCCCGACCCGCGGTTCCGCGACCGCCTGCACGACATCGACGATCTTTCGAACCGGCTGCTGCGTTTTCTGTCCGGCGGCACGGAGACCGCGGCGACGGGGAGCCTGCCCGAGGACGCCATCGTCATCGCGCGCACCATGGGGCCGGCGGAATTGCTGGATTACGACCGGCAGCGCTTGCGCGGCCTCGTGCTTGAGGAAGGAGGCGTCAACAGCCACGTCGCCATCGTGGCGCGCGCGCTCGGCATCGCCGCCATCACCCAGTGCAAGGGCGTGCTGGAAGCCGTGGAGCAAGGCGACGCGGCGATCGTCGATGCGCAAGGGGGCGAGCTGCATCTCAGGCCCACGCAAGAGGTGATCTCCGCCTATTCGGACAAGGTGCGTTTCCAGGCGCGGAAGCAGGCGCAATACGCGGCCTTGCGCAATGTGCCTGCCATGACGCTCGACGATCAGCGTGTCGGACTTCACATCAATGCCGGTCTTCTCTTCGACTTGCCGCATCTCGATCAGTCCGGCGCCGATGGCATCGGGCTGTTCCGCACCGAGCTTCAGTTCATGATCTCCTCGACCTTCCCGCGGCTCGATCAGCAGACGCGGCTTTACAAGTCGATCCTGGATTCGGCGGGCAAGCGGCCGGTGGTGTTCCGCTCGCTCGATGTGGGCGGCGACAAGGTCATTCCCTATTTCCGCGCGGGCGCGGAAGAAAATCCGGCGCTCGGCTGGAGGGCGATCCGCATGGCACTCGACCGGCCCGCCCTGTTCCGCACGCAGATCCGGGCGCTCTTGCGCGCCGCGCAGGGGCGCGAGCTGCGCGTCATGTTGCCTATGATCTCCGACGTCTCCGAGTTCGAGACCGCGCGCGCATTGATCGACCGCGAGCTCACGATCCTGAAGAAGCATGGCCGCAAGGAGCCATCCAAGCTGATGGTCGGAGCCATGATCGAGGTGCCGGCGCTGCTATGGCAACTCGACAGCCTGCTACCCTTGGCGGATTTCGTCTCGGTCGGCTCGAACGATTTGGTGCAGTTCCTGTTCGCCGCGGATCGGGGCAATGACCGCGTGTCCGGCCGGTTCGACGCCCTGAGCCCTGCGGCGCTTCGGGCGTTTCGGCAGATCGTGCTTGCGGCGGACCGGCACGGCACGCCGCTGACCTTGTGCGGCGAAATGGCGGGCAGGCCCCTTGAGGCCATGGCGCTGGTCGGGCTTGGGTTCCGCTCCATTTCCATGGCGCCGGCTTCGGTCGGGCCGGTCAAGGCCATGGTTTTGTCGCTGGATGCGGAAAATCTGCGCCGTAGGCTGGATACGCTGCTCGAAGAGCGGAAAACCTCCCTTCGCGAAGATTTGAAGCGTTTTGCCGCCGAAACCGGCGTGCAGATTTAGGGCAAGAGGGCGAGAAGGTCTGCACCGCCTGCGCCGATATGGTAATCTTGCCAAGACTTGCAAACTCATCGTCATTGGGCTTGTGTTAGCAGGGGATTTCGGGAGATGGGATCGGCCGAGCGTGGGGCGCTGGGCCGCTCGCGAGGACCAAAGGACCCGCTACCGGATACCGGCTGGCGATGTCTTCATATTCACAGGATTAGGAAATGCCTGCCGGCTATGATGCGGAAGTGGCCGAGCTCTTTCGGGACCTCAGGGTTGCCAGCAACCTCACCGAAACGGACCTCGCCCAGCGGATTGCGACACCGATCGAGGTGGTCCAAGCGCTAGAACAGGGCGCGATTTATGCGCTGCCCCCGTGGCCGGAGACCTGCCGCGTGGTCAACGCCTATGGCACGCTGCTCAATCTCGACACGCGCCCGCTGCTCCGGCGCATCTACGCGCAGCTTGAGGCCGGCATCGTCGAGCTGAGGCCAAAACCCATGCCGGATGTTCCCGTTATGGCGCCGCAATCCGGCGCGGCCGGGTATGGCGGCAACGCGGGGCAAGCCCCCCAACCGCCGGCGATGCCGCAGCCGCCGGTTTGGCCGAACGGTCAAGGCACGCCCCAACAGAACGCCACGCAGCCGCGGTCGCCGCAGCCTCAGGCGCCGCAGCCTCAGGCACCACGTCCGCAAGCCCCCCAGCCGCAACAACCCCGGCCCCAAGCTCCGCAGCCGCAAGCCCCCCAGCCGCAAGCCTGGCCCGGAGGCGCATCGCAGTTTCCGCAAGGCGCGCCCGGCGCGGCTCCGCCTCAGGCGCCGCAAGCGCCCGCGTGGCCCAATGGACCGCAAGCTCCTCAGGCCCAGCCGCGGCCCTATCCGCCCGAGCCCCAGGGCTATCAGCCGTCGTCTCAAGGTTATGCGCCCGAGCCCGGCGGCTACGCGCCTGCGCCGTCGGAAGCACCGGCGCACGAAGATGCGACGTTTCTGGGCGAGCCGGAGACCGAGGCCGAGCCGAAACAGAAGAAACCGGCGCTTCTCAAATGGGGCATCGGCGCGCTTGTTGCGGCCGTGGTCCTGGTTGGCCTATGGATGGCGCTTGGCGATTCTTCGTCCGATACGGGGTCGTCCTCCGGCTTCAACACTTCGGACCCGGTTCTCGATCCGGACGATCCGCGCAGCCGCAAGGCTGACCGGCTTCCCAACAATTTCTAGGCTTCCCCGCCTCACCACATGACGACCATTCCCGCCGAGAAGCTCGACAAGCTCGTCGCCCGTTGGCAGGCCGTGCAAAGCGAGCTCGCCACCCGCGCCGACCAGGAAAGCTATGTGCAGCTCTCCCGGGAATTCGCCGAGCTCGATCCCATCGTGGCGACGATCAACGCCCTGCGCGAGGCGCAGCGTGAGCGGGACGGGCTGCAAGAGATCATCGACGATCGCAGCTCCGACCAGGCAATGAAGGATCTCGCGTGGGAAGAGCTCGGCGAGCTCGATGAGAAGATCGAGGCATTTGAGCGCCAGCTGAAGGTGCAGCTTCTGCCCAAGGACGACGCCGACGAGAAAAGCGCCATTTTGGAATTGCGCGCCGGCACGGGTGGGGACGAGGCGGCGCTGTTCGCCGGCGATCTTTTCCGCATGTATCAGCGCTTCGCCGACCGGCATGGCTGGAAGGTCAATGTCATGTCGGCGAGCGAATCCGCCACCGGCGGGTATAAGGAAATTATCGCCAATATCACCGGCAAGGGCGTGTTCGCGCGCATGAAATACGAGTCCGGTGTGCATCGGGTGCAGCGCGTGCCGGAAACGGAGGCGCAAGGGCGCATCCACACCTCGGCGGCGACGGTGGCGGTGCTTCCCGAAGCCGAAGAAGTGGACGTGCAGATCGACGAGAAGGATCTGCGCATCGACGTGTTCCGGGCGAGCGGCCCCGGCGG
>CAYWIA010000163.1:0-3971 GCA_964458245.1 uncultured Methyloceanibacter sp. | reverse complement strand
ATCTTGGCGCCGCCGCAATGCTGCGTGAGCCGTTCGGCGAAATAGAGCGGCGATGGTCTTCCGACATAGGTCGCGAGATGACCGTCCATCTCGGCCTGGAACGAGGCGTCCGCCTTGGCGTCGTTGTAAGCACGCTCGAGATCCAAGATGAGCGGCATCAGGGTCTCAGCGACGAAGCGGCCGCCGTAGATCCCGAAATGCCCCTGCTCGTCGGGACCCCCGCGATAGGTGTTCAATGCATCGGTGACGGTGCTCATGAGGCCTTGGCGTGTTGCGAGGCGGCCGCTCGTGCCGCCTGAATGAATTGCATGATGAGGGCAGCGTCCTTTTCGCCCGGCGCGGTCTCCACCCCGGAAGAGACGTCGACCAGGGCGGCGCCCGTGAGCGCGATCGCCTCGGCGACGTTCCCGGCATCGAGCCCGCCCGACAGCGCAAAAGGCGGTTTCGCCGACGCCAAGATGCGCCAGTCGAAGATAACCCCGTTTCCGCCGGGCAGCACCGCATCGGGGCCCGCCTTGGCGTCGAACAGAATCTGATCGGCAATCCCGGCATAGGTGCGCGCCCGCGCCACGTCGGCCGGCTCGCACACGGACACCGCCTTGAATACGGAAAGACCGGTCCGCTCTTTGATGGCGGCGACGCGTTCGGGCGTCTCCTTGCCATGAAGCTGGAGAATGTCGGGACGGACCGTGCCAACCACCGTCTCGATCTGCGCGTCGTCCGGGTCGACCATGACGGCGACGGTGCCCACGCGGCCGCGTGCGGCCTCGGCCAGCGCGCTTGCCTGCTCGATCGTCAGGTTTCGCGGGCTCTTGGCGAAGAAGACAAGCCCGGCCAGATCGGCGCCCGCCCTGACGGCAGCGTCGAGAATGGCAGGCGTCCGCACGCCACAGATTTTTACCTTGACCGTCACGGGGCTCTATCAGCTCTCGGGTGAGGGTTTTGCCGGCCGAATGGCGGCTCGTGCGGGCTCACCCTATGAAATTGAGGCCTTCAAGTCCATCGCACTGCAACATTGGCGTTGCCGATTGGTTCAATGGGCCCTCGCATTGGGAAAGGCCCTGCCAGGCCCGGCCCACGGGGCCGGCCCAGGGGTCCGCGCTACTCCGCCGGCAATTGCGGGCGATGATGGGCGGGATCCAGGGTCTCCAGTTCTTTCTCCAGCCGGTCCGCCTGGCGGCGCCAATCGCGTGCCTCGCGGGCCTCCTCGCGTGCGGTTCGGCGCCACTTCCCCTGATTGAGCCACGAGGCGATACCACCCACCACGAGGCCAAGCGCGAAGGCCCCGAGCAGGAACAGGAAAAATGGCGCCTGGAGCGAGAAACTGGACTCGGCCCCGCCAAAGGGGTCGAGGATCAGCACCGCGGGCTCGCGATTGACCACGGCGAGCGCGATGAGCACCACGCCGAGCGGCACGATCACAAGTGCAAGGATGAGCTTACGCCACACGGCTGCTCCTTAGGCGGACCACGGAACCTAGCTTCCGTTGTGCTCGCCGTCGGGGTTCAAGCGCTCGCGCAATTCCTTCCCGGTCTTGAAGAAGGGCACGTATTTGTCCTCGACGAAGACCGTGTCCCCGGTGCGCGGATTGCGGCCCTGCCGCGCCGCACGATGCTTCACCGTGAAGGCGCCGAAGCCACGCAGCTCAACGCGGTCGCCACGGGCAAGCGCGCCCGTGATCTCATCGAGCACAATGTTGATGATCCGCTCGACGTCACGATGGAAAAGATGCGGATTGGCGGCAGCCACCCGCTGAATCAACTCGGATTTGATCATCATACGCCCCACCGGGCCGCAGCCATTGGTTGCAGCTGGCCCAACGCCCCCACTAATTGGATGCAGGGTGCCAAACCGAGACAAGACCGTCAAGCTCCAGGGTCGCCGAAGCCTGACCCAGGAGAGCGGCGATCTTACTGCTAGACAAGCCAAAAATCTCCGCACCCGAGCCCAGCATCCAGCCAAAGAGGCCGGTCGACTCTTCCTTGGGCTTCCACTGGAGGACCTTGAGGCCCGCCGGAAGTCCGCGTTCCTTGGCCAGCCAGCTCAGGGCCGTGCGCTCGTCGCCGATCTGATCCACGAGCTTGTAATCGACGGCTTGGCGCCCTGAGTAGATGCGCCCATCGGTGAGGCCGGGGATCGCGTTCGGCTGGATTTTCCGCCGGGTCTCGACCAGATCGACGAACCAGACCTTGGCGTCCTCGACCATTTCCTCGGTCACGGCGCGGGCGCGCTCATCGGTGGGTTCGAAGGGGCTCGGGACGGCCTTCAAGGGCCCGCTCTTGACCTCTTCGACCTCGATGCCGAGCGTATTCAGGAGCTCTATAACGTTGACCCACTGGAAGATGACGCCCACGGAGCCCGTGATGGTGTTCCCGTAGACGAAGATGCGATCGGTGGCGAGCGCCACGATATAAGCGGCGGAGGTGGCAAGCGTGCCGCAGGTCGCGACGACCGGCTTCTTCTTCGCCAAGCGGCGGATCGCGTCGTACATGGCCTCGCCGCCGGTGGTGGTGCCGCCGGGGCTGTTGATGTCGAGGATCACCGCCTTCACCTGCCTGGCCTTGCCGACCCTGTCGATCAGCTCCAGCATCTTGCGGTCGTCGGTGATGATGCCTCCGACGCTGATGCGGGCGACGTGGGGCAGAATACTGGTGGAGCCCGTCAATTGCCGGTTGTCGAAGACGATCAGGCCCACGAACAACAGACCGAGCGCCACCGCAGCGATGCGCCAGATCGTAACCCGGCGCTTGAGGCGGCGGCGCTCGATCACGCTTTCGGCGTCGAGACCCATGTTTCGCTCAGCCTATTCGTCGGGCCGCATGCCCGCTCAATAGTGGAGATCGGACGGCCTCGCGAGCCGCCGCTTATTCGTCGGACGACGCCTCGGTTCCCGCCGTTTCGTCATCCGTCTTGCTCTTGGCCGCGCGCTTGCGCTTCGGCTTGGCGGCAGGCTCTTCTTCCGCTTCGACCGTCTCGTCGTCTTCGTCGTCCTCGCCGCCCTTGGCTTTGTTCAGGGCCGCGCCGAGGATGTCGCCGAGGGACGCACCGGAATCCGTCGAACCGTATTGAGCAACCGCTTCCTTCTCTTCGGCGATCTCGAGCGCCTTGATGGACGCGCTGATCTTGCGCGTCTTGGCGTCGACCTGGGTCACGACCGCGTCGAACTTCTCGCCCACGCCGAAACGATCGGGACGTTGCTCGGACCGGTCGCGGGACAGATCGGAGCGGCGGATGAAGGTCGTGAGGTCGTGGTCCAGCAGCTTCGCCTCGATGCCGTTGTCCTTGACGGCCGTCACCTCGCAGGTGACGCGCATGCCCTTCTTCAGCTTGTCCGAAGTGGCCGCGCCCTCGAACGGATCGGGGGTCAGCTGCTTGATACCGAGGCTGATGCGCTCCTTATCGGAGTCCGCTTCCAGCACGACGGCCTTCACCATGTCGCCCTTCTTATAGTCCTTGAGGGCGTCCTCCCCAGACTTGGACCAGTCCAAATCCGACAAATGGACCATGCCGTCGATGCCCCCTTCGAGGCCGACGAACAGGCCGAATTCGGTGATATTGCGGACGTCGCCCTCGATGATGGCGCCGGCTTCGTGGCTGCCGGCGAAGGCGACCCACGGATTTTCCTGGGTCTGCTTGAGGCCAAGGGAAATGCGGCGCTTGTCGGGATCGACCTCCAAGACCTGAACCTCGACCTCCTGGCTCGTCGAGATGATCTTGCCCGGATGAATGTTCTTCTTCGTCCAGCTCATCTCCGAAACGTGGATCAGACCCTCGACGCCCGGCTCCAGTTCCACGAAGGCGCCGTAGTCGGTGATGTTGGTGACCCGGCCCTTGAGCTTGGCGCGCACCGGATATTTGGAGACGACGCCATCCCAGGGATCGGCTTCGAGCTGCTTCATGCCGAGCGAGATGCGCTGGGTCTCCGGGTTGAAGCGGATGACCTGCACGTCGACCGTCTGGCCGATCTGCAG
>CAYWIA010000162.1:0-4005 GCA_964458245.1 uncultured Methyloceanibacter sp. | reverse complement strand
CTCAACTGGTGGCTGACCGACTACACGGCGCTGAAGTTCAACGTCACGCAGTCGGAGATCGAAGGCGGCGTCAACGACGGTGCCGACATCACCGGCTTCGGCATGCGCGCCCAGATCGATTGGTAAGCCGAAACGAGAATGCCTGAAAAAATAGAATAGTCCCCTTTTCGCCTAAACTGCCGCCGCCCCGTCCAGGGCGGCGGCTTTTTCTTCTTGGGGGCAAAGCGCCAACCACTCGATTTCGACCTCGATTTGCTCTATGGCCAGAGGAGAAATTGAAGCATCAGCAAGGTTTGGCGAGATTTGATGACTGCAATGACGTCATGGTGCTGGGCCGAGCCAAGCGCCGTCTTTAGAGCCGACCCTTGCCGGGCCATGGTCTCGTGAACCGCCGCCTTCAGGCCGCGTCCGTCCACGTTCTTACCGCCATCGGCGCCGTGCTCGCCCTCCTGGCACTCCGCGCCGCCTATCAGGCCGACTGGCAGACGATGTTCGTCTGGCTCGGCATCGCCCTTATCGTCGATGCGATCGACGGTCCCCTGGCGCGGCTCTTCGACGTCAAAGCCGTGCTGCCGCGCTTCAGCGGCGAACGCCTCGATCTCATCGTCGACTATCTCACCTATGTGGCGATCCCCGCTTTCGTGCTGACCGAGACGGCGCTCTTGCCGGAATGGTCCAGGTTGCCGGCGGCCATCGCCATTCTGCTGTCGGGCCTGTTCCACTTCTCCGACGTGGATAGCAAGACGAAGGACGGATACTTCGTCGGCTTCCCGGCTATCTGGAACATCGTGCTGCTCTATCTGTTCGTGCTGGGCCTGCCACCCTACGGCGCGCTCGCCGTGGTGGTCGGGCTCGTGCTCCTCACCTTCGTGCCGGTTGCCTGCGTGCACCCGTTTCGGGTCGTGCACCTGCGCATCGTCTCGGGACTCGTGGCGCTCGCGTGGGCGGTCGCGGCGGCCGTCGCCGTCGCCAACCCGTTTCCTTCCGCGTTCTGGATCAAGCTCGCGCTTCTCGCCGCGGCGGCCTATTTCGCCAGCGTCGGGCTCGGACGAGGGCTCCGCCGTTCTTATGACGCAACAGGCGATGGACCGAGTCCGCCATCTTGAGCTATTAGCTCTGCCCAGAC
Organism: uncultured Methyloceanibacter sp.; assembly: GCA_964458245.1. Classification (GTDB taxonomy): domain Bacteria; phylum Pseudomonadota; class Alphaproteobacteria; order Rhizobiales; family Methyloligellaceae; genus Methyloceanibacter. Next base: position 2,879 of record CAYWIA010000162.1, on the reverse strand, counting down.
CGCAACCGCCACGCCGATTCCACGCCCATGCCATTCGTCGAATTCCTCACCGACCCCGCCGTCTGGGCGAGCTTCCTGGCCTTGAGCGCGATGGAGATCGTGCTCGGCATCGACAACGTCGTCTTCATTTCGGTGATGGTGCAGCGCCTGCCGAAGGACCAGCAGCTGATGGCCCGGCGGATCGGCCTGTCCTTGGCGCTTGTCTTCCGGGTCATCATGCTGGGCTTCATTGCCTGGTTCATCCACATGACGACGCCGATTTTCAGCATCGGCGACTATGCTTTCTCGTGGCGTGACCTGATCCTGTTGGCTGGCGGGCTGTTCCTTCTGGTGAAGGGCACGCGCGAGATCCACTTGGGCATCGAAGGCGAGGACGAGGAGCACGGGGGCAATGTCGTGGTGCAGTCGCTGACTGCGGCCATCGTGCAGATCGCCATTATCGACCTCGTATTCTCGGTCGACTCGATAATCACCGCTGTCGGCATGGCGGAGCACGTGGAGGTCATGATTGCCGCTGTCATGGTCGCCATCGCCGTCATGTATTTCGCCTCGGGGCCCGTATCGGCGTTCATCGAACGCCACCCGACGACCAAGATGCTGGCTCTGTCCTTCCTGCTGCTGATCGGCGCCGCGCTCGTGGCCGACGCTTTCCACTTCCATATCCCGCGCGGCTATATCTACTTCGCCATGGCCTTCTCGGCGGGTGTGGAGATCATCAACGTGCTGGCCATGCGCAGGCGGCGCAGGACCCAGGCTAAAGCGAAGAAGGCAAAGGGGGCGGCGAAGGGTTGAGGGAGGGCGAAACGCCAGGCGGTAAAACCCCTTAACTTTGTCACGTAATACCCTTTGCTTAGCCCCAAATTGACCAAGTTTGGAGGGCGCTATCCCCTTCATGTCAGTTCCAAGACAATATGGGGAAGCAATGAAGACTGGAACACTCCTCCTGGCCGTGGGCCTCGCCCTTCCGGCCACAGCGCTGAGCGCCGAGCAGCTCGCGGGCGACGCCCTGCGTAGCGCGATCAGCGGCAAGACCGTCTATCTCAACGTCTCGGGCTTTGAGCTGCCGATCCAATACTCGGCCAACGGCCGTATGACCGGCAAGATGGGCACGGTGGCGGCGAGCTTTTCCCGCGGCGACGGGTCCAGCGACTCGGGCAAGTGGTGGGTCGCCGAAGACCAGCTTTGCCAGAAGTGGACGAGCTGGATGAACGGCAAGCAGTATTGCTACAAGCTCACCCGTCAGGGCGCCAACGTGCGCTGGGTTCGCGATGACGGCCGCTCCGGGACCGCACGGATCGGCGGCTAATCCCAAGCTGCGCCGCGACGGTCACAGTCAAGACCAAAGACAATCGGAAAGAGCCGCCTTTTAGGCGGCTCTTTTCTTTTGCGCGTCAGACATCGCTAAACCTGCGGCGCTGCGCCACGGGTGTCACAGAATGCTTGTGGACGAGATCGCCGCTGCATTACGCTCGCCGCAGCTCGTTGTGTAGAGTTCGTGCGTATCATTTGTCGCGTTGAGTGTGTTGCGTTGAGCGTTGTAGGCGTTGCGTTGTGACCGCTGATTCCGAACATGTCGAACTTCTACGTCGTGGCCCGAGACCCTGGAACGAGTGGCGGGCCGACAACCCATCCATCCTCCCCAATCTCGTCGGCGTTGCGCTCAGCATTGGCGACCGTCAGATGGGTCCTATCAACGGCGGACCCATCAACCTCGCCCATGCGCGGTTGCGGCATGCCTTCCTGCGCTTCGCCACTCTGACGGGGGCGGATCTGCGCGGCGCCGATCTGGCCGACGCCGATTTGCGCGAGGCACGCCTTGAACGCGCCGATCTCTCCGGGGCCGATCTGAGCGATGCCCAACTCGACGGCGTGGATTTCGCCGATGCCAGCCTGGCGGGTGCCAATCTGTGCGGTGCGAGCCTGGCCGGTGCGCGAAACCTGACGACAGCGCAACTGCACGAGGCCGAAGGCGACGCCGCCACGGTGCTGCCGGCGAATGTGGAGCGGCCGCTGATCTGGACGGTCTCGCAAGGGATGGACAGTCAGCCGATGGCCGCCCGATCGGCACCCCGGCGAGGCGAAGAAGCCCGCACCGAAGAGCAGCCGCAAGGCGGTGAGCGGGTCTCTTGGCTGATCGGGGGGCCGCGTGGGCTCGGCCGTAGCGATCGGGGCGGGCCGTCGTATAACGATCAGGGCAGACCCTAGCCGCCGATAGGCGCCGGAGCGGGCGGGGGCTCTATCCCTCCAGCATGTGCAAGATGATTTCGGCGCGCGCCGCCGCGCTGACCTTGGGCAGCACGGCGATCTCGTAGCCGAGCGCCGGATAGGCGATCAATAGACGCTCGTATTCGGCGACGGCATCGGAGAAGCCGTGCCGCCGCTCGGCGTCCATCTCGTAGATCTCGGGCCAGGGCGGGACGAGGAAGACGCACCGATGATAGAGCCGGGGCTCGGCGAGGGACTTGAGAACCGGCTCGCCCGTAAGTTGCTGAAGATGCGCTGCGGCGTCCACCAGGCCGCGATCGAAGAACACCCAGTCGGCGGACTGCAGCGAGGCGGCGCGGTCGGCGTGGGCGAGGGCCATCGCGCGGCGCGCAAAGGCCGCGCCGTCGATCCAGGGGAGCGCGGTGCCGTTCCTCGCCAGTTCGTCCCTGACAATGCGCCGGCCCGGCTCGTCCACGACCCCATAACCGCGCTGCGCCAATTCGGCGAGCAAGGTCGACTTGCCGCCGCCGGAACAGCCGGAAATCACGACGAGGTGGTTCATTGGTCGTCGGAGATGCGGCGATTGGCGGAGGGGGTGGGATTCGAACCCACGAGGCGCTTGCACGCCTGCCGGTTTTCAAGACCGGTGCCTTCAACCACTCGGCCACCCCTCC
>CAYWIA010000161.1:2937-4100 GCA_964458245.1 uncultured Methyloceanibacter sp. | reverse complement strand
GGCACGGTGACCGCGCTCGGCACCGGCGGCTCGAACCGCATCCGCACCGCGATCCTGCAAGTGGCGGTCAATCTCCTGGCGCACGGCATGCGCGTCGAGGACGCCGTCACCGCACCCCGCATTCACGTGGAGCGCGACGGGACCACGAGCTTCGAGCCGGGCCTGCCGGAAGACATGGAAACCGCGCTCCGCGCGCTCGGCGAGAGAGCCCGCCCCTGGCCGGCCCAGAATTTGTTTTTCGGAGGCGTGCACACCGCGCGCTGGCACGAGAAGCGGGGCGTCGAAGGCGCGGGCGATCCGCGACGGCAAGGCGTGGCGCGGACGGTCTGAGCCGGCTCGTGTCGTAAAAGGTCAAGCGTGCGCCGTTAATTGGCAACAGGTCTGGCGTAGCGGGGGCGAAGATGATCTTCGCCCGAAAGCCGGGGAAGCGATAAGGGACCCTCATGCAGAACGCCGTCGCCATCTATCATGTCGCTTTCGAGGACGCCGGTACGCTCGGCACCGTGCTGGACGAACGCGGCGTGGCTCTCAATTATTTGCAGGCCGGGGTCGACGACCTGTCGCCCGCGCTCGACGCGGATCTCGTTCTGGTGCTCGGCGGGCCCATCGGCATTTACGAGATCGACCGCTATCCGTTTCTCAAAGACGAGCTGGCCATCGTCGAGAAGGTGGTCAAGAAGAACACCCCAGTCGTCGGCATTTGCCTGGGCTGCCAGGCGCTCGCCGCCGTGCTCGCCGCGCGCGTCTATCCCGGCCCGCAAGCCGAGCTCGGCTGGGACGAGCTGATCCTGACCGACGAAGGAAAGGCCTCGCCGCTAAGCGTTCTGGAAGGCTTGCGCGTGCTCAACTGGCATGGCGACACCTTCGATCTCCCCTCGGGCGCCACGCGTCTCGCCTCGACGCCACTCACGCCGAACCAGGCCTTCACCTACGGCTCGAACGTGCTGGCGCTGCAGTTCCACGTGGAGCTGGCGCAGCACAATATGGAGCGCTGGCTCATCGGGCACACACTCGAGCTTGCCAAGAACAAGGTCGATCTGGCGCGGATGCGCGAGAACACCGCGCGCTACGCGCCTGCTACCAACGAGGCGAGCCGCAAACTGTTCAATACCTGGCTCGACGGCGTGGGCGCTTAAGCGCTTCCGCTCCCGCGCGGGCGGGGA
>CAYWIA010000161.1:0-2837 GCA_964458245.1 uncultured Methyloceanibacter sp. | reverse complement strand
CTAATCAGCTTCGCTCGCGAGCACCGACTCGCCGACGGTCGTCGGCAGGTCCTTCGTCTCAGGCGCTTCCACCACGTCGCCTTTAGCGTTCCACCAGGTCGAAGCATAGGTCACGCCGCCTTCGCGCTTGACGAGATGCGTCCACACCTCCTCGCCGGGATAATAGAACACGGTCCACGGGCCCAATGCGCCGCTGGGGATCGCCCGGAAAGTCACAAGCACTTCGCCGCCCGGCCTTACCTCGCCCTTTTTCGCCTCGATCACCCGCAGCTTGGCGAGATAGCCGGGCAGCTGTTCGCCGGTCTGCGGATCTTTGGTGACGCTGGTGCAGGTCACCGAGACGACGCGCACGAGCGCGACGAGGTCGCTGTCCGCCATGAGCTCTTCGTCCGACAGGGGCGCCGGCAGGGCGAACGCTACCGTGGCGATCAGACAGGTGCCCAGGAAAGCAAGAACCGGGCGTAGAATGGCGGGGGACATTGGACCTCCATGATGGGGTGGCGAGTTTACCCTGGAGCCTGCCAAGTCAACGTGAACAATCGTCAATCTGGGAGGACGACAACGATGGTGAATATCTATCTCTTCATCGAGCTGCTGCATTCGGCCAACGCCATGGCGACGCTCGACACGATCAAGGCCCTCGAGCTCGCCAACTGCAAGTTTGCCAATGTGGTGATGCTGTCCGACGAGAAGCTGGTGGCCCAGCTCGACTGCAAGGACTCCACCGACGGCGACAAGGCGATCCTCAACCAGATCGCCAAGGTCGAGGGCGTGGTGCAGACCAACATCGTCGCCGTGGTGCGGCCGACGAAGGGGTAGGCGTCAGTCGCGGTCGACGAGGCTCGTCACGCCGTCCATTTCCGCGCAATTGGCGCAGCAATAGATCGTGTCGCCGTGTTCCACACCGTGGCCGACGATGCGGCGGACAGGTTGGAGCCATGGCCGCGATGGCGCATTCGAAGCTGTCGAACGTCGCCGTGCGCCCGTCCATCGTGATGTCGAAGCTCTTGTCGTAGTCGTTGCCGCATTGCGCGCACGTGCCCATGCCATGCTCCTTCCGGAGCGAGCCCAGCCGCTGTGCGGCCGGGCTCTGCTGTCTCTAGCTCTTGTCGTCGTCACCGTGATCTTTGCCGTGGTCGTCGCCGTGCTCGGCGACCTTCTTGCCTCCCGGCGCGACCAGATACCATTCTTCGCCGAAGCCCTCGACGTCCTGTCCATTGGTGTCGCCGGGGGCCTTGTCCTTGACGAAGTAATAGAGGGGCCACCCGCCATAGGTGACCTGCATCGTGCCGTCTTTCCGCTCGATCGTCCCGAGCAGCTCGCTCTTCACCTTGTCGCCGCCGGTCGGCTCTCCGGTGGTGGTCAATGGCGGCCAGGCGACGGCGCATTTGTCGTAGCAGGCGCTGACGGCGTCCTTGCCGTCCTTGCCGCGCGTATCCGCCTTGAAGAGATAGAGCGACCGGCCCTCGGCGTCGGCGAGAAAGGCGTCGTACTTACCGCTGGACTTGACCTCGACTTTGGCCGCGTCAGCCATGGCCGGATAGGCAAAGCAGATCGCTGCCGCTGCCAAGAGTGCTTTATGCGTGAAGTGAGACATCGTGATCCTCCGGTTCCTTGGATTGTCGGTTCTGGGCAGAACGCGGGAGCGAGCCCGGAAGTTCACTCGCTCTCTATTGAAAGGGCGGCCTAATGCGCGGCCTCCCAATTGTCGGCGGCGCGGGCGTCCACCTGTAGCGGCACTTTGAGCTTCAGCGCAGGCTCCGGCGCGCGCTCCATCACGCTTTGCGCGATCTCCATGGTCTTGTCGGCTTCGTCTTCCGGCGCCTCGAAAATCAGCTCGTCATGGACCTGCAGCAGCATGCGCGCGGAAAGTCCCGCCTCGTCGAGCGCATCCGCCATGCGGATCATGGCGCGGCGGATGATGTCGGCCGCCGTCCCTTGGATCGGCGCGTTGATCGCCGCGCGCTCATAGTTTCCACGTAAGGATGGGTTCTTGGTGTTGATTTCCGGGTAGTGGACCTTGCGCCCGAACAGCGTCTTGACGTAGCCGGTGCGCCGCGCCTCCGCCTTCATCGCCTCCATGTAGTCCTTGATGCCGGGGAAGCGCTCGAAATAGGTCTTGATGTAGGTGGCGGCCTCGCCGCGCGGGATGCCGAGCTGCGCCGCCAAGCCGACGGCGGAGATGCCGTAGATGATGCCGAAATTGATCGCCTTCGCCCGCCGCCTAATCCCGGGGTCCATGCCCGCGATGGGCACGCCGAACATCTCGGAGGCCGTCATGGCGTGAATGTCGAGGCCGTCGGCGAACGCTTGGCGCAGCGTCGGCGTGTCCGCCATGTGCGCGAGCACGCGCAGCTCGATCTGGCTGTAGTCGGCCGAGATCAGCTTCTTGCCCTTCTCGGCGACGAAAGCCTTGCGGATCGAGCGGCCTTCCTTGGTGCGTACCGGGATGTTCTGGAGGTTCGGCTCTTGGCTCGCGAGCCGCCCGGTCGTGGTCGAGGCCAGCACGTAGCGCGTATGCACGCGCCCCGTCTCGGCGTGGATGTACGCGGGAAGCGCGTCCGTGTAGGTGCTCTTGAGCTTGGCGACCAGCCGCCAGTCGAGCACTTTTCGCGGCAGATCGTGGCCTTCCGCCGCGAGTTCTTCGAGGGCCGCCGCATCCGTGCTCCAGGCCCCGGTCTTGGTGCGCCGCCCGCCGGGCAGGCTCATCTTGTCGAACAGGATCTCGCCGAGCTGCTTGGGGGAGCCGATATTGAACTCCTCGCCGGCAAGCTCGCGGATCTCGTCCTCGAGCCGGGCGATGGTCTGCGCGAAAGCGCCGGAGAGACTGGCGAGCG
>CAYWIA010000160.1:0-4105 GCA_964458245.1 uncultured Methyloceanibacter sp. | reverse complement strand
AGGACTGGTTAACACCCGTGCCGGCACGGCACGGACCCGCTAGCGCAGGTCGAAATCGAGGATCGCCATCTGGAACTGATAGGCGGTCTCGTCCTCGTCATCATCGTCGCGGAACAGCACGCCGATGAACTCCTCCCCGATATAGACCTCGGCGGAATCGTCCTTCTGCGGCCGCTGCCGGACCTGGATCGACGGCAGTTGAAATGTCTTCTGCAGATAGGTTTCGAGCTTCAGAATCTCGTCGCGTGTCACGCACTTCCCCTTTGAGCTGCTGCCAGCCCTAGCGGCGGCTTGTTTCTTCGCTGCCAGTAAAGAACTGGTCCATAGTCAACGCCGGCTCCGCGCACGTATTGGCGCCAATGTCCCGCGCCGGAACGCCCGCCACCGTCCGCTGCGGCGGAACGTCCTTGAGCACGACGCTGCCGGCAGCAATGCGGGCGCAATCGCCGACCTTGATGTTGCCCAGGATCTTGGCGCCGGCGCCGATCATCACCCCGCAGCCGATCTTGGGATGGCGGTCGCCCTGCTCGTTGCCGGAGCCGCCAAGCGTGACGCCATGCAAGAGCGAGCAATTATCGCCCACCACCGCGGTCTCGCCGATCACGATGCCCGTGGCGTGATCGATCATGATGCCTCGGCCGATCTTGGCCGCCGGGTGGATGTCCACCTGGAGGAAGCGCGACACGAGGCTCTGGAGATAAAGCGCAAAGTCCTTGCGGCCCGCGTTCCACAGCCGGTGACCGATGCGGTAGGTCTGAAGCGCATGAAAGCCCTTGAAATAGAGCAGCGGCTCGATCAGGCGGTCGGAAGCCGGATCGCGCTGCATCCACGCCATCAGATCCGCCCGAAAGGCTTCACCGAGCGACGGATCGGTCTGGAGCACCTCGTGGAAGGTGTTGTGGATCAAACCGGGATCGAGCACGGCGTGCTGAAGCCGCCGCGCGAGACGGTGGCACACCGCATCCTCGAGACGCGCATGGCTCAGCACCGACGCGTAGATAAAGCCGCCAAGCGCCGGTTCGGCCGCGCTGATCTCCTCGGCTTCCCGCCGCACCTGGCTCCAAACCGGATCGTAGCTCTTGATCTGCGGCTGTGCCGCCATTGCCGACTTATGCATGGCTCACCTCACTTGAGCCCCCGTAGCAGGATCATTCCGCTTCGTCTACCACGAGAGCCCATACTGAAAAATCAACCACTAAGGACGCGAGGTTAAAAAGTCGAGCACGCCCTGCTTGAACCTGGAATCGCCTACCGCTTTCATGTGATCGCGTCCGGTGATCTCTAGGAATTGGGCACTCGGGATCAACTCCGCAAGCGCCGCGCCCGACCCGCCGATCACGTCCTTGCTACCCACCGCCACCAGCACCGGCACGGCGATCTCGCCGAGCTTCTCGCGCGGCACCCTCTCCCGAGGCCCGCGCATGCAGGCCGCCAGCGCCTTGAGGTCGCTCTTGGTCTGCTCGGCGAAGATGCGGAAGCTCCGCGCCGTGTCGTTGGTTACATCCTCGAGCCGCGGCGCCTCGAGCGCCTTGGCAAGCGGCCCCGAGCCGATCATGCCCCTCACCATGTTGATGCCGAGACCGCCGAAGACCACGCTGCGCACGCGCTCCGGATGGGCGAATGCGAGAAAGGCGGCAATGCGCGCACCCATCGAGTAGCCGAGCACGTCCGCACTTTCGATCCCCAGATGGTCGAGCAGACGCCGCGCGTCCTCCGCCATCTCCGGTGCGCAGTAGCGCTCTGGTTCATAGAGCTTATCGCTTTCGCCGTGGCCTCTATTGTCGAGCGCGATGACACGGCGCCCGGCTTGCGTCAACGTCCGTACCCATTGCGGGTCGATCCAATTGGCGGCGACGTTTGAGGCGAAACCGTGGATCAGCAGGATCGGCTCACCTTCCCCTTCGTCCAGATAGGAGATCCGCACACCGTCCGAGTCGAAGCTTTGCATTCTTGACCTACCGCTTTGGCTTCAGGCTCACTATGCTGCCCGCGCCTTCTTCTAACGAGACCAGCGAACGGATCGTCATGTCCCAAACGCTCGTGCCCCATTTCGTGAATGACATAGGCGTCGACCGGATCAAGATCGGCGTCAAGGAGTTCCAATGCATGGGAGCCGCGCCCCCGCAGGATCATCCGCACGTCTATCTGGATATGGGCGACGACAAGCAGATCATCTGCCCCTATTGCTCGACGCTGTACGAATTCGATGACGCACTCAAGGAAACCGACAGCCGGCCCGACGGCTGCGTGTACGTCGCCACCACGCCACCCGGCGCCCCGGCGGCCTGACACGTCAAATGGCGCAAGATCTGCCTGTCCTCATCGCCGGCGGCGGCATTGGCGGGTTGTCCACGGGGATCGCGCTCGGCCGCGCCGGGATCGACGCCACGGTCCTCGAACGCTCCACCTTCGCCGAGGATAGCGGCGCGGGCATCCAGCTCGGCCCCAACGCCACGCGCATCTTGCGCGGCCTCGGCGTGCTCGATGGTCTGCTGCCACAGGCCTTCCGGCCCGAGGCAGTCTGGCTGTTCGACGGGCTGAGCGGCCGCCGCGTCGCCACTGTGCCTTTGGGCGATCACGCGGAGCAGCGCTACGGCGCGCCCTATCTGACGCTTCACCGTGCCGATCTTCACGCGGGACTGCGGGCCGCCGCCGAGGCCGCCTCGACCGTCTCTCTCAGTTCGGGCTTCGACGTCTCGGGCATCGAGGCGCGTGAAGAGATCACCATCGCCAATCTCGACGGTACGACCCTTGAAGGCTCGAGCCTGATCGGGGCTGACGGTCTGTGGTCCACGGTGCGAAAATGGGTCGCGCCGAAAGCCGCTCTCTCTTACGCGGGCGCCACGGCGTTTCGCACGCTCCTGCCGCGCGAGGGTCTGCCGGCCCCCTTCTCGGCCCCCGTGATCGGCCTGTGGCTGAGCCCTAAAGCCCATCTCGTCCATTACCCGGTGCGCGCCGGCGGAGCGCTGAACGTCGTCGCCGTGACCGCAGGAGGCAAGGAGGCGCAAGGCTGGAGCCAGACAGCGGACCCTTCGTCTTTGCTTTCCGGGTTCACCCGTTGGTGCAAGGAGTCGAAATCATTGCTGGAACGGGCGGAAGGCTGGCGCGCCTGGTCGCTCTTCTCCCTGCCCGCGCTGCCTCGTTGGAGCCGGGGGGCAGTCACGCTGGTGGGAGACGCGGCCCATCCCGTGCTACCCTATCTCGCCCAAGGCGCGGCGTTCGCCATCGAGGACGCCGCCATGCTCGCGAAATATTTCGCCGCCGGCCGCAACGACCCCGCCGCGGCGTTCCGCACCTATGAGAACGCGCGCCGCCCGCGCACCACGCGCCTGCAAAACACCGCGCGACGCCTCGGCCGGATCTATCACCTAAGTGGACCGGCGCGGCTTGCACGCAACACGGCGCTCGGTCTACGCAACGAGACGGCCACGCTTCGTCAGTTCGATTGGCTTTATGGCGTCGACTAACGGCGGCCTTTCCCAGACCTGCTTTGGAACGCCGTGCGGCAAAAATCCTCAGGCCGCTTGCCGGTTTCCGGCGACTTTCGAGCGTCCCCCAACTATGCTTCGATGACGTGCAGATTCTGATCAATAGTCCCCGCGCAGCCCCGCAAGCGGCTGATTTCCCACAAACTCGGTAGCCTCCAAGATGCTGCTCGCCGTTGTTGCGCTGACCCCATTTCTCGGTGCCGTCATCCCGCTCCTGGCGATCCGCCTTGGACGCAACTTCTGCGCGATCGCGACAGGCGCCGTAACCCTCGTCGCCCTCTTGTGTCTGCTTTCGGAGGCGCCGGCCGTTTACCGGGGCGAGGTCCTGGCCTGGAGTGTGCCTTGGCTGCCGATGATCGGCTTGTCCTTCTCGTTCTTCCTCGATGGCTTGGGGCTGTTCTTCGCCGCGCTCATTCTTGGCATGGGACTGCTGATCATTCTCTATGCGCGCTACTACCTGAGCTCGAAGGATCCGCTCGGACTCTTTTACTTCTACTTGCTGCTGTTCCAGGGGGCGATGGTGGGCATCGTCCTCAGCAATAACATTCTCCTGCTGCTCGTCTTCTGGGAGCTCACGAGCCTCACGTCCTTCCTGCTGATCGGCTATTGGCGCGAGC
>CAYWIA010000159.1:0-4234 GCA_964458245.1 uncultured Methyloceanibacter sp. | reverse complement strand
GCCGAAGCTAATCAGGAATCGCGGCTAGGCGAAATGGGAGAAGGCCTTGCGAAGGCTCTGGGCGCTGTCAGTCAAAAGCCTTTCCGCCTCACTGCGTTCACAGCCCCTCAAAACCAAAGCCGCGACTTTGAGGTTGCCGCCGGCGAGCTCTAGAGCCTGCCGAGCATCACTGTCACTGCATCCCGTTAAGCGGTGCAAGATGCGTTCGCTGCGCTTCAGGAGCTTCTCGTTTGTAGCTCTGACATCGACCATCAAACCTGAGAACACCTTACCCAGTCGAATCATTAACAGCGACGATAGGGCATTGAGCGTAATCTTCTGCGCCGTGCCAGCCTTCATACGCGTCGAACCGGCTATCACCTCGCTTCCAGTGTCGAGCCAGATTGGACAGTGAGATTCGGTCAAGATGGGCGTGTCCCGATTGTTGGCGATGCCTACCGTTAGAACCCCACGCCTCTTCCCCTCGCGCAACGCTTCGACGGCAAAGGGTGTCGTACCGCTCGCGGCCACGACGATTGCGACATCGTCTGATTCGACGCTCTCACGATCCATGAACTGACTTACTTGTGTCACGTCGTCTTCAGCGCCTTCGATTGATCGTGATAGGGCTTCGTGTCCGCCCGCGATGAGCAACAACAATCGCTCTTCCGGCCAGCCAAAGGTTGGGGCGAGCTCAGCTCCGTCTTGGACAGCCAAGCGGCCAGACGTACCAGCACCTGCGTAAATAAGCCGGCCGCGATGCGCTAGTCGCTCCTCCATGGCGCAAACGGCCTTTTCAATTGCAGGTCGTGCGGTCCGCACAGCCCCGACGGCAGCAAACTGCGCCTCAATCATGCAATCAAGGATGTCTGCCGGGTCCCATAAATCGATGTCGGTAAAACGAGGACTGGCGCGCTCGGTTTCCATGCGGGAAGACATTTTCTGGCTCAGGGAAGAGCCTATAAAGTAATCTTCTAATAGCGTCGAGACGGGTCGAGTTTGGAGCAGATCATCAAGCACGGCAATGAAAGGATGACGGCGGAGGCTCTAGAGGCCGCAGATGTGGTGCGCCGCCAAGCCGACGTGCTCGACCGGCCGATCCAGGACCTCGTGGCGCGACTCAGGCGAACTCCGCCGCGCATTGTCGTGACCTGCGCGCGGGGTAGTTCGGGACACGCGGCCTTGTTTGGGAAGGGGCTTATAGAGCGGAATCTCGCCCTTCCCGTAGCTGACGCTGCTCCCAGCGTGGTGAGCGTATATCGACGAGGATTACGCCTTGACGGGCAGGTTTTTATCGCCGTCTCGCAGTCCGGCCGCAGCCTCGATCTGGTCGAATCCGCTGTCTCGGCCAGAGAGTGCGGCGCGCTCACCATTGCCATCGTGAATGACACGGAAAGCGCGCTGGCATCGGCAAGCGACGTGATCCTGCCTCTCTCAGCGGGGGAGGAATCTAGTGTCGCAGCAACAAAGACCTTTATTGCTTCTGTGGCTGCATTACTTAGGCTCGTCGCCTACTGGTCAGGCGATCCTGCTATGATAGCGGCGCTCGAGACCCTCCCACACCGGCTGTCAAGAGCGGCGGAGCTCGACTGGTCGAATGCTCTTGATGCGCTGTCCCAAGCGAAAAGCCTCGCCGTTTTGGGCCGGGGGCCAACACTGCCGATTGCGGAGGAAGTCAGCCTCAAACTCAAAGAGGTCTGCCAAATTCATGCAGAGGGCTATAGTGGCTCGGAGTTCCAGCACGGCCCGATCGCACTGGTATCTCAAGACTATCCAGTGCTGATCCTGATGCCGAATGACGAGGCCCGCAACGAACTTTCATTATTGGTAGCCGAACTTTGCCATAAGAGCCGGGCCGTGTTCGTGACTGGAGATGCGACGGGGGATGCTGTGTGCTTGCAGACACTGCCCCCTGAGCAGCCCGATGCGGACGCCATTTGTCTGATTCAGACCTTTTATGGATTCGTTGCATGTCTTGCAGATCGGCTCGGTCTCGATGCTGATCAGCCGCGACATTTGCAAAAAATCACGCTCACGCGATGAACCTACCCATTAGGTATGCCGTTGCGGCCGATATCCTGTTTGATGGATCGACTACGCATCGAGACGCAGCCGTCGTGGTCGAAGGCCAGCGGATCATCAACGTTGTGCAAACCTCAGACTTACCGAGCGACTTGGAGATCAAATTGCTCCCCGCGGGCGCGTGGTTGGCGCCAGGCTTTATAGATATCCAGGTGAACGGTGGCGGCGACGTTCTGTTCAATGATGCACCAACGCCCGAAACGATCGCGACGTTGGTTTCTGCACATCGAAAATTTGGGACGACGTCCCTGCTCCCCACTCTCATCACCGATTCCGACGAGAAGATGCGCGCGGCCCATGCCGCAGTCGAGGCGATGGTGGGCGTCGAGCCGAGTGTTCTCGGGATCCATCTGGAAGGGCCGTTTCTATCGATAGAGAAACGTGGGGTTCACAATGCTAATTTCATCCGAGAGCCTACTCAGTCGGATCTAGGCTTTCTATGTGGCGAGCGCAAAGGCGTGATGTTGGTCACGCTGGCGCCAGAAAGAGTGCCTCAGGGATTCATTAAGCGCCTCGCCAAGTCCGGGGTGCGGATCGCCTTGGGCCACTCGATGGCGACCTATGATGAGACCCGCGCCGCGATGGCGGAGGGACTAAGCGGCTTCACCCATCTCTTCAACGCGATGCGGCCCCTTGCAAGCCGCGATCCGGGGCCGATTGCGGCTGTCCTTGAATCTAATCAATGTTGGTTCGGCATGATCGTGGACGGGGTTCACGTTCACCCCGCGATGCTGCGGCTCGCGCTGCGCGGCCGGAGCCGTCCCATGCTGGTGACTGATGCCATGCCACCTGTAGGAGGGCGAAGGACGAGCTTTCTGCTCTACCATCAAGAGATCACGGCCGTGGACGGGCGGTGCCTCAGAGCTGATGGCACGCTTTCCGGGACACTCCTCGACATGGCCGCGGCGCTCCGGAATTGCGTCAGTTTGCTCCACACATCCCTCGAAGATGCCCTGCGATTTGCCTCCCGTAACCCGGCAGAATTCTTGGGTCTCGGGCACATCCTGGGCAGGTTAGCCCCCAATTATCGAGCAGACATGGTGGCGTTCGACCCCCAAACGCTCTCCATTTACGCCACATGGGTCGCCGGATCGAGTGAGAAGAGGGATTGAGAGAACCCCGAGGAGCCTGCCGGGCTCTGTTCAAGACGTAGTTCAGCCATTTTTCACTGATTTCTGTTCTTTTGTTCGCATCGCTTTTCCGGTCTTTGACCTTAATGTCGAAACATTTGTTCCTTGGCGTCGACGGTGGCGCCACGTCCTGCCGAGCGCGGCTTTGCAATCTGGACGGTGATTTGCTCGGTGAGGGCCTAAGTGGCCCGGCTAATATCCATTCAGATTTGGCCGGTTCGCTGCGATCTATCCAAGCCGCCTGCGAGAGTGCCTTCAAGGGGGCGGGTTTAAATCCCCTGAACACCTATCAGACGCACGCTGGGTTTGGGCTCGCGGGTGCCGGTGTCAACTCCGCCTGCGCGCGCGCGCGCGCCAAACTGGCTTCTTTTGCTACAGCTCTCGTTGACACCGATGCGTACATCGCTTGGCTCGGCGCCCATCAGGGGAACGACGGCGCGATTGTCATTCTCGGGACAGGATCGTGCGGACTTGCCGTAGTGAATGGTCGCCGCATCTCAGTTGCTGGTTGGGGTCCGGAGATCTCGGACGAGGCCGGCGGCCAAAGGATGGGCCGCGAGGCGCTGCGTCGGGCGCTATGGGCCTTCGATGGCCGGGCCGAACAAACACCTCTTGTCGAAAAAGTGTTGGATCGCTTCGCTTGGGACCCCACTCGGGTCGTAGGCTTTGCCGCGAATGCAACGTCAGCGCAGTACGCCGAGTTCGCACCACTGGTACTGGAGTGCGCCTCCGTGGGAGACCCCTTGGCCAAGACGCTGGTCGAAGAGGCTGCGGTGGCAGCAACCCAGATTATCACCCGAATGGTGGAAGTGGGTGCGCCGGCGGTCACGTTGATCGGCGGACTAGCGAAGCCTCTTACCCCCTGGCTAGCAGCCGACGTTCGTAGATTTATCTGCGAGCCAAAAAGTGATTCTCTCGACGGAGCCATTCTCATGGCGCGCCAAACGTTCTTCGGATTAGAGTCGATCCAGTCGGTCGCCAGCTAGATCGGAAAGCCGGTCGATTTGCGCGCCGCATTTGCGCAATTTCTCCTCAAGGCGGTC
>CAYWIA010000158.1:0-4247 GCA_964458245.1 uncultured Methyloceanibacter sp. | reverse complement strand
GCCTTCGGCCCATCGTGGAGTTCATGACCTGGAACTTCGCCATGCAGGCCATCGACCACATCATCAACTCCGCCGCCAAGACGCTCTATATGTCCGGCGGCCAGATGCATTGCCCCATCGTCTTCCGCGGACCGAACGGGCCGGCCGCCCGCGTCGCCGCCCAGCACAGCCAGGACTATTCTTCCTGGTATGCGCACGTGCCGGGGCTGAAGGTGATCGCGCCTTACTCGGCGGCCGACGCCAAAGGCCTGCTGAAGGCGGCTATCCGCGACAACAGCCCGGTCATCTTTCTCGAGAACGAAATTCTCTACGGCCAAAAGTTCGAGGTGCCGAAGCTCGACGACTTCGTGCTGCCCATCGGCAAGGCGCGCATCGCCCGGGCAGGCACGGACGTGACCCTCGTGTCGTATTCGCGCGGGCTTGCCTACACGCTTGAAGCCGCCAAACAGCTGGCGGGCGAGGGCATCGAGGCGGAGGTGATCGACCTGCGCACCTTGCGGCCCCTCGACATCGACACGGTGGTCGCCTCGGTTAAGAAGACCAACCGGCTCGTGACCGTCGAAGAAGGCTGGCCCGTTTGCTCCATCGGCTCGGAGATCTGCGCACAAGTCACGTCGCAGGCTTTCGACTATCTCGATGCGCCGCCCACCAAGGTCACCGGCGCCGACGTGCCCATGCCCTATGCCGCCAACCTGGAGACGCTGGCGCTGCCGTCGGCGGACCTCATCGTGAAGGCGGTCAAGGCCGTCTGTTACCGGGAGGTGGACACGTGACCTTCTGGCTGACGGATGACGAGATGGACCAGGAGGTCGCCGCGAACCTGAAGGCGTGCGCGCACTTCGACGGTTTCGACCGGGACGAGGCGGGCTGGAACGAAATCTGGGACGGCCTCTACGCCATGCTGGTCGAGCGGAAGGACGGCGTTCGCGCGGCGTTCGGCCTCGACCCCCGCAAGTCGACGCTGTTCGAGGCGCATCCTCATTTACTGTGGGCGGCTTGCGATCCGCAGCAGCCGATCTCCTATTCGCCGGTGTTCCGCGAATTCGGCTTCCCCGTGTTCGACGGCGGCCCGGCCGTCGCGGCAATCGCCTTCGACCCATGGACGGGGGCGCCGCTGCCGCCATCCGTGCGCGACGCCTATTTCGAAGAGGCCGAAAAGCTGCTCGGCCAGGAAGTCGGGGTCTTGGATGAGGCCCTCGACACGCTGCCGCCAGCGTTTCGCGGCGAAGCCTGGTGGATCGAAAGGGGTCTTTGACCGTGAGCGATCCGCACGACACCCCCCAGGAGCACGAAGGCTCGCCGGAGCACGTGATGAGCCGCATCGCCGCGCAGATCATGGCGAACGGCAACGGCAAAGGAGATCACGGCGGGCGCGTCTTCGCCTCGCCTCTGGCCCGCCGCATCGCCAGCGAACGCGGGATCGATCTCGCCGCGCTCAAAGGCTCCGGACCCCATGGGCGCATCGTGCTCCGCGACGTGGAGGACGCCGAGCCGGAATCGCCCGCCGCACCCACGGAAGACGCCGAAGCAGCGGAAGCGCCGTCGCAGGGCGAGCCGTCCGATGACACGCCGTCCCGCGGCGAGGTGATGCGCGCGCCGGCGCCATCGCAAGGCCTCTCGGAAAAGCAGGTCCTCGCCATGTACGAGCCCGGCAGCTACGAGCTCGTGCCCCACGACACCATGCGCCGCTTGATCGCCGAGCGGCTGACGCTCGCCAAGCAAACCATCCCCCATTTCTATCTGAACATCGAATGTCAATTGGATGCGCTGCTGGCCGCCCGCAAACGCCTCAACGACATGGCGCCGGACAACGGCCCGCGCATGTTCAAGCTCTCGCTCAACGACTTCATCATCAAGGCCATGGCCATGGCGCTGCAGACCGTGCCCGACGCCAACGCCACCTGGACCGAAAAGGGCATTCTGCGGCACCGCTCCTCGGACATCGCCGTCGCCGTGGCGCTCGAAGGCGGCGGCCTGCACACGCCGGTGATCCGCAGCGCCGAGGTCAAGAGCCTGTCGGAGATTTCCAACGAAATGCGCGATCTCGCGGAGCGCGCGCGCTCGAAACGTTTGGCGCCGCACGAATATCAAGGGGGCGCCACCTCCATCTCCAATCTCGGCATGTACGGCATCGACAGCTTCGAGGCGGTGATCAACCCGCCGCAGTCCTCGATCCTCGCGGTCGGGCGCGCCGAGAAGAAGGCCATCGTCAAGGACGACGCGGTGAAGATCGCCACCATGATGAGCGCGACGCTCTCCGCCGATCACCGGGTCATCGACGGCGCGCTCGGCGCAGAGCTGCTTGCCGCGTTCAAGGCCTATCTCGAAGACCCCGTGACGATGCTGGTCTAGGCGCGGTCAGCCGTCGCCGTCGGCAGCGCCATCGTCCAGGAAATCGAGATTTGGCGTAAGCGTCGCGCCGCCGGACGCGGCGAGATCCTGCCCCCGCTGCACGGCCTTGCCGCCGAACCGCGCGGCCAGCGTATCGATGGCGACTTCGAGCTTGCGCTTCCGCCCGAAAATATCGAAGAGGCCGGCTTGCGCCACACCGCCCGCAGGGGACAGATCGTAGGCCGTCATGCCGACCAGCCGGAACGGCCCGCGATGGGTGAAGGCCTCGAGCAGATCGACGCCGACCGTGTAGAGCTGCTCCGCCACGTCGGTCGGCTCGGGCAGATGCTGCTGCCGCGTGAGCGACTTGAAGTCCGCGGTCTTGAGCTTGACGCCGACACCCGACGCCACGAACCCCTTGAGGCGCAGCCGCCGCGCGATCTTGTCGGCCGAGCGGCGCAGATGCAGCTTGATCTCGTTCTTGTCGCGCACGTCGCGCTCAAGCGTGTTCTCCGAACCGATGCTTTTCGATTTTCTGTGTCCGTCGACGCGGCGCGGATCCTTGGCCTGGGCGAGCGTATAGAAATGCAGCCCCAGCTTGCCGAGCGTATCGGCGAGAAGCTTGGGGTCGGCGTCGGCGACGTCGCCGATGGTGCGCAAGCCAAGCGCGAGGAGGCGCGGCTCGGTCTTCTCGCCCGCGCCCCACAGGCGCGAGACCGGCATGGGCGCAAGCCAGGCTTTCGCGGTTTCGGGCGGCACCACCGTCAAGCCGTCCGGCTTCTGGTAGGCGCTCGCGACCTTGGCCACGTATTTCGTGGCGGAGATCCCAACCGAGGCGGACAAGCCACCGGTCGCCGCGCGCACCGCCTCCTTCAGGCGGCGGCCCATGGTCCGCGGGTCGCCGAACAGCCGCTCCGACCCGGTCATGTCGATGAAGGCCTCGTCCAGGCTCAAGGGCTCCACGTCGGGAGAGAATTCGCCGAAGGCCCGCATGATCGCGGCCGAGACTTGCTGGTACCGCTCGAAGCGCGGCGGCACGATGACCGCGTCGGGACACAGGCGGCGCGCCGTGACCATGGGCATGGCGCTGCCGACCCCGTAGGGCCGCGCCTCGTAGCTTGCGGTCAGCACCACGCCGCGCGCGCTCGCCGAGCCGATAAGCAGGGGCCGGCCCCGCAAGGAGGGGTCGTCGAGCTGCTCGACCGCCGCATAGAACGCGTCCATGTCGGCATGGGCGACGATGCGCGGCCAATCCCCGTGTGCGCGACTCATGCCCAGAGTTTAGACTAAGCGGCCGGCTGGTGTAGGGTCCCCCTAGATGGCAGCCCAACCGACATTCCGAAGCGCGACGCTCGCGGATGCTTGCGCGCTCACCGTGCTGGTGGATATCGCCGGCGAAGGCGCCCCCAACTGGCTCTGGCGCGGGCTCGCTCAGCCAGGCCAATCGGCTCTGGAGGTCGGCCGGGACCGCGCCCGCCGCGAGGACGGCGGGTTCTCCTATCGCCACGCCACGTTCGCGGAACTCGGCGACGAGATCGCCGGCTGCCTGATCGCATACCCGCTCCCCGATCCTTACGATCTGACCGGGCTCGGCGAGATGCCGCCTTTGGCGCAGCCGCTGGTGCGGCTCGAGGCGCAAGCGCCGGGCTCCTGGTACGTCAACGTGCTCGCCACGTTTCCGGAGTTTCGCGGGCAGGGGATCGGCGCCGGGCTGCTCGCCCTCGCCGAGGAGACGGCGAGCGCGGCCGGCGCAAATGCCGTAAGCATCATCGTGGGAAGCTGGAACGTGAGCGCCACAGCCCTTTACGCACGCGCAGGCTACATCGCCAGGGCCACCGAACGCGCCGTTCTACCGCCAGACTTCCCGCAAAGCGGCGACTGGATCCTCATGACAAAGCCGTTGCGATGACCGACAC
>CAYWIA010000157.1:0-4263 GCA_964458245.1 uncultured Methyloceanibacter sp. | reverse complement strand
GATCGATGCCGAGCATCTCGGCGCGCGCCTTCACCAGGGACAACGCGGCTTGCGCGCTCTCCTTCATGACGTCGCCGAGCTGGCCGGTGAGGATCAGCTTGCCGTTTCCGGGCACCCGGGCGCATTCGATGAACAGGATGTCGCCGCCGGTCGGCGTCCAGGCGAGGCCCGTGGCCACGCCCGGTACCGACGTGCGCATGGCGACTTCGTTCTCGAACTTCCGCGCGCCGAGAATGTCGTGGAGGTCCTCCGGGCCGATGCGCATATGGGACTTGTCGCCCTCGGCGACGCGCATGGCGACGTGATGGAGGATCGCGCCGATCTCGCGCTCCAGATTGCGGACGCCCGCCTCGCGGGTGTAGCCGGTGATGATGGCGCGGATCGCGTCCTCGGTGATTTCGAGCTGCTCCGGGGTGAGGCCGGTGTCTTCCATCTGGCGTTTGACGAGATAGCGCTTGGCGATCTCGACCTTCTCCTCCTCGGTGTAGCCGGGGATCTCGATGACCTCCATGCGGTCGCGCAAGGGCCCAGGGATCTGGTCAAGCACGTTCGCGGTGCCGATGAACATCACCTTGGACAGGTCGAAGGGGACGCCGAGATAGTTGTCCCGGAAGGTCGAGTTCTGGGCCGGGTCGAGCACCTCCAGCAGCGCGGCCGAAGGGTCGCCATGAAAGCTGGCGGAGAGCTTGTCCATCTCGTCGAGCATGAACACGGGGTTCCGCGTGCCGGCCTTGCGCAGCGCCTGCACGATATTGCCCGGCAACGCGCCGATATAGGTGCGCCGGTGGCCACGGATCTCCGCCTCGTCATGCACGCCGCCCAGGCTGATGCGGCCGAACTCGCGGCCCATGGCGCGCGCGATCGACTGGCCGAGCGAGGTCTTGCCCACGCCGGGCGGGCCGACGAAGCACAGGATGGGGCTCTTGCCGTCCGGGTTCAGCTTGCGGACCGCGAGATATTCGAGAATGCGCTGCTTCACCTTGGGCAGGCCGTAATGGTCCTCGTCCAGGATGCGGCGTGCCTCGGCGATGTCGATGGTCTCCTCGGAGAGCTTCGACCACGGCAGCTCGATCAGCCAGTCGAGATAGGTGCGGATCATGCCGTGCTCGGCGGAGGCCTCGGGCATGCGCTCGAGCCGCTTCAGCTCCTTCAGCGCCTGCTTCTCCGCCTCTTCCGGCATACCGGCCTTGGCGATGGCCTCGCGCAGATCGGCGATCTCGGCCTGGCTGTCCTCGCCCTCGCCAAGCTCCTTTTGAATCTGGCGCAGCTGCTCGCGCAGGATGTGCTCGCGCTGGCGGCCGCTCAGCGATTCTTGCGTCTGCTCGCCGATCTGCTTCGACAGGCGCAGCACCTCGATCTGCTGGGCGAGCTCGCGCAAGAGCTTGTCGATGCGCTGCGAGACGTCGAAGGTTTCGAGCAGGCTCTGCTTTTCGGTCGGGCTGATGTCGACGACATTGGCGATGAAATCGGCCAGTTGCGACGGCGATTGCAGCTGCTCGATCGCGCCGGAGATCTCGTCGGGCACGTTGGGCAGCAGGGCGACGGCCTCGCGGGCCCGCTCGCGCAATTGATGCACGCGCGCGGCAAGCTCGGTGGAGTAGACCTCCGCCTCGCCGATCTCCTCGATGCGCGCGGCAAGGAAGGGATAGCCGTCCAGGAACTCGAGCACCTTGAAGCGCCGGGTGCCGCGGACCACGAGATGATGGCTGCCGTCCGGCGCCGTCACATAGCGCATGATCTCGGCGATGGTGCCGACGCGGTGGAGATGGTCGGGGCCGGGCGCGTCCGCGGAAGGATTGCTTTGCAGGAGGACGCCGATGGGCTTCTCGCTCTGCGCCGCGGCCTGGGCGCCGGCGATGCTCTGCGGCCGGCCGACCATGAGCGGCGCCACGATGCCCGGAAAGAGCACGGCGTTGCGGGTGGGCAGCAGGATGAGCGCACCCTCGGGCAGCTCCGGATGCGACACGGACTCGCGCGCCGGTGCCGTGCTCCGCGTCTCCGCGGCGGAACCTGCCTGCTCGGTTTTCAGACTTTGTTCTCGGTCGTTCATGGTCTGGACTTCGGCCTTAAGGTTAGCCGCTCTTCGTAAAGGTCAAAATCAGGCAACCATTCTGCAGCTCGCGGGCGGCAAGCTGCAGCCGGTCGGACAACGCGATGCGGCGCTCGAAGCGGCCGTATGGAATCTCGAGCCGCACGATATTGGCGCGGCGGCCGGCGCATGGCAGGGGCCTCACGCCGGTAATGATCAGGGTCGCGCCTTCGATCTCGGCGCGGACGGCGTCCGGCGCCACGCCGGGCAGCGCCGTGATGATGACCAGCTCGCGCTCGGTCTCGAACACATCCACCGGAGGTTCCCAGCGCGCGGCGCGCGTCTCGGACGGTTCGAAGAACTGGCGGTGAAGCTGCTCGGCCTGCTTCAGCATGGCGCAGGCTTCGGCAAACATCTGGGTCTTGGGATCACGCATCGCGCCTCGCAGATATCCTTGTCCGCTCGCTGTGCCTGATCGGTGTTAACGCCCGGCAAAGGGCCGGGGGCATGAGGCAAGTCAGAATAAAGCGTGGATCGTGCGGCGTTGAGGGAAGAGAGCCCTCTTTATTTGGGTTTTCGCGACCCATCCTGCAAGGGCGGCCGGGCAGGGCCTAATGGATGCTGTCGACACTGAAGCCGTTGGTGATGACGTTGTGCGGCGTGTTCGGCGGCTGCGGCGGCTGCGGCGTCGGCGTGGGGGGCTGGCTAACCTGAATTTGAGGGATCCTTGGCTCCGGCACACGGTGCAGGATGATCGGGTTCGCGCCGTTGTAATACTGCTCGCGCACGAAGGGCTCGTCCGGATAGCGGCCGGTCGGCTGGATGCCGTAATAGAACGGCCAGGCATTGCCTTTGATCTTGTAGAGCTTGGTGCCGAAGCTCTTGCCCGACACGGCAGCGAGGATCAGGTTGGTATCTGCGGCTGTGGTCGACCGCAGAACCGGCGCACCGGGACCGCCGATGGCGAACAGATTGCCGGTCTGTCGGAGCGTGTAGCGGCGGCCGCCGCGGTTCAGCGCCAGATAGTGGCCAAACACGAACGCGAAAACCGCGTGGTTGGAGTCGCGTACGATGCCTTGGAAGATGCCGCCGCGCACGGTCAGCTCGCCGGCCGGCGTTCTCACCTTCACGCCGGGCTCGCTCTTCGACAACTTGCCGCCGACGAAGCGCAGCGCGCCCTTCGAGAAGGTCGCCGCCAGCGTTCCGGTGCCGCTCCGAGGATCGTAGACGAACTTGTCGATGACGAGATCGGATTTCGGCCCGACCATGAAGGTGGAGCCGTCCACCAGCAGCACCTGCACCACGCCCGTGTCGGAGGTGACGATGCGCTCGTTATAGAAGACGGACTTGCCGATCTTGAGGGTCTTGGTCTCGCCGCCCTCGGGCTTCGAGGTGGCTTGGGGGGTGACGGCGGCGGCGACCCCGACGCGCTCGGCGGCTTCGCTCGCTTGAGGGGTCAGGAGGGCCAGGCCCGCGACGAAGGCGGTGGCGAAAGCGGCCGACGCGGCCGGTGCGATGGTCGATTGTGGCATGAACTCCCCGTCGATCCCCGTCTTCGATCGGGGGTATATGGGGACCGGGCGGAGGGGCGGCAACCCCTGGAAAAGTCCCGGAAAGTAGCGCTTTTTGTCCTACTCGGCGACGATGAAGGTGGTGCGGTCGAGGCCCGTATTGCCGGTCTCGGGGCTATGGGCATAGACGGTGACGTCGTAGACCCCTGCGCCGAACACGGGCACGCTGCCCTTGAACTGGCTGGTCTGGCCGGCGAAGACGAGATTGACGGGAGACTGCTTTTCGCCGTTCCGCGTCACCAGCGCCTTCACGGTCAGCTTGTCCGCATCCCACAGGCCGCCCGGCGTGATGGGACAGCCGCACATCAGCACCACATTGGCGCGCACGTCGACGTTCGTCGTGTCCGGCGGCAGCTTCACATGGGCCGGCGGGTCGAGCACGTCGACCACATAGCCCGGAAGCTCGAGCACCCAGCCGTCGCCGCCGGTGATATGCGCGCCGGGCACGACCCATTGGGTGGCGCTCGCGCGGTTGGCGCCTTGGCCTTGCGCGAGCGGTCCGTAGGCTTCCGCCTCGATCAGGCGGGGCGCGTCGAGGTCGAGCGTGGCGGTGAACTGCGCGGAGCCCTTGCTCGAGAGCACGGCACGCGCGCCGCCGTCCTCATGCATGATCTTTTCGGTGTCGCCGGTCGAGCCCGCGGTGACGCCCTTGGCCAGGATCTC
>CAYWIA010000156.1:0-4271 GCA_964458245.1 uncultured Methyloceanibacter sp. | reverse complement strand
AGCCGCACACCGTGGCCATGGACGAGGAGCCGTTCGACTCGGTGATCTCCGACACGATGCGGATGGTGTAGGGGAACTGCTCGCGATCGGGCAGGACCGGGTGGATCGCCCGCCAGGCAAGCTTGCCGTGACCGATTTCGCGGCGCCCCGGAGAGCCCATGCGGCCCGCTTCGCCGACCGAGTAGGGCGGGAAGTTGTAGTGCAGCATGAAGCTTTCTTTGTAGGTGCCCGCCAGGGCGTCGACGAATTGCTCGTCCTCTCCCGTACCGAGGGTCGTGACGGCAAGCGCTTGCGTCTCGCCGCGGGTAAACAGCGCGCTGCCATGCGTCCGGGGCAGGATACCCACTTCGCACGAGATTGGTCGCACCGTCACCAGGTCGCGGCCGTCGATGCGCTTTTTGGTGTCGAGGATGCTGCCGCGCACAACGTCCTTCTCGGCTTCCTTGAAGGCGCTGGAGACCTTGGCGGCGATCGTGCCGTCATCGTCCTCGGGGACGAGCTCGGCTACCACCTTCTCCTTGACCTGGGAGATGCCGTCGCGGCGCTCCTGCTTGGAAGAAATGGCGTAGGCCTCGCGCAGGCCGCTCTCGGCGAGTGCGCGCACCTTGTCGACCATCTCCCCGTTGTCCACCGGCTTGAGTTCCCAGGGTTCCTTGGCGGCGCGCTCGGCGAGCTTGACGATGGCGTCGAGCACCGGCTGGAAATGCTCATGGCCGTACATCACGGCGCCGAGCATGATGTCCTCGGGAAGCTCGTTGGCCTCCGATTCCACCATCAGCACGGCGTCGGCGGTACCGGCCACGACGAGGTCGAGCGACGTCTCGGGCATCTCGTCAACCATCGGGTTCAGCACGTACTTGCCGTCAATATAACCGACGCGCGCCGCGCCGATCGGACCGAGGAACGGGACGCCGGAAAGGGTCAGTGCCGCGGAGGCTGCGACCATGGCGACGACGTCGGGATCGTTCTCCATGTCGTGCGACAGCACGGTGGTGATGACTTGGGTCTCGTTCTTGAAGCCTTTGGCGAACAGCGGCCGGATAGGCCGGTCGATCAGGCGTGAGGTGAGGGTCTCTTTTTCGGTCGGGCGTCCTTCGCGCTTGAAATAGCCTCCGGGAATCTTGCCCGCGGCGAAGGTCTTTTCCTGGTAGTTCACGGTCAGCGGGAAGAAGTCGATCCCGACCCGCTCCTGCTTGGCGGAGACGACGGTGGCCAGAACGGATGTCTCGCCATAGGTGACCAGTACGGCGCCGTCGGCCTGCCGGGCGATGCGCCCGGTTTCGAATTTGAGTGGGCGTCGGGCCCATTCGATCTCTACGGTGTGTTTATCAAACATGTGCGTATCCCAATGAGCGGGGAAGGATAAGGCCGCCCCTGTCGCCCGGTGGCGCAAGGACTGGCCCGTTCATATGCGTGGAAGCTCAACCGCCGTCTGCACGGCGGACATGGCCTACCGGCGAATACCGAGCCGGTTGATGAGCTTCTGGTATCGGTCCTGATCTGACGCCTTGACGTAGTCGAGCAGACGCCGCCGCTGGCTGACCATTTTCAGCAGCCCACGGCGCGAATGATTATCCTTGCCGTGCGTTTTGAAATGCTCGGTAAGATTGGTGATGCGTTCTGTCAGGATCGCGACCTGAACTTCCGGAGATCCGGTGTCGTCTGATTTGGTCGCGTACTCTTTGATAAGCTCTTGCTTGCGCTCAGCGCTAATCGACATCGGGATATCCTTGTATTTGAGGGTTTGTCGGGGCCGAGCCGGGATGTCGTCCAGCACGGTCATTCGGAATACGCGAAAAAGCCCCGAAAAGCGGGGCCCGCGATGCGCGCACTATAGGGATTATCGTCCCCGAGACCAGCGGAATTTGGCCTGTCAGCCCGGCAGGTTAAAGATCCGCCGAGGCCTGAATTCGCCCTGGGAGACCTCCCCCAGGGCCACCAGGCCCCCCTTCGAGACCGCGTAGACGGGACCGGTGATGATCGGGGCGTCACGGCCTCTGAGCAGCACCGGCTGGCCCTGGCGGAGCCTGGCCGCGTCGGAACTGCTCAAGTTCAGGGCCGGCAGGTCCTGAAGCGCCGTTTCGACCGGATGAAGCAGGGCAAGCGCCGCCTCCCGGCTCTCGCCGGCGGCCTCCTCGACCTCTTCGAGGCTGACGGCCTCAGCCTCCCTGAACCCGCCGACCTGGGTGCGGCGCAGCGCCGAGACATGACCGAGACAGCCGAGGGCCCGGCCGAGATCGCGCGCCAGCGCCCGAACATAGGTGCCCTTGCCGCATTCGGCCTCGAGCACGCAATGGCCGGAGTCGGGCAGATCCACGAGCGTGAGGCGGTCGATCGTCACGGTCCGCGGGGCGAGCTCGAACTCCTCCTCGTCACGGGCGAGATCGTAGGCCCGCGCGCCGTCTACCTTGAGGGCCGAGTAGCGCGGGGGGACCTGGGAAATGGCGCCGGTGAACTGGGGCAGGGCCGCCACGATCTCCTCGCGGGAAGGCCGCAGGTCGGAGGTCTCGGTCACCTTGCCTTCCGTGTCGTCCGTATCGGTCTCCGCGCCGAAACGCACGGTAAAGCGATAGGCCTTGGCGCCTTCGACCGCGAAAGGCACCGTCTTGGTCGCCTCGCCGAAGGCTATCGGCAAGATGCCGGTGGCGAGCGGGTCGAGCGTGCCCGCATGTCCCGCCTTGGTGGCGTCGTAGAGCCAGCGCACCCGCCCCACCGCCTTGGTCGAGGTCAGGCCTTCCGGTTTGTCGAGGATCAGCCAGCCGCTGACCGCTTGGCCCTTGCGCCGCCGCGCCATGCCGCTTGCCCCTGATCCTGCTAGTCGTCGAGGTCGCGGGCGACTTGCGGCGAGGCGAGCAGAGCGTCAATCCGGGCGGACTCCTCGAACGAGACATCCACCTTGAACCTCAACTCCGGCATGAATTTGAGATTGACGCGCTTTGCCACCTCGCCGCGCAGGAAGCGCTTGTGCTTCTCCAAATGCGCCACCACTTCTTCCGCCTCGCCGCCGCCGAGCGGCATGACAAAGGCCGTGGCGAGCTTGAGGTCTGGCGTCATGCGGACTTCCGGCACGGTCAGCGAGTGCTTGCTGACCACCTCGTCCATGACCTCGCCGCGGACGAAAATCTCCGCCAGCGCATGACGGATCACCTCGCCGACTTTGAGTTGGCGCTGCGATGGCGGACGTCCCGCCGCTTTTCCGCGGTCAACCATTGGTGTGCTCCCTGACGAAGGTCTTAAGGGCCTCGAACTCTCCGTCCGAGGAGACGGCCCGGCGAGGCAGAACGATTGCCTCCACCTTGCTGATAAACAGGAATACGCGCTGCTTCGTTTCGACGATCCACTTCACGTTGCTCCAGGGATGTCCGCCCATGGAGCCCGCGCCGGACCATTTGATCCCATCCTCGTCCAGCGTGATGATGATCTCCTTGTCGGCGGCTGCGAACCGCTTGAAGACGGGCCTGAGGGCAAGGCGCGTGAAGAAGAGGTTGATGAGCGCGGTGAGGACCATGACGGTGAGAAGGCCCGCGAGAATGGAAACGACCGCCGGGCCCCGTAGCATGTCCGCAAGCGGCACGCCGTCGAAAGCGAGGCTGCCGATTAGGAACGCGAGGTAAAGGAAGCCCACGAAGACGTATGGCGTGGCGGGACCTAGCACGCCCATGAGGCCGAGGGAGCGCTTGGCGACGATAAGCGCGGCGAAGTCGTCATAGCCATAGGTATAGGTCAGGGTGAAGGCCACGCATGGCGCTCCGAAGACGAGGAGTAACCGAGTAAAGACACGCTTACAGCGTGCGCTTGACGTGCTCGACCTCGAAGCACTCGATGACGTCGCCCTGTCGCATGTCCT
Source organism: uncultured Methyloceanibacter sp. (assembly GCA_964458245.1). Taxonomy (GTDB): domain Bacteria; phylum Pseudomonadota; class Alphaproteobacteria; order Rhizobiales; family Methyloligellaceae; genus Methyloceanibacter. The sequence goes on along the minus strand of CAYWIA010000156.1, from coordinate 424 downwards.
GGTAGCCCTCGAAGGCCATGCCGCATTCCTGGCCCGACACCACCTCCTTCACTTCATCCTTGAAGCGCTTGAGCGTGGAGAGCTTGCCTTCGTGCACCACGACGTTGTCGCGGATGAGCCTGACCTGGGCGCCGCGCTCGACCTTGCCTTCGGTCACGCGGCAGCCGGCCACCTTGCCGACCTTGGAGATGGTGAACACTTCCAGGATTTCGGCGTTGCCGAGGAAGGTCTCGCGCACCGAGGGGGAAAGCAGGCCGGACATCGCCTGTTTGATATCGTCGACCAGATCGTAGATGACCGAATATTGGCGAATCTCGACGCCGTCCCGCTCTGCGGCCTCGCGGGCCTGCGCGTTGGCGCGCACGTTGAAGGCCAGCAGCGCGGCGCCCGACGTCACCGCCAAGGACACGTCGGACTCGGTGAT
>CAYWIA010000155.1:2422-4321 GCA_964458245.1 uncultured Methyloceanibacter sp. | reverse complement strand
ACCAGCTTGTCCACGATATGCTGCGGCGTCGGCATGTCGGGATTGCCCATGCCGAAATCGATGATGTCGTCGCCGCGGGCGCGCGCCTCTGCCTTGAGCCGGTTCACCTGCTCGAAGACATACGGCGGCAGCCGCTTGATCCTGTGAAAGTCGTTGTGCACGGACGGTTGTCCCCACCCGATTGGACTCTAGAAGGGAGTCCGCTGTTGAACCACGAAACAGGGCTGCCCGGCAAGCCGCTCCCGCGTCGGGCCCGGCCGGTCAGCGTTGATTTAGTTGGCTTTTGGCGCGCCCGCGTCTTCGCCGAGTTGCTGTTGCTGGCGCTCCTTCTCCTTCTGAAGATCCGAGATCGCGGCTTCTCTTTCGGACTTCGTCAGGGTGTTGTCATAGCCCCGGATGACCTCGGTAAAACGTTTGAGCCGCGCGCCGTCGGGCATACTATCGGCGCAGCCGGCCATCAAAATGACAGGCAGCATCGCCACGAGGCAAGAAGCTGATCGCAAGAACATCGGTAAGATGTTGGCTCTGGTGGACTTTCCCCTGGCGATTGACATCGCCTGACGCTTATATTGCATAGCACAATGAAGATCGCTGCGGAAGCTAACGCGAGGCAATCGCTTCGCAAGCTGGCGGAAGCGTGGTCAGTTGGGGGTAAAATAAGGACTTTTCGATGCAGGAACGTAACGACAGCGCCGGGCAAACCGGCGCGGACGGCTGCGAAAACACCCAAGTCGACGAGTTCGCCCGGAACATGGTGCGCCTCTTCGACCAGAGCACCAAGGTCTTCTCGGCGCTCGCCGAACGCACCACGAACGGCAACGGGCCTTACAGCATGGCCTCAGAGGTCGGAGAAGCCGCCAAGACCCTTGGCGAGGTGGCGCGGGTCTGGGTCTCCGACCCCAGTAAGCTCGCCGCCGCCCAAGGCGAGCTTTTCCAGAGCTACGCCGATTTGTGGGGCCGCTCCTTTCGCCGCTTTCTCGGCGAAGATGTCGAGCCGGTGGTCGAACCGGAGCCCGGCGACAACCGCTTCAAGGATCCGGACTGGTCCAACAGCCAGTATTTCGATTTTTGGAAGCAGGCTTATCTGATCACCTCGCGCTGGGCGTCGGACATCACCAAGAACACCGAGGGGGTGGACGACAGGACGCGCCAGAAGGCTGTGTTCTATCTGGAGCAGATGCTGGCGGCGCTCTCGCCGTCGAACTACCCGTTCACCAATCCGGAAGTGGTACGCGCCACGCTCGAGTCCAACGCCGAAAATCTGGTGCGAGGCATGGCGCATCTTGCCCACGATCTCGAGCAATCGGAGAATCTGCTCCGCATCACCCAGACCGATCTCACGGCCTTCGAAGTCGGACGCGATCTGGCCATCACGCCGGGTAAGGTCATCTTCCAAAACGACCTCATCCAGCTCATCCAGTACTCTCCTACGACGGAGGAGGTCTACGAGCGGCCGCTGATCATGGTGCCGCCCTGGATCAACAAATATTACATCCTCGATCTCGTGCCGGAGAAATCCTTCGTCAAGTTCGCGGTCGACCAGGGCTTCACGGTGTTCATGGTGTCTTGGGTCAATCCGGATGCCGGGCTCGCCCAGAAGACCTTCGAAGACTACATGAACGAGGGCATTTTGGCGGCGGTCGAAGCCGTCAACCGCCAACTCGGGCTGCACCACGTCAACATGCTGGGCTATTGCGTCGGCGGTACGCTGCTGGCCTCGACCTTGGCCTATGCTGCGGCCAAAGGCGACGACCGCATGGCCTCGGCAAGCTTCCTCACCGCACAGGTCGACTTCAGCGCGGCGGGCGACCTTCTGGTCTTCATCGACGACACGCAGCTCAAGTCGCTCGAAGAGATGATGGCCGAGCAGGGCTATCTCGACGGCTCGCGGATGGCGGC
>CAYWIA010000155.1:0-2322 GCA_964458245.1 uncultured Methyloceanibacter sp. | reverse complement strand
CGCTCGAAGAGATGATGGCCGAGCAGGGCTATCTCGACGGCTCGCGGATGGCGGCGGTTTTCAACATGCTGCGGCCGCGCGACCTGATCTGGCCCTACGTGGTGAACAACTATCTGCTGGGCAAGAAGCCCTTCCCCTTCGACCTCTTGTTCTGGAACGCCGATTCCACGCGGCTGCCGGCGGCCAACCACGCCTTCTACCTGCGCGAGTTCTATCACGAGAACCGGCTGAGCCAGGGCGAGATGGAGCTGGGTGGCGTCAAGCTGGACTTGTCCAAGATCAACATCCCGATCTACGAGCTGTTCACTCGTGAGGACCACATCGCGCCGGCGCTGTCGGTCTTTCAGGGCAGCAAGCTGTTCGGCGGCCCCGTGCGCCACGTCATGGCGGGCTCGGGCCATATCGCCGGCGTAGTCAATCCCCCGGCCAAGAAGAAATATCAGTATTGGAGCGGAGCGCCGGCCGAGACGCTGGAGGCGTGGATCGGCAAGGCCACCGAGACTCCGGGCTCATGGTGGCCCGACTGGGCCGCCTGGCTTGCGGAACAATCCGGCGAGAAGGTTCCGGCGCGGGATCCCGCCGCCGGACCGCTCAAGCCTATCGAGGACGCGCCAGGCTCCTTCGTGAAGAGCAAGAGCTAGCGCTTTTCGAAATTGTCTTGGCGCTGGCTCAGTAGCAAGGCGCCCGATCTACTCGTGCAGCCTCAGCGTGGCGGTCGGATAGACCGCGCCGGAGCAGCCAAGCTCCTTGAGATCCCAATCGGCGGAGACCACGCCCGAGGTCGGGAGCGAGCCGACCACCTCGGCATCCGCCGGCAATTCAACGGCCCACATGGCCTCGAGCTTCTGCTTGGCGCAGGCAAGCTCGGTGTGGCCCTCGCTGTCCTCGTCGCCGATCAGGCCGCTGACAATCCCGAAAGAGACAGTGGCCAACAAGCCCCAGGCCGCCAGGAATGCCCCAACCCGCACAAGACTTACGCGCCGCGATACGCTGAACATGCCTTCCCCGGACCCTCACTAGAGGGATGGATTGAGCGGCTCAACGCGTAAACTTTTCCTTAAATCGTCGAGAGCCCGAAGCCGGGCCTCAGGGAAACAGCGGGAGCTGCTCAAGCGCGGTGGTCTCATCGAGGCCATGCATCAGATTGAAGTTCTGCAGCGCCTGGCCGGCAGAGCCCTTCACCAGATTGTCGATGGCCGAGACCACGATGGCGCGGCCCGGGATGCGGTCGGCAAACACGCCGATATGGCAGTAGTTCGAGCCGCGCACGTGTTGGGTGGCGGGGATGACGCCCTCCTCCACCACGCGCACGAACGGGCTGTCAGCATAGCGTGAGGTCAACGCCGCCCTGAGATCAGCAGCACTGGTCTTGCCGGGGAGCCGCACATAAGACGTGCACAGCTCGCCGCGGGTCATGGGCACGAGATGCGGCGTGAAGTTCACGATCACGGGCTGGCTCGCGGCCTCGCCCAACTCCTGCTCGATCTCCGGCACATGGCGATGGCTGCCGATGCCATAAGGAGAAAGCCCTTCGCCCGCTTCGGAGAAGAGGATGTTCTGCTTGAGCGAGCGCCCGGCCCCCGATACGCCCGACTTCGCGTCGATGATGATGTCCTCGGGCAAAATCAGCGTGTCCTTCACGAGCGGCAGGAGCGCGAGCAGCACGGCCGTCGGGTAGCAGCCGGGACAGGCCACGAGCCGCGCAGACGTGATCTGATCGCGGTAAAGCTCGGTGAGCCCGTAGACCGCGTCCTGGAGAAGCTCGGGCGCGCCGTGGGCGCCGCCGTACCATTCATTGTAGGTGTCGAGGTCGCGTAAGCGGAAGTCGGCGGACATATCGATGACCTTCACGCGCGATGGCAGCTTGGCGATCTCTGCGTGAGCGGTGCCGTGGGGCAACCCGCAAAAGGCGACGTCGACGTCATCCCAATCCACCTCATCAGAGGTCACGAGGCTCGGAACAGCGAGGCTCGACAGATGCGGGAAGACTTGCGCGAGCGTCTGGCCCGCGTGGCCCTTGGCGATGAGCGCGGTGATCTGAATGTTCGGGTGCCGTGCGGCGAGCCGGATGAGGTCGGCGCCGGTATAGCCGGAAGCGCCGAGCACGGCGGCCCGTATCAACTTGCTGTTTGACATATGCGTCACATGCTTTCCGTCATCGCCGAGCTTGACCCGGCAATCCATTCCATTCGCGTTGCGCCAAAAGGAGGTGCAACGGCATGGATACCCGCGTCAAGCGCGGGCATGACGAAGACTCTTGAAAAGACTGCCTTAGCGCTTGGAGAACTGGAAGCTACGTCGGGCTTTGGCCTTACCGTACTT
>CAYWIA010000154.1:0-4389 GCA_964458245.1 uncultured Methyloceanibacter sp. | reverse complement strand
CACGCCAAGGATTGGAACCTCGCCCGCGAGGCGGTGATCGGCAGTCCCTTGGCCCAGACCACCCCCGGCATCACCATGATGCAGGCCTGCGGCACGAGCCTGCAGAGTGCGCTCGGCCTCGCCGCGAAGATCGCCACCGGCCAAATCGAGTGCGGCATCGCCATGGGCTCCGACACCACGAGCGATGCGCCCATCGTCTTCCAGCGGAAATTCGCCCAGCGCCTCGTGCAGGCCTCGCGCGCGAAAAGCATGGGACAGCGCCTCGCGGCCTTCAAAGGCATGATGCCGGGCGAACTCGCGCCTCAGCCGCCGGACACGCGCGAACCCCGGACCGGTCTCGGCATGGGCGAGCATTGCGAGCTCATGGCCAAGGAATGGGGCATCACCCGGGAGGAGCAGGACGTGCTCGCCTTCGAGAGCCATCTCAAGGCCGCCGCGGCCTATGACGAAGGCTTCATGGACGACCTGGTCATTCCTTGTGCCGGCGTGTTCCGGGACAACAATGTCCGCGAGGATATTTCGCTCGAGCGACTCGCCGAATTGAAACCCGCTTTTGACAAGGCGACCGGGACGATTACGGCCGGAAACTCGACCCCGTTAACCGATGGAGCCGCTAGCGTCCTGCTCGCCAGCGAAAAATGGGCGGAAAACCGCGGAATTCCGATTCAGGCATATTTAACTTTGGGTCGTACTTCTGCCGTAGACTATGTCCAGGGTGAAGGTCTGCTGATGGCGCCGACCGTAGCTGTGAGCGAATTGCTTCGACAGGCAGGTCTTGCGCTTCAAGACTTTGATTATTATGAGATTCACGAAGCATTCGCCGCGCAAGTGTTGGCAACGTTGAAAGCATGGGAATCAGAGGCGTATTGCCGGACCCGTCTGGGTCGGACCGAGCCTTTGGGGGCCATCGACCGGTCCAAGATGAACGTCAAGGGCTCCTCGATCGCCATCGGCCATCCTTTTGCCGCCACGGGGGCGCGGATTCTGGCAGTTTTGGCCAAACTCCTGCATAGTGGGAGCGGTCAGAGAGGGTTGATTTCGGTGTGTACCGCCGGCGGCATGGGCGTCGCCGCGATCCTGGAAGGGGTCGGAACGCCAAAGCCGGCGGAACTTGGCAACGATATGAAGGGCGCAGCATAAGTGCTCTACCGCCGGAACAGATTATGGGTCCAACGAGACCCGTCAGGGACAGGGGGCAAGCGAGACAATGCCGGGGGACGCACCGCGTCCACGGCCCGACCCATGACGGAGGTGCTTATGCGGCATCATGTGATCACCGCGGCGATCGGCTTAGTGGCCGCAGCCATTATTTTCCCCATGACTTCGACCGAAGCGGCCGCCGCCGATCCCACGGGTATCTGGCGTAAAGCAGAGCAAGGCGAGCGCCCCGGTAAGATCGAGGTGTTCCGCTGCGGCTCCGGCAAGCGCTACGTCTGCGCCAAGATTGTTTGGCTGCAGGATCCGCTCGACAGTGGCGGCAAGCCTCTGCGCGACGTCCGCAACGAGAACCCGTCGCAGCGCGGCCGCGCCATCCTGGGTCTGCCTATCATCAACGGCATGGCGCCGACCGGCGCCAACCAGTGGAAGGGCAGCATCTACAATCCCGAGGACGGCAACACCTATTCGGCGACTCTGACGATGGTGTCGAACAACCAGATCACTCTGCGGGGCTGCAAAGGCTGGATTTTGTGCGGTGAGCGCACGTGGCTGCGCACGTCGCTGCCGAAGGAAGAGCCGAAGGCCGAGGAGCAGATCGAGGCTTCCGCCGAGCCCGCTGCGCCCGCCGAAAAAACCGAGACGGCCGAGGTCAAGCCGGAGCCTGAGGCGCCGGATGCGTTCGCCAACACGGAGATACTGACGCCCGTCGCGAACAACGCCGGGCAGCCAGGCTACCGCTTCCTGAACGGCTCGACGGCAGCCGAGGAGCACGCCGGCTTCACGGGCGAGAACGTGCCCAGCATGTTCGTCATGACGAAGCCGATCGCCACCGACGCCGATGGCGACGACGTCGCCGCGGCCGAGAGTGCACAGGAGCCGCAACCGGCCGCAGCGCCGCAGCCTGCCACGCAGCCCGCCAAGCGGACGATCCAGGCCAATGCCGCGCCTGCGCCTCAGCCGCAAGCCGCGCCGCGCACGACGGCGGCACCCACGGCTCAGCCCGAGGAGACCGCAGAGGGTGAGCCCATCGATGCGGCCGAGACCGAGACCGCGGATGCGGCGGTGGTCGATCCGCAGAACCTGTCCCGGCGCGAGCGGCGGATGCTACGCCGCCAGCAGCGGGGCATGGAAGAGCAGAGCCAGGGCCTGCTTCCCTGGCTGCGCTAAGGCCGAACGCGTTTCATGATGCCGCGATGCGGGGCAAGCGCCCCGCATGAGGCCCTTTAGGTCAATGGCCGGCCTGTGCGCGTAGCTCTTTCTTGGAGAGCTTGCCGATCATGGTTTTCGGCAGTTCCTCGCGAAACTCGATGGCCACCGGCAGTTCAAGCTTCGACAGCTTCGGCCGCAAGAAGGCCATGAGCTCGATGGCCGTGGCAGTACTGCCCTCTTTCAGCTTCACATAGGCCTTCGGCGCCTCGCCCCGATAGGCGTCCGGGACCCCGACCACGCAACACTCGGCCACGGCCGAATGCGCGTAGAGCGCATCCTCGACGCGCCGCGGATAGACCTTGAAGCCGGCGGCGTTGATCATGTCCTTGATGCGGTCGACGATGAAGACAAAGCCCTCTTCGTCCATGGTGCCGACGTCGCCGGTGCGGAAAAACCGGCCGGTGAAGGCCTGCTCCGTCTCCTCGGGTTTCTTCCAATAACCGGTCATGACTTGCGGTCCGGCGATGCAGATCTCGCCGGGCTCGCCGCGGGCGACCTCTTGGGCCGGATCCTCGAGCGAGCGGATGCTGATCTCGGTGCCGGGCAGCGGCAAGCCGATGGAGCCTTCCCGGGTCACGTCGAGCGGGTTGCAGGTGGCGACCGGCGAGGTCTCGCTCAAGCCATAGCCTTCCACCAGATTGCAGCCGGTCAGCGCCTCGAAGCCGCGCTTCACCTCGAGCGGAAGCGCCGCGCCGCCGGAGATGCATAAGGCGAGCGAAGAGAGATCGAACCGCTTGATTCGCGGATGGCGCAGCATGGCTTGGTATAGGGTCGGCACGCCCGGCATCATCGTCGGTTTCAATTTGCCGATCAGCTTCAGCGCCTGGATCAAGTCGAATTTCGGCATCAGGATCATTTCCATGCCGCTGGCCACGCCGAAATTCATCACCGTGGTCATGGCGAACACGTGGAACAGCGGCAGCGCGCCGAGCACGCGGTCGACGGCCTCCGGCGGCCGCTTTCCCCAGAGTTTCACCTGAGCCACGTTGATGAAGATGTTCGCATGGGTGAGCATGGCGCCCTTGGGCGTGCCCGTGGTGCCGCCGGTATATTGCAGCACGGCGATGGCGTCCGGCGTGATGACCGGCCGCTCGTAGCGGCCGTCATTGGCCAGCAGGTCCGCCTCGCGGACGATCTGCCGCCGCACGCGGGAGAGGCCGACCCTGGCGCGCTTCACCCGGCCCGAAAGCTTGACCCCCACCTGTTTGAGCGGGGGCAGGAGCGAGGTGAACTTGGCCACCACGGCCTTGTCGAGCGCCCCGCATTTGAGCATGGCCTCGGTCTTGTCGAACAGCAGCGCCAGGTCGAGCGTCACCATGATCTTGGTGTCGCTGTCGCGGATCTGGAACTCGATTTCCTCCAGGCTGTAGAGTGGATTGAAGTTGACGACAGTGCCGCCCGCCTTGAGCACCCCGAAATAGAAGATCACGAAGGTCGGGGAGTTGGGCAGCAAGAGCCCGACCTTGACGCCTTCGCCGACGCCCAGCGCCCGTAAGCCCTTGGCGGCCCGGTCCGACAGCGCGCCGATTTCGGCGTAGCTCAGGCGCTTGCCGAGGAAGTAGGTGCAGGGCCGGGCCCCGAACGCGGCCACGGCATCTTCGAGGAGTTGGTGGACGAGGCCAGGCTTAAAGCTCCGCTCCCAAGAAATACCGTCGGGATAAGCCTTGAGCCACGGACGGTTTCTAGGGTCTTGGGCGGTGTCCACGGGTGCCGGAGTCGCCTTGATGGTCATCGAGGTTCGGGTTTTTGCTTGCTTTACCGCCAGTTAACGGCGCCAAGGCCACAGACGGGAGGCAATTGGCCGCAAGCGCGTTCTTCTACTATTATTGTAGCACGGTGTTGATAAACAGTGCCGCAAAGGGCCCCGGGGCCTGTGTGGATTATGCTGAAACCAAGGCGGCGACAGGCGCAAAAACGCCAATTTTGTTAGCGATTAGAGCGTATAGTACCGGCAAATCGAGCGTGCGGGGCACGGGTAGACTCGACCAGTTTTTAAGTCTATTCCAATGCCTGACTTGCCCT
>CAYWIA010000153.1:3035-4462 GCA_964458245.1 uncultured Methyloceanibacter sp. | reverse complement strand
AGGTCATGTCCGTGGCCGATGCCGCCAAATGGGCCGACGTGGTGATGATGCTCACCCCGGACGAGCTGCAGGGCGAGATCTGGCAGAACGACCTCAAGCCAAACATGAAGGAAGGCGCCGCGCTGTTCTTCGCCCATGGGCTCAACATTCATTTCAATCTCATCGAGCCGCGCGCCGACATGGATGTCTGCATGGTGGCGCCGAAGGGCCCGGGCCACACCGTGCGCGCCGAATATTCGCGCGGCGCCGGCGTGCCGTGCCTGGTCGCTATTGCCCAGGACGCCACGGGCAACGCGCACGATCTGTCGCTGTCCTACGCCTCGGCCATCGGCGGCGGCCGCGCCGGCATCATCGAGACCACGTTCCGCGAGGAATGCGAGACCGATCTCTTCGGCGAGCAGTCCGTGCTCTGCGGCGGCCTGGTCGAGCTGATGCGCAACGGCTACGAGACGCTCATCGAGGCGGGCTACGCGCCGGAGATGGCCTATTTCGAGTGCGTCCACGAGGTGAAGCTGATCGTCGACCTCATCTACGAAGGCGGCATCGCCAACATGAACTATTCGGTCTCCAACACCGCCGAGTATGGCGAGTACGTCTCCGGTCCGCGCGTCGTGAACCAAGCGAGCAAGGCCGCCATGAAGGAAGTGCTGACCGACATTCAGTCCGGCAAGTTCGTCAAGGAGTGGATGCTCGAGAACAAGATCAATCAGCCGAGCTTCAAGGCCATGCGCGCCAAATGCGACAACCACGACATGGAAGTTGTGGGTAAGAAGCTGCGCGACATGATGCCGTGGATCGCCGAGCGCAAGATGGTCGATAAAGCCAAGAACTGACGAAGCTTCAGACGAGGGGCCGGCCATCGTCGGCTTCATTCCGCCGCGCAAGAAGCTGATGGTCCAGTGCCATTGCCGCCAGGGGCTCGAGATTTATTGCGCGGATATCGGCGTCGGCCAGGGCCGCGTGCTGCGCGACGGGTTTCTTTTGAGGTAGACTCAGGGTCGGCTTCGCAGCCGCAAGGGGCCCTCCATGCTTATCACCCGCTACGCCAAGATCGTGATGGCGCTCGGCCTCGCGGTCTTCTGCCTGCTCGTGGCCTTCGACAACATCACCGACTACGGCACGAACTTCCTCTTCGTGAAGCACGTGCTGAGCATGGATACGACCTATCCCGGCAACGCGCTGATGTACCGGTCCATCACGAGCCCCACGCTCTGGACGCTTTGCTATTGGCTGATCATTGCGGGCGAGGCGATCGCCGGCGTCCTCCTCCTGGCGGGGACGATCCGGCTCTGGCAAGTCCGGCTCGCCCCGGGCGCGGTGTTCGACGCGGCAAAGGGTTTGGTGGTCGCCGGCGTGCTCGCCGCGTTTCTAATCTGGTTTTTCGGCTTCATGGTGATCGCCGGGGAATGGTTCGCCATGTGGCAGTC
>CAYWIA010000153.1:0-2935 GCA_964458245.1 uncultured Methyloceanibacter sp. | reverse complement strand
CGCCGCAGCACCGACACCGCATAAAGGAGAGGCCGCATGGACCGCAGCGAGATGGAAGCCTTCATCGAGAAATTCTATGCCGCCCGCGCCGAGGGCGACATTGAGGCGCTCGGAGAGAGCTTCGCCTCAAATGCGAGATTCCAGATCGCCGGTTCGCCCGAGTTCAGCATGCTTGCCGCTCTAGCAGAAGGCCACGAGGCGGTCATGGGCCTGATGCGGACCATCGCCGATACGATCGCCTTTGAGGATATCGCCATCCTCGACCGTGTGATCGACGGCAGCAAGGCCGCCATCCGCTGGCGGGCGACCGTCAATCTCGTCACCTCAGGCCAGTCCTACACGACCGAGCTCGCCGATTTCCTGGAGCTTGAGGGCGGGAAGCTGGTGTCCTGCACCGAGTTCCTGGATACGGCGCTCGCCGGATGAGCCCTCGCGAAAATTGGCGAGGCAAAGGTCTTATTGTGACCGGGGAACCGCCGGGTGTAGGCTGCCGTTTGAGGGAAGGCCGCTGGCGTGAGGCGTTGCCGGGGGGATCTCACGCTTTGCGCTGCCGATCAGTCGCGAAGGAGGTTCCACTATGGCCATTGCCCCCACGGTCGCGAAATATCTCGCCGCCAAGAACGTCAAATACGACGTCCTTCGACACGAGCGCACGCCATCGTCCGGGAGGGCCGCCGCCGCGAGCCGTATCCCGGGAGACCGCCTCGCCAAGGCGGTTTTGCTCCGCGACGCCCATGGCTATGCGCTCGCGCTGCTGCCAGCCTCCCATCACATCCGTCTGTCCGAGCTCAAACGCCAATTCGGCGACGACGTAGAGTTCGCCAGCGAGCATGAGATCGTCGAGCTCTTTGACGATTGCGCCGCCGGCGCGGTTCCCGCTGTCGGCGAGTGCTATGGGCTGGACGTGGTGGTCGACGAGGACATCAACTCGAAGCCGGAAATTTACTTCGAGGCCGGCGACCACGCGACTCTCGTGCATATGAGCCGCGCCGATTTCACGTCATTGACCCCGACGGCCCAGCTCGGCCATTTCAGCCGGCCCCATTAGGCTCGCCGGGCCGGTCAGGTCCCCGTCAGATCTGCCCTTTCAGGGCCTGATTTCGGTGGTCTCCTGGCAGTAGACAGCGCATAATCGGCGTGCCGAGCGACGGGGAGGGCTTAGGCTCTCAAAAAGGGGCTTGGGCCTTCAAATTGGGGCCAGAGGGAGCAGAACGATGAGACGAATCGCCTTGGCGCTGATTCTGGCGGCCTCGGTCGGCACTCCGGGTTTCGCGGCCGAGCCTGACGGGCCGGCCGAGCTGATCACCAAGACCGAAGCGGTCAGGATAGCCATCCAGGACCAGCTGGGCGTCAAGTCCATGAGCGACGTGGCCGAGCAGATCGCCTTGGCTGAATACTACTCCGTGCCGGATCGGCGGCTCCTCTGGGTCGACGACAGCGGCCTCACCGACCGCGGCAAGGCGGTCATGGGCGAGATCGCCAAGGCCGACGACTACGGCCTGCGCGCTGCCGACTATAAGCTTCCCCAGATTTCGAGCTTCGACCCGGCCGCGCCGGATGCCGTCGAGCAACTGGCCGACGCCGAACTCAAGATCAGCTCCGCCGTGGTGGAGTATGCCCGCGACGCGCGGGGCGGACGCATCAATCCCCAGAGCCTGAGCAAGAATCTGGATCCCAAGCTCTATCTGCCCGAGCCCGCGGAAGTCATCGGCTTCATCGCCATCCGCTCGGACCCGGCGGCCTATCTGCGCAGCTTCCAGCCGAGCCATCCGCAGTTCGAGGCGCTGCGCCAGGCCCTGCTCGCCGAGCGCGGGGGTCAGGTCGAGCAGACCACAGGCCCGATGGACATCGTCATTCCTGCCGGTCCGCTCCTCAAGGCTGGCGTCGAGCATGGCCAGGTGGCTTTGCTGCGGAAGCGTCTCGAGGTTCCGGTCAAGGCGGGTGGCAACGAGTATCTCTATGACCAGGAGCTGGTCGAGGCGGTCCGAGAGTTCCAGAAGTCCAAGGGCGGCCACCCGGACGGCATCGTCGGGTCCGGTACGCGGCAAATGCTCAACGGTCAGTCAGCGCCCAAGGTCAGCGGCCAGGACAAGATCAATCTCCTTCTGGTCAACATGGAGCGTTGGCGCTGGCTGCCGCAGGATCTCGGCGCCTTCTACGTCAACGTCAACATTCCCGAGTTCCAGCTTCGCGTCGTCGGGGATGACGCGGTCGTTTGGGAAACCCGCGTGGTTGTGGGCAAGACCGACAAGCAGACCCCCGTCTTCAACGACGAGATGGAGGAGATCGTCTTCCGGCCGAACTGGTACGTGCCGACCTCCATCAAGTCCGAAGAGATTGCCCCTTATCTCTATAGGGGCGGCGGCTTTTTCGGCGGCGGATGGGATACTTCCATCCTGAAGCGCCAAGGCTTGCGCATTCGCGGCGCCAACGGCCGCGACATCGATCCCGATACGATCGATTGGAGTCGGTCCGACATCCGCCGATACGAGGTTTACCAGCCGCCGGGAGCGGGCAATGTGCTCGGTCTCGTCAAATTCCGCTTCCCGAACACGCACGATGTCTATCTGCACGACACCACGCAGAAGCATCTGTTCGCCAACGCGGTGCGCGCCAACAGCCATGGCTGCATGCGCGTGCAGAACCCCGACCAGTTCGCGACTGTGCTCCTTGGGCATGATCAGGGCTGGGACGCTTCGCGGGTCAACGCCGCCATGCACGGGAATATCGATTCGAACAAGATCCTGCTGAAGCAGCACATCCCGGTCTACCTGACCTATTTCACGGCCAAGGTGGAAGAGGACGGAAAGCTCACCCAGTACCGCGACCTTTACGGCCACGACCGCCGGATGATCGCGGCGCTGAGCGGCGATGCCGTGCCTTACGGGCTGCCCGGCAGCGAGGAAGTTGCCCAGACCACGCAGCAGCGGCCGGT
>CAYWIA010000152.1:0-4469 GCA_964458245.1 uncultured Methyloceanibacter sp. | reverse complement strand
CCGGCGTTGCCGCCCATGGAGGCGACGATCGGCATGAGCACGGCGAGCGCCACCATCTCTTCGATGGTCGCCTCGAAGACGCTGATCACCATGGAGGCGAGAATGGCGGTAATCAGATTGGCGAACAGCCAGGTGAACCGAAGCCGCGTGGTCTCCCAAACAGTATCGCTGACGGATTCGCCGCCGACACCACCCATCGCCAGGATGTCTTCCGATGCCTCTTCCTGGACAACCTCGACCACGTCGTCGGCGGTGATCACGCCCACGAGCCGCTTGTCCTCATCGATGACAGGCGCCGACGTCAGATTGTAGCGCTCGAACTGGCGCGCCACCTCCTCCTGGTCGGCCTCGACCATGATGGGGCGCAAATCCTCGTCGGTGATGGATTCGATCGTCGTCGGCCGCTTGGAACGCAGCAAGCGGTTGAGGGCCACCGAGCCGATCAGGTGGTAGGCGGGATCGACCACGAAGATCTCGTAGAAGCGGTCCGGAAGATCCTCGGCCACGCGCATATAGTCGATGGTCTGCCCCACAGACCAGAACGGCGGCACGGCGATGAGATCGGTCTGCATGATGCGGCCGGCGGAGTCTTCCGGATATTCCAGGCTCCGCTGCAGCGCGATCCGCTCGAAGTAAGGGAGCTTGGCGAGAATGTCCTTCTGATCGCCCTTGTCGAGGTCCTCGAGCAGATAGACCGCTTCGTCGGAATCGAGCTGTTGCAGCGCCTCGGCGACTTGCTCCGGCGGCATGTCTTCGAGGACCTGGTCGCGGACCGCCTCGTCGAGCTCAGGGAGCGCGGCGGCCTTGAAGTCCTCGCCGAGCGCCGCGATAAGCTCCGCGCGCTCCTCGGGCCGAAGCAGTTGGATGAGGTCGGCGAGATCGGCTTCGTGCAGGTCGAGCGTGAGCGCCCGCACCCGCGCGGTATCGTCGGCCTCCAGCGCGTCCGAGACCGCGTGGAGGAAGTCGGAGCGAATGCTCCCTTCCTCGTCGCGCAGTTCAACCTCGGTTGCGGCGTCCTGCATCGCGTCCAATCGCTGGGTTTTAAGCGTCAAGCCGGAAGGAGCGGCCACCGGAGAGCCGGCGCGCTCCCGGCCGGCGACTCGCGCGCTGCCGGCCAGCCTGTGATATCAGGCCGGCCGCGCCCTGCCTATGGCGCTGGAAACCACAAGTTTGAGGGAGGTGGTGCGGTCGAGAAGACTCGAACTTCCACGGGAGTTACCCCACAGCGACCTCAACGCTGCGCGTCTACCAATTCCGCCACGACCGCATAAAAAGCCGGAAGACTAGTGCCCCGGATATGGCGATAAGCCACCCCATCGGCAAGCAATTCCGGGGCCCGCTGCCTTACCAAACCTGTCCCAGGGGTGCAAGGTTTGCTCTAGACTATCTCTGCCATGACACTTTCCGCCACGCCCCTGGCCGCCAAGCCTGTTTCCATGCCCGTCGAATGGCTCACAGCGCCCGCGCCAGTTTCTTATGCGGAGGCGCTCGCCGCCATGGACGCCCGCGCGGGTTCCATCGCCGACAACACAGCCCCGGAATGCGTCTGGCTGCTCGAGCATCCACCGCTCTACACCGCCGGCACCAGCGCGGACGAGACGGAGCTGCTCACGCCCGCGAGGTTCCCGGTTTTCCGCGCCGGGCGCGGCGGCCGCTACACCTATCATGGGCCGGGACAGCGCGTGGCCTACGCGATGCTCGACCTCACGGCCCGGGGCCGCGACGTGCGTGCCTATGTGGCGGCGCTTGAGGAGTGGCTGATCGCCACCCTCGCGCGCCTGGGCGTCGTCGGCGAACGAAGTCCCGAGGGTGTCGGGATCTTCGTGGGCGGCGCAAAGATCGCCTCGATCGGCGTACGCGTGCGCCGCTGGGTGACGCTCCATGGCGTGAGCCTGAACGTCGCCCCCGATCTCGAGCACTTCTCCGGCATCGTGCCCTGCGGCCTGTACGAGACGCCGATCACCAGCCTTGCGGCGCTCGGCGCCGAGACGGATATGGCGCGCGTGGACGCGGCTCTCCGGGCGAGCTTCGCTGAAATATTCGTCGGGCGCCTGCGCTAGTGCGTGGGCAGCACGCTGAAGCCTGACGGCGGCGCGCCACCCTCGTCTGTGACGGTCACACTGGTCACTTTCGCGTCGGGCGGACCCTCGGCGCAGCGCCGCAGCATCTCGTCGACTTGGGCCTCCGGCCCGGCGAACACCGCTTCGACGCTGCCGTCGCGGCGATTGCGCACCCAGCCATCGAGGTTGAGACGGCGTGCGCTCTGCTCGGTCCAGGCACGATAGTAGACGCCCTGCACCCGCCCTTCGATCCTCACCGTCACGGTCTTCAAACCGCGCCCTATTCGAATTCAAGAATCACGGCGTCCACGTTCAGGCTGTCGCCGGGCTTGGCGAGGATCTTGGACACCGTGCCGTCGCGCTCGGCCTTCAGCACGTTCTCCATCTTCATCGCTTCCACGACGCAAAGCGTCTCCCCGGCGGCCACTTCCTGGCCCTCCTCCACGGCGAGCGACACCACAAGACCCGGCATGGGACAGAGCAGCAGCTTTGAGGTGTCCGGCTTCTCCTTGATGGGCATCAACGCGAGAAGCTCCACTTCGCGATCGGTGAAAACGCGCACCGGAGCCTCTACACCCTGATAGGTCAGGTGGACGCCGTTGACGATCGAGCGCACCTGCACCGCGACCTCCTCGCCGCCGATCGTTCCGCGCCAGACCGGCTCGCCGAACCACCAGGACGAGGTCAGCACGATCTCACGCCGGGGCTCATCGGTGCCTTCCCCGCCGAGTGTCACGGTCATCGGATAGTCGCGGCCTGTGACACGCACCCGTACATGGTCATCGCCAAGCTCGACCACGCGGATGTCGGAAAAACGCACCGGCTCGCCGTGCATTTGCTGGGTGATCATGCGGCGCCGATTATTGGAGAGGTAGTCGATGCTGGCCGCTACCGCCGCCAGGACATCGCGCACCCGGCCGCGCGGGACCGGCGGGTGAAACCCGTCCGGAAACTCTTCTTCGATGAACTTGGTGGAGATGTCGCCCTTGCGCCAGCGCTCATTGCGCATCAGCACCGCGAGGAACGGGATGTTGTGCCGGAAACCGTCGATGGCGAAGGCATCGAGCGCCCGACCCATCTGCTCGATCGCCTCGGCGCGCTTCGGCGCGTGGGTAATCAGCTTGGCGATCATGGGGTCGTAATAGACCGAGATTTCGCCCCCCTCCTCCACGCCGGTATCGAGTCGCGTGGTGACGCCGTCCTCGGTCCCGAGCTCCGGCGGCTGGAAGCGCACGAGGCGGCCGGTGGAGGGCATGAAGTTTCGCACCGGGTCTTCGGCGTAGATGCGCGACTCGATGGCCGAGCCGGTCAGCTTCACGTCCTTCTGCTTGATGGAGAGCTTCTCCCCATCCGCGATCCGCAGCATCTGCTCGACCAGATCGATTCCGGTCACCAGCTCCGTCACCGGATGCTCCACCTGGAGTCGGGTGTTCATCTCCAAGAAGTAGAAGTTGCGGTCCTTGTCGACGATGAACTCGACAGTACCGGCGGTGTCGTAGTCGACGGCCTTGGCGAGCGCCACGGCCTCCGCGCCCATCGCTTCGCGAGTCTTGGCGTCGAGAAACGGGCTCGGCGCTTCCTCGATCACTTTTTGATTGCGGCGCTGGATCGAGCACTCGCGCTCGCCGAGATGAATGACATTGCCGTGCTTGTCGCCAAGCACCTGGATTTCGATGTGCCGCGGCTCTTCGATGAATTTCTCGATGAACACGCGGTCGTCGCCGAAACTCGATTTCGCTTCCGATTTCGACGAGGCGAAGCCTTCCGCCACGTCCTTTTTGCTATAGGCGATGCGCATGCCCTTGCCGCCGCCGCCGGCAGAAGCCTTGATCATCACCGGATAGCCGATGTCGTCGGCAATCTTCACCGCCGCGTCGGCGTCCTCAATCACGCCGAGATGCCCGGGGACGGTGGAGACCTTCGCCTTGGCCGCGAGCTTCTTGGATTCGATCTTGTCGCCCATGGCCTCGATGGCGCGCGGGTTCGGCCCCACGAAGACGATGCCGGCCTTCTGGAGCGCCTTGGCGAACGCGGCATTTTCCGACAAGAAGCCGTAGCCCGGATGGATCGCCTCGGCGCCCGTTTCCTTGGCGGCGGCGATGATCTTGTCCATGTCGAGATAGGATTGGGCTGCGGCCGCGGGCCCGATCAGCACCGCCTCGTCGGCCATATCGACATGAAGCGCGTCGCGGTCCGCCTCCGAATAGACGGCCACCGTTTTGATGCCGAGCCGCTTGGCGGTTCGGATGACCCGGCAGGCGATTTCTCCGCGATTGGCGATCAGAAGCTTTTTGAACATCGGTCCCCAGCCTGTTTTTGCTCAGGCTTTCTAGAGGCAAGCCGGGAATGAGTAAACTGGTGAGGCCGCTATTCGGCGCCCGCGGCGCCTAAGGGGGCTCCCCGCGACAC
>CAYWIA010000151.1:2473-4566 GCA_964458245.1 uncultured Methyloceanibacter sp. | reverse complement strand
ACCTTCAGGTTATGAGCCTGACGAGCTACCGGGCTGCTCCACCCCGCGTCAATTTTGAAAGCCTTCGAAGTGAGGGCCTCTGCCTCACGCGGCGCATGGCATCCAAAGAGAAGCCGCCGCGAAAGGGGGGAACCTATAACAGGTTCGGAGAAGATGTGAAGCACCGGATCGGGTCCAGGACGGCCCCCGGCGCGACTGGCCCTATATGGGGATTTTCCTTGAGATTGTAAAGCGTAAGCCGGGGTTCGAAGGCACCGACGGCAGCGAACCGAAACAGCCTTCAGTGGTGGGCGTGATCGCCGCCGGCGCCTTTGCGCACCGGCACCACGATATCGACCGATCCCGCCTCGGCGAATTCGAGCGTCAGGGGAAGATCGCCGCCTTCGGCGAGTTCACCGTTCAACCCCATCACCATCACATGGGCCCCGCCAGGCTTGAGCTCGGCGGTTGCCCCCGCCGGGATGGGCAATCCCCCTTCGAGAGGCCGCATCTGCATGACGCCGTCCCCGGTCATCTTGGTCTCGTGCAGCTCGACGCGCTCGGCGCTGGGGGACTTTGCCGCCTTCAGCACGTCGTCGGTGGCGCCTTCGTTGGTGATGGTCATGTAGGCCGCCGTGGTGCGGCCCTGGCCGATGGTCGGCCGCGCCCAAGCATCGGTGACGCTGACGCCATGCGGTTCCGCCGCCCAGGCCGTCCAGGCGACGAACAGAAGGGCGACTACGGTCAGCACCACGGCCACGCCGATCTCGATCAGACGCAGCCGCGTCATGCGGACCATGCCCTCCTCTGAATGGAATGCTCTCACCACGTCCGTCCCTTGCCGCATTGCTCCTGGATCCCCTTTTATGACCGCCTGCCCGGCTCAGGTTGTGCCGTGGTGTCGCGTGCGGCGGTCGGTCGCCATCCGACTCGGACGGGGTAAATAAAGTGGAAAGAGCCCGGGCTCAACCCCGTCTTCAGGGCGTGACGGCGCGGCTCTCCGAGACGACCAGCGCATCCGGCTGATCGTCGAAACCGTCGTCGGCGGCATCCTGGCCGTAGATGTCGGGCCGGAACTGGGCCACGCCGCGGCTATTGGCGAAGGCCGTCAGATAGACGAAGTGCACGGGGACGGCGCTGCGCAGCTTCACGTTTTCCTTCTCCCCGCTCGCCACCTGCGCCTCGACCTTGGCCAGGTCCCAGCCTTGAGGAGCCAACAGCCAAGCCACGAGCTCCCACACGCTTTCCACCCGAACGCAGCCGGAGCTGAAGGCCCGCTGGCTCTGATTGAACAGCCGCTTCAGGGGCGTGTCGTGCATATAGACGGCATGCTTGTTGGGCATGTTGATGCGCACCAGGCCGAGTGCGTTCTGCGGACCCGGGTCCTGGCGGAACTTGTAGCTGGCCACTTGCGGCGACATCCAATCAACCTGCTGAGGATCGAGCGGGGCCGATCCCCAGGTCCGGCTGACATTGAACCGGTTGTCGTAGAAATAGGACATGTCCTTGCGGATGGCCGGAATGAGGTCCTTGCGGGCGATGCTGTCCGGCACGCTCCACACCGGGAAGAAATTCACCTCGACGATCTTGGCGTCGACCTGGGGCGTGGCTCGCGAAGGCTTGCCGACGACGACGGCGCTGTCGAGCGCGAGTTGACCCTTCTGCACCGCTTGCGCCGTATAGGCCGGCACGTTGACCAGCACGTAGCGCGGCGCTCGGTTGATCTTCATAAGCTGCTTGACGCGGGGCAGGTTGGCCTCGAGCTGACGCAGTCGTTCGCGCGCCGGCACGTTGAGCGCCTTCAAGGTGCGCTGATCGAGGAACCCTGAGACGCGCAGGCCGTTGCGGATCTGGAACCGCGTGAGCCCATCGCGAAACT
Organism: uncultured Methyloceanibacter sp.; assembly: GCA_964458245.1. GTDB lineage: Bacteria > Pseudomonadota > Alphaproteobacteria > Rhizobiales > Methyloligellaceae > Methyloceanibacter. The sequence goes on along the minus strand of CAYWIA010000151.1, from coordinate 2,708 downwards.
CATCGTCGAAGCGCCCGCTATTGCCGGAGCCCGGCGGCAGATCGCCCTCCATGATGAGATGCTGGCGGATCGTGACGATCTCCGCGCTGCTGTCGCCCGGCCGCAGCGTCGTGTCCCCGCGCACCATCGGCCAGCCGCCAGCCGCCACAATCTGGCGATAGCGCCCGATGGCCGATTCCAGGCCCAGGATCGAGGCCTCGCTCACGAACGGCACGTCCATGCGGAATTGCGGGCT
>CAYWIA010000151.1:0-2373 GCA_964458245.1 uncultured Methyloceanibacter sp. | reverse complement strand
CCCCGGCCACGGCGAAGGCGACGACGCTTTTCCGGCTCGGCTGCACGAGTTCGCCGAGCTCGAGATATGGTCCGTCCGGCGCCGGCGCGCCGAGCTCCTCGGCGAACTCGCGGCGGGCGGCGGCGAGCGGGTCTTCGTTCGAGAGGTACTCGCCCTTCGGGATGGACCAAGCCCCTGCGTCCTTCTTGACCCAGAAGGGGCCACCGGGATGGACGAGCAGAAGTTCGAGGCTTGACCCGGCCCCGCGATACATCAGAATTCCGGCACTTCGGGTCGGCATGCCGAGAACCTTAAGGGGAAAAGGCGGGGGCGAGGCAAGCCGGGGACCGGCCGCCGCCCTAAATCTGCCTTCAACTTTTACCCTTTAATGGTCGGAAGGCGCGATAAGCGCCGACGAGGGGGATATGGGGCGGACTTTTCTGAGGGGGTTCCTCACCGCAGCTATTATGGCGGCCTTTGCGGCCAGCCTTGGCGGCTGCCTCGGCCCATCGGTCGGGCGCCCGCAGTCGGCCGCGTACACCGGCCCCCGCACCGAGCGCGACTGCCTCGTCCGCGCCATGTATTTCGAGTCCAACCGGTCGAGCCCCGAGGGGCTGATGGCCGTCGGCACGGTGGTCATGAACCGCGTCGAGGCGCACCGCTTCCCGAACACGATCTGCGGGGTCGTAGGCCAGGACCGTCAGTTCGCGCCCGGCGTACTATCGCGGCCCCTCGACCCGAGACAGGTGGGACCGGCCGAACGCGCCGCCGACGCCATCCTGAGGGGCGAGCGCTACGCGCCGGTCGGCCATGCCATGCACTTCCACATGGCAAGCTTCAACAACCCCTACCCGGCCAAGTACGTCGCCGTCGCCGGCGGCAACGCCTTCTATCTCAAGCCGGGCCAGCGCCTGCGCGAACGGGTCATTGCCAGCAAGACGCCAGAGGTCGCTACCGCTTCTGCGGCAGCCCCGGCCGCGGCCACCCCGGCGGTGGAAACTGCTGCGGCAGGCGCAAGCCAGAGTGACGGATTCCTCGGGCAGCTCTACAGCCGCGTGGCCTTGACTTCACCCGCCGCAGCCGCGCCGTGCGAGAACGTCACGTCCGGGTTCGGCGCCACTCCGCTCGCATGCGAAAGCGAGATCGAGGGCCGCTAGGACGCGAGCGAGCGACGCCAAGCACGGTTGAGCAAACCAACCGCCTAGCCTTCGCCCTTGAGGCCCTTCTCGAAATATTTGTGAACGACCTTGTCCTGGTTCTCCAGCAGCCAGTCGATCGAGGGCTGGAAGGTCATCGCCTTGTGGATCGCTTGCGTGGTGGCCTTGCGGTGGATGTCGAACAGCACCTGGTGGTCGAGATCCTTGACCTCGACGATGCCGGGATTGAGCCACACCGAGACGATGATGCCGAGCTCGTCGCATTTGTCTTTGGGAATGTCTCCCGAGCGCACGGCATCGAGCACGCCCATGGCCGTGGCGTATTGCACCGTGCCCATGAGGATATTGGTGTAGCGCGAGTCCTTGACGGTGACCTTGCTGACGCAAAGCGTGGGCGGGCGCACCATGACGTCGGTGTTGAGCAGCGCGAGCACGCGGGAGTGGCCCTTGACCTGATCGCCGAGGAGACTGGCGAACGCGGTGCCGAACGGCCCGTCCATTTCACCGATTGCGACTTCCGGTTCCGCGGCGGTGCCGGGCGGTCCGCCGGCGACGAGGCTTTCGCCCACTCTCAAGACAATGCGATCGGACATGCTGCGACTTCGTCCCTTGTTGTTGTGCTGGAATTGGCCGGACTATGGCCGGGCAGGCACTCAGTCGCAACGCTTCACGCACAAAAAACCGCCGCGGGATTTCTCCTCGCGGCGGTTCTTGTCGTGGCTGCCAGTCTCTTGCCGAAACAAAATGCTGGCGAAACCAACTCGTGAAAGAGGGGAACGCGCTTCTATAAAACGCGTATTCTCGATGAGGGCTCTGGGAGCCCGAGTTGCGCTCAGGCCGCTCAGAGAGCGGTAGCGCAACAAAGCTGCGCTCGACGCAATCCGCGGTAGCGCAGCAATCGCGTGTTCAAACAGGCCAAAGGCCAAGAACACGACGAATGAATTTTGAAACCGCCCTTGGCAAGCCTGGCGACGACCTACTCTCCCAAGTCTTGAGACTTAGTACCATCGGCGCTGGAGCGTTTCACGGCCGTGTTCGGGATGGGAACGGGTGGGGGCGCTCCGCCAAAATCACCAGGCCAGCGAAGGGCGGTTTCAAATCTGGTCTCAACACTCATCCTGAAGGATGGGTACTGACAATGAAAGCAATCAAGCCGATCGAGCTATTAGTACTGGTTAGCTTCACGCATTGCTGCGCTTCCACACCCAGCCTATCAACGTGGTGGTCTTCCACGGCT
>CAYWIA010000150.1:0-4582 GCA_964458245.1 uncultured Methyloceanibacter sp. | reverse complement strand
CAGGACGTGCTGTTCTTCGTCGACAACATCTTCCGCTTCACCCAGGCCGGCTCGGAGCTATCGGCGCTGCTCGGCCGTATCCCCTCGGCGGTCGGCTATCAGCCGACGCTTGCCACCGACATGGGCGCGCTGCAAGAGCGGATCACCACGACGAACAAAGGTTCGATCACCTCGGTGCAGGCGATTTACGTGCCGGCCGACGATCTGACCGACCCGGCCCCGGCCACGTCCTTCGCCCATCTTGACGCGACCACCACGCTGTCGCGGTCGATCGCCGAGAAGGGCATCTACCCGGCCGTGGACCCGCTCGATTCCACCTCGCGCATGCTCTCGCCCCTCGTGGTCGGAGAGGAGCACTATGCGGTGGCCCGCCGGGTGCAGGAGATTCTGCAGCGCTACAAGGCCCTGCAAGACATCATCGCCATTCTCGGCATGGACGAGCTGTCGGAGGAAGACAAGATCGTCGTGGCCCGCGCCCGCAAGATCGAGCGCTTCCTGTCCCAGCCGTTCCACGTGGCCGAGATTTTCACCGGCTCGCCCGGCGTGTTCGTCGATCTCGCGGACACGATCAAGGGCTTCAAAGGCCTCTGCGAAGGCGACTACGACCACCTGCCGGAATCGGCCTTCTATATGGTCGGCACCATCGACGAAGCCGTGGCCAAGGCCGAGAAGCTTGCCGCCGAGGCCGCGTAGCCGATGCCCGATCCGTTCAAATTCGAGCTGGTGTCGCCGGAGCGGCTTCTCGTCTCCGACGAGGTTGAGCAGGTCCTGGTGCCGGGCGCGGAAGGCGACATGACCGTGCTCGCATACCACGCGCCCGTGCTCACGACGCTGCGTCCCGGCCTGCTCGACATCGGCTTTCCCGGCGGCAAGAGCCAGCGCTTCTTCATCCGGGGTGGCTTCGCCGAGGTGAACCCGGCGGGTCTGACCGTCTTGGCCGAGACAGCCATCGATCTCGATGAGCTGAAGGCCGAGCAGCTGATGCAAGCGATCAAGGACGCCGAGGAAGACGTCGCCGATCTAACCGACCACGCGCGCGACCGTGCTCAGACCAAGCTCGAGCATCTCCGCCAGGTCCAGGCGACTCTCCACCTCTAAGCTCGGCTCTTTTCGATCAGGGGGGCGAATGCCGCGACGACAGCGGCATAGACGTCACGCTTGAACGGCACCACCAGGTCCACAAGTTCCGTCACCGGCACCCAACGCCACGCGTCGAATTCAGCCTTATGATCGGGCCGCGGCCGGAGATCGACCTCGCTTTCCGTGCCCTCGAAGCGTGCGGCGAACCACATCTGCTTCTGCCCGCGAAAGCGCCCCTGCCAGGCGACGCCAACCAGCTCAGGCGGCAGGTCGTAAAGCAGCCAATCATCGGTCTGGGCGATGAACGCTGCACGGCGGACCCCCGTCTCCTCCCAGAGCTCGCGCCGGGCCGCCTCCTCGGCCGTTTCGCCCGGGTCCACGCCGCCTTGGGGCATTTGCCACCACTGCCCTTCGCCTTCGGAGGCGCCCTTGCGCTCCGTGCGCCGGCCGACAAACGCCAAACCTTGGGCATTGAGCAGCATCACGCCGACGCATGGCCGGTAGGGCAGCGAAGTCGGATCCATCATGATGTGGAGATCAACTTTGCCGCGGAGACCGCATGGCGGCGCTGACGGGCACGAGTACGAGGCCTTTTTCTTCCAGCGAGCCGGCCCAATCGGCGATCCGCTTGGCCGTCCCCGGCTCCGCCTTGGCGACGCCGATGGCCGCGCCTTGCGCTTTGGCAGCGGCTTCCAACTCGGCCAGCGCCTTGTCCAAGGCGGCGCCATCGAGCCGGACCTGCGCCGTGGAATATTCGAGCTCCAAATCCTTGGCGATCTCGCCGGCCGTCGAGCCTTCGACGCTGCCGTCATCGAAATAGATGAGGCCGCGGCGCTTCACCTCTTCGAGGACCGGCTTGAGCGAAGCCGACGTCGTCTCGAACTTCGCGCCCATGTAATTGGTCACGCCGACATAGCCGGTGTAGCGCGACATCAGCCATTGAAGCCGCTTGATGTTTTCAGTTGTGGGGAGGGTGGTGAGGAGAGTGTGTGGGCCGGGGTCTTCGGCCGGGTAGTCGTTTGGTTCCAGGGGGATCGCGAGGAGAACCTCGTGGCCCTCCGCGCGGGCTTGGGATACGCGCTCCTGGAGGCTGCGCCCGTAGGCGCCGTAAGCGATGCTGACCGGCGGCGGAAGGCCCTTGATAATGTCTCCGTCCGGGGCGCCGGGCACGCCGAGGCCGTTGAGCAGCACCGCCACCCGCGGCGGCCCTCCCGCCACGTTCGCGTAATTCGACGGGCGCGCGTAAACCTCGGCCGGGCGGCGCCCATCGATCGCAATCTTCGGCAGCGGCCCATAAGGCGATTCTTCGATCAGCGCGGGGGCGGGGACCGGTGCAAGCGGCACCGAGCCTGTCTGGTCGATGCCCGCCGTCAGCTCGGCGGCGGCCACCTTGGTTCCGCTGCCTCCCTCAGGGGTTTCCAGTGACCCGCTAGGCCCTGGCGGCGCCGGTGGGGGGGCGTTGGGCGTGACGGGCATCATGGTCGTGCCTTGGCCGGGAGGCGCCAGTGTGGGCGCTGCTGGGCGCGGCTGCTGCGCATTGGGCGCCATGGAGGGACCCGTGACGGAAAAGCCTGGGGGAAGGTCGACTCCCACGGGGCCCGCTGCAGGGGCTGCTGCCGGTGCCGGTGGCGCACCGTCGATCTGGAGAACCGCGACAGGCTCGCCTTCCTCGCCGGCAGGAAAGAACATGAGCACGGCGACGCCAAGCACCAACGTCCAGAACACGATACCCGCAGCGACGGCCAGCGCCTTCATCTCATTGTCCTCCCCGCTTCCCGGCCGTAGTCTGGGGCTAGCGCCACCGCCTCGAGGCCACCGCGTTCAGAGCCGACGATCTAGTTGGCTTCCGCCTTCTTCTTGGAATCCGTGTCGACCGACTTGATGCCTCTCAACAGATCGAGGGCGTAATTGAGCTGCGTGTCCTTCGCCTTGTCCTCGGGCACGTAGGACGAGCTTCCAGATTCCTCCTCGTCATCTTCGAACTCGCCTCTCAGGTGACCGCGCAGATTGGACTCACCGCGCGTGCCCTGGACTTCCTGCTTCTTCTTGAGCTCCTCCGGGAGTTCTTCTTCAACCACGATTTCGGGATCGATGCCCTTGGCCTGGATCGAGCGGCCCGATGGCGTGTAATAGCGCGCCGTGGTGAGCCGCAGGGCGCCGTTGGAACCGAGCGGGATAATGGTCTGCACGGAGCCCTTGCCGAAGGAACGGGTGCCGACGACCGTCGCGCGCTCGTGATCCTGGAGCGCACCGGCGACGATCTCCGAAGCCGAAGCCGAGCCGCCGTTGATCAAGACCACGATCTTCTCGCCGTCAGTGATGTCGCCCTCCCGCGCGTTCGAGCGCTGCGTCTCTTCGAGGTTGCGACCGCGCGTCAGCACGATGGCCCCTTGGTCGAGGAAGGCATCCGACACCGAGATGGCCTGGTCGAGCAATCCGCCCGGGTTGTTGCGCAAGTCGATGATGTAGCCCTTGAGATTGGGGCCGAGCTTTTTCTTCAGATCGTCGACGGCCGCTTGCAGGTTCTCCGTGGTCTGCTCGTTGAACGTCGTCACCCGGATATAGCCCACATCGTCACCCTCGGCGTTGTACTTCACCGGGTTGATGTGAATCATGTCGCGGACGACCTTCACCTCGAACGGATCCTCGACGCCCTTTCGCACGATCGTGAGCCCGATCGGCGAATTGACCGGCCCCCGCATCTTTTCCACGGCCTCTTGCAGCGTGAGGCCGAGAATCTGCTCTTTGTCCAGATGGGTGATCAGATCGCCGCTCATCAATCCGGCGCGCGCCGCGGGCGTGTCCTCGATGGGGGCCACGACCTTGACCACGCCGTCCTCCATGGTGACCTCGATACCGAGCCCACCGAACTCGCCGCGGGTCTGGACTTGCATGTCGCGGAAGTGCTTCGGATTGAGATAGGCCGAATGCGGGTCGAGCGCGGTCAGCATGCCGTTGATCGCCGATTCGATCAGCTTGGCATCCTCGGGCTCCTCCACATAGTCGGCGCGCACCCGCTCCAGCACCTCGCCGAAGAGATCGAGCTGCTTATAAATTTCGGAGTTTGCCGCGGAAGCCGACTGGCTTCGGGCCAAGCTCACCATCGTCGAACCGGCAGCGAGCACAGCCAGCACCAGAAGCGCCCAGAGCGCGTATTCGGATCTCCGCATCATCCTTGCACCTTCCCGGATGCCTCGGCCCACCATGGGCCGGGGTCTATTGGCCTTCCGTCCTTCCTGAATTCGACATAGAGGACGGGGCGTGAACTGTCTTCGCCGCTGCTGCCCGACGCTGCCGTGTCTCCCATAACGGCAACGGGTTCACCGGCAAGAACAAATTGGCCGAGGCTCACGTCAATGCGGCTCATCCCCGCAAGCAAAATATGATAGCCTCCGCCAGTATTGATGATCAAGAGTTCGCCATAGGAGCGGAACGGCCCAGCATAGACCACCCAGCCATCGGCAGGCGCGGTAATCCGGGCCTCTTCGCGGGTCTGGAGAGA
>CAYWIA010000149.1:0-4644 GCA_964458245.1 uncultured Methyloceanibacter sp. | reverse complement strand
ACGGCGAGATCCTGGGCGTCTACCGCAAGAGCCACATCCCCGACGGTCCCGGCTATCAGGAGAAATACTATTTCCGTCCCGGCGACACCGGCTTCAAGGCGTGGAAGACCAAATACGGCGTGATCGGCGCCGGCATTTGCTGGGATCAATGGTATCCGGAAGCCGCCCGCGCCATGGTGTTCGAAGGCGCCGAGGTGCTGCTCTACCCGAGCGCCATCGGCTCCGAACCTTACGACGAGGACCTCGACACCCATGCGCGCTGGCAGCGCGTCATGCAGGGCCATGCGGTGGCCAACGCCGTGCCGGTCGTCGCGGCGAACCGCATCGGCCTCGAAGACAATGACGGCGTGAAGCAGAAATATTACGGCCACTCGTTCATCGCCGACCAGACCGGCGAGATCACGGCCGAACTCGGTGAGGACACCGAAGGCGTCATCGTCGCGCAGTTCGATCTCGACGAATTGGCCGCCTACCGGGCCGACTGGGGCTTCTTCCGCGACCGCCGTACCGACCTCTACGGCAAAGCCATCCTATGACCGCTGTTCCCAACACGCTTGACGATCCCACGGCGACGCGCATCAGAGCCGGCGAGACGGAGGCTGTGTTCCTGCCCGGGCACGGCATGCTCGGCATCTCGCTCCGTCATCAAGGCATCGAGTATCTGCGGCGCAACGAAGAGCTGAAGATCTTTGCGGAGAAGAACAGGACGGCGGGCATCCCCTTTCTCTTCCCTTGGGCCAATCGCTTGGCGGGCTTCCAGTATGAGGTCGCGGGGCGCGGCGTGACCTTGAGCCCGCACTCGCCCGTTCTGCGCTACGACGACAACGGGCTGCCGATGCACGGCATGATGTGGCCGCATCTGGCTTGGAGCCTTCGGGACGCGGCCGCGGACACGCTGACCGCCGGCCTCGACTGGTCGCACCCCAAATGTCTCGTGGTCTTTCCCTACCCCTGCCGGCTGACCATGACGGCGACCGTGGCGCCCGCGAGCCTCACGATCGAGACCGAACTCGCGGCCACCAGCGACATTGCGGTGCCGGTGAGCTTCGGCTTTCATCCTTATGTCGGATTGCCCGGCGTACCCCGCCAGGAATGGCGCGTTCACATGCCGCCCATGCGCCACCTGGCGCTCGACGACCGCAAGATCCCCACCGGTGTGGCGGAACCCTTTGGTGGCCTCGACGCGCCGCTCGGCGAGAAGGATTTCGATGACGGCTTCGCGCTTCTCGGAGAAAGTGCGACGCTGTCCGTGGCGACGGGCAGCCACCGCATCTCCGTGGACCTGCTCGACGGCTATCCCTACACGCAGGTCTACGCGCCCCACGGCAAGGACTATCTCGCCTTCGAGCCGATGACCGCGCCCGCCAACGCGCTCATCAGCGGAACCGGCCTGCGTCTCGTCCCGCCCGGCGACACGTTCCGCGCCAAATTCCGGTTCAGGATCGGCTAGGGCGAATTTTCCTGGCACACGACACGCCCCTTGGCCTAAGTCCTGGCTCAAGGGTATCGCTTGAGCAAAGCCCCGCGAAAAGACGGGGCTAGAAGGAGTTTTGATGAGCCGGCAAGAGCCGCTGATCTTCATCGTCGCGGGCGAGGCCTCCGGCGACAATCTGGCGGGCAAGCTGATTGGCGCGCTGAAGGAGCAGACAGGCGGCCGTGCGCGCTTTGCCGGCGTGGGCGGGCCGCAAAGCGAGGCACAAGGCCTCGAAAGCCTGTTTCCCATGCAAGAGCTCTCTCTGATGGGCGTGGCCGAGGTGGTTCCCCACCTGCCCCGCATCATCAAGCGGCTGAGGCAAACGACGGCCGCCGTGCGCGAGCTCAAGCCCGATGTGGTCGTGACCGTGGACGCGCCGAGCTTCTGCCTGAGGCTGGCGCACAACCTGCGCGGCACGGGAATTCCCCTGGTGCATTACGTGGCGCCTCAACTCTGGGCGTGGCGCCCGGGCCGCGCCAAGAAGCTCGCCAAGCGCGTCGACCATGTCATGGCGCTTCTGCCCTTCGAGGTTCCCTTCTTCGCCAATTACGGCGTGCCTTGTACCTATGTCGGCCACTCGGCCATCGAGGCGGGCGCAGGGCGGGGCGACGGCAAGGCGTTCCGCGAACGGCACGGGCTGCCCGCGAAAGCTCCGGTGCTTTGCGTCGTGCCGGGGAGCCGCGTCGGCGAGGTGCGGCGCATGCTGCCCGTGTTCTCCGGCGCGCTGTCGATCTTGAAGGAACGCTACCCCAATCTTCACATCGTCATTCCGGTGGCCTCGGCAGTCGCCCAAGAGGTCGAGGCTTTGACCGCGGACTGGCCCTTCCCCGTCGTTCACGTGACGAATGCGGAAGAGCGCTTCGATGCCTTCGCGGCCTGCGACGCCGCCATGACCAAGTCGGGTACGGTGACGCTGGAGCTCGCGCTCGCCGAAGTCCCGATGGTCGTTTCCTACCGGGTCAATCCCTTGACGGCCTTCATCGTTCGCCGCATCGGCATCAACGTGGAGCACGCCTCGCTGGCGAACCTGCTCGTCGGCCACGGCTTCATACCCGAATTGATCCAAGACGACTGCACGCCCGAGACGCTGGCGCGCGAGATGGAGGCGCTGTTCAGCTCGGACGAGAAACGCGAAGCGCAGCGCGAAGGCTTCCGCCAAGTCATCGACATTCTCGGCAAGGCGACGCCGGCGCCGAGCACGCGCGCGGCAGAGGTCGTGCTCGATCTCGTACGTGCCCGCTCGGCAACCTGACGCGACTAGCCTTTGGCCGCGGCGGCGAGGACATCGCCGGGCTTCAGCCAGCTCTGAACCTTCTTCAATTGGGCGTCGATGCTCTCGTTGATCAGGCCCGCGACGCGCAGCGCTTCCGAACCTGCATGACCGTCGACGAACGGTTTGCGGCCGGTCTTGATGCAATCGAGGAATGACGCGATCTCGTTGGCGAGACTGTCCTCTTGCGGAATGTCGATGGTCTCGGTGGTGATCGCCGCGAGACCCTGCGTCATCGGATCGCCGCGCAGGCCGTAGCCGAAGATTTTGCGCTCGCCGAGATCGCAGTTGAGATAGTTGCTCTGGGCGAAGACACGAAGCCGACGCTCCGTCTTGTAGCTCACGCGGCTCGCCGTAACATTGGCGACACAGCCGGACTCGAAGTTGATCCGCGCATTGGCGATATCAATCTTGCGCCCCATGACGCCCGTGCCCACGGCATCCACCTTGGTGACCGGCGCGCCGACGAGCCCGATGATCATGTCGATGTCGTGGATCATCAGGTCGAGGATGACGTCGACCTCCACGCCCCGGGTCTTCCACGGGGCGATGCGATAGCCCTCAAGGTAAAGCGGCCTGTCGATCTTCTCGGAGATGACGCGGTAGGCGGCGGAGTAGCGTTCGATATGTCCCACCTGGAGCACGGTCCCGCGCTCCTCGGCCAGCGCCGTAATTGCCTTGGCGCTCTCCACGGTGTCGGTGATGGGCTTCTCGATGAGCACATGCAGCCCCGCCGCGATGAGCTCGCGCGCCACCTCGAAATGCAGCGGCGTGGGCACGGCGATGCTCACCGCATCCACGCGATCCAGGATCTGGCGGTGATCGGTCACGGCTTCGGCGCCGAACTCATCGGCGACGGCTTTGGCCCGGTCTGCGTCCGCATCGACCACGGCGACGAGCTTCGCGTCCGGATTCTTGGAATAATGATTGGCGTGGAAGCGCCCGAAATAGCCCGCTCCCACGACGGCTGTGCGAATCTGCTCTGCCATTGGCCTTCCCGTTGAACGTCTCTTGCCGGGCTTTTTGTCGCAAAATCTTCGCCTCCGCCAGCCCTCAGGCCGCGAAGGTGCGTCGCAGGCGGAAATTGGGGCGTGAAACCGCCCGCGACTCCAGGTAAGCCCTTGCCACGCTTGGCCGAAGGAGGGACCGAATGCCGCAACCGCCGTCGAAGGAGGGACCTCGCCTCCCCTCCATGCATGCAAGGTAGGCCCATGCTGCTCGGCTCAGAACGGCTGATCGCCTCCGGGCGGCTCGACGGCCTGAAGGTGGGCATTCTCGCCAATCCGGCCTCCGTCGATCACGCGTTCCGCCATATCGTCGACCGGCTCGCCGAAGCGGACAGATTCACGCTTGCGGCGATCTTCGGGCCCCAGCACGGCTTCCGTTCCGATCTCCAGGACAACATGATCGAGACGCCGCACGCGGACGATCCGAAGCGCGGCGTGCCGATCTTCTCGCTCTATAGCGAGACCCGCGAGCCGACCAAGGAGATGCTCGACCTTATCGACGTGCTGGTCATCGACCTCCAGGACGTGGGCGCGCGCATCTATACATTTATCTACACCATGGCGAATTGCCTGCGCGCGGCGGCGAAGACCGGCACCCCGGTGATCGTTTGCGACCGGCCGAACCCGATCGGCGGGCTGCAAGTCGCCGGTCCGATGCTGGAGCCGGGCTTCGAGTCCTTCGTGGGACAGTTTCCCATCCCCATGCGTCACGGCATGACCGTGGCCGAGCTGGCAAAGCTCTTCAACGAACATTTCGCAATCGGCGCGCCGCTCGAGATCGTTCCCATGGAAGGCTGGTCGCGGGAGCTCTATTCCGACGGCACCGAGATTCCCTGGATCATGCCGTCGCCCAACATGCCGACGCTGGACACGGCCATCGTCTATCCCGGCAC
>CAYWIA010000148.1:0-4780 GCA_964458245.1 uncultured Methyloceanibacter sp. | reverse complement strand
ACGCTGATCGGCCGGCTCTTGTGGGATGCCGCCGGCGTCACCGACGATCAGCGCGCCGCAATCCTGCACGCTTCGCATAACCGCGCGGTCAACGGCGAGCGCATCGATTTCTCGCTTCTGCTCGACGGCCTCGTGGCCGAGCGCGAGCAGGGCATCACCATCGACATCGCCTGGCGCTATTTCGAGACCGCGCGCCGCCGCTTCGTCATCATCGATTCGCCGGGCCACGAGCAGTACACCCGCAACATGGCGACGGGCGCCTCTCACGCCGACCTCGCCATTCTCCTGGTCGATGCGCGCCACGGCGTAAAGCGCCAGACGCGCCGCCACGCGGCGATCTGCAACCTCGTCGGCATCAAGAAGGTCATCGTCGCCATCAACAAGATGGACCAGATCGACTGGTCTGAAGAGCGCTACCGCGCCATCGAGGCGGACTTCCGGGCGCTCGCCGGCAATTTCGGCTTCACCGAGATCACCGCGATCCCCGTCGCCGCGCTCACCGGCGCCAACGTGGTCGCGCGCTCCGCGGAGATGCCCTGGTACTCAGGGCCGACGCTGCTGGAATATTTGGAGCACGTGGATCCGAAGACCGAGCCCGAAGACGCGCCCTTCCGCATGCCCGTGCAGCTCGTCTTGCGCGCGACGAATGACTTCCGCGGCTATGCCGGCACCGTCACCTCCGGCAAAATCCATGTGGGCGACCGTGTGGTCGATGCCCGCAGCGGCCTCGGCGCCACCTTGCGCCGCATCGCCACCATGGACGGCGACCAGGCCACGGCGAGCAAGGGCGATGCGGTCACCCTCGTGCTCGACACCGATCTCGATATCTCGCGCGGCGCAGTTCTGTCGGAAGTGCCGCGGCGGCCCGTCAATGCGGACGTCATCGAGGCCCGCCTGGTCTGGCTCTCCGACACGGCGTTCGATCCGGAAGTCGGCTACCTGCTTCGCACCGCCACCGATCTCACCCCGGTCACCTCGATGAGCGTCTCGGCCCTTGTCGACTTCGAGACGCTGGCCTCGAACCCGGCCCATGCCTGCGGCATGAACGATATCGCCGATTGCCGCATTCTGCTCGGCCGCGCCACCGCGCTCGACCTGTTCGCAGACTTGCCGCTCACGGGCAATTTCGTGCTGGTCAACGCCGTCGACGGCACAACTGTCGCAGGCGGAGTCATCACCTGGGTGCAGACGGGTGCGGCCGCCGTGGGCGATAATGTGCTCGTTCTCGACCGGGCCCGGCTCGCCGGGCTCTGCGCCGATCTCGGCGAATCCCCGGAAGACAAGGCCGAATTCGAGCGGCGTGCGCAGGAGGTGGCAATTCTGCTACGCTCGGCGGGGGTTCCGGTTCTGATCGAAACTGACCAATAATAACGGCCTAAGTGGCAGCGATCGCGCCGGCAGTGTAGGGGGAGGCCCTCATCGATGACTGACCTCAGCGGGGTGTGGGCCCTGCTGCCTTTGGCTGGCGCCGGCTTTGGCGTCGGCTTTCTCGTCGGGCTGACCGGGGTGGGCGGCGGGGCGTTGATGACGCCGTTGCTGATCTCGACCTTCGGTGTGGCACCGGCGGTCGCCGTCGGCACCGACCTGCTCTATGCGGCGGTGACCAAGACGGTCGGCAGTTGGCGCCATCACCTTGCCGAGAATGTCGAGTGGCCGATCGTGATGCGGCTCGCTCTCGGCAGCATTCCCGCCGCGCTCATCCTGCTCGCGGTCATGGCCTACGTGCCGTTCGACACCGTGAAGATGGCGCAATGGATCCGCTACGGCCTCGCCTTCGCTCTGCCGGTCAGCGCCGCGGCCATCGTGCTCTATCCCATCCTTATGCGGGGCCACGCCAACGTCGACGCGGACGGCAGTCCGCCGCCGCGCGTGGCCGCGACGGTTGTGTTCGGCGCCGCCCTCGGCTTCCTCGTGACCCTGACCTCGGTCGGCGCCGGCGCGATCGGCGTCGTGGTGCTCGCCATGCTGTTTCCGCTGATGCCCGCCAAGCGCATCGTCGGATCCGACATCGCCCATGCGGTTCCGCTGACGCTCGTGGCGGGCGCCGGCCATCTCGGCCTCGGGCATGTGGATTTCGGCGTCTTGCTGGCGCTTCTGTGCGGCTCGATCCCCGGCATTCTGTTCGGCACGCGGCTCGCGGGCGTGGCGCCGGACTGGCTGCTCAGGCCGCTGCTGGCATTGACGCTCTGCTACGCGGCCTACGCGCTGCTCTACAAATAGCCGCTTAAGCGACGTTCCGCTCCGCGCCGCCGTCCAGCGCGATATCGATATTGTGCTTGGCTGCGCTCAGCGCCTCCTCCGGGCTCAGCGACAGCGTGAGCAGGGGAGACTGAGTCAGAAGAGGGAGATCGGACCGGGTGGGATGAACGTTCGCGCACCAGTTCGACCATTCTTGCCGTAGCTGGATCTCGTAGCCACGGTATCGGGACTTCTCGCTCGGCATGACACCGTCCTCCGCGATTGTCCCCCCGCTAGTCAGAGTAAACGCCGGTTGGCCCGCCCAAGTTTCACCGGCTTTGTGGCAAGAAAGAGCGCATCCGGCCAAAAATCGGCTGATATGGTTGAGATCGCGATGCTATGAATTGCCCCGATGCCGCGAAACGAGGGTCAAGGTGTCAAATCTCGTTGACTCTAGGATGCTAGTTCCACCCAAGTCATTTCCCGCAACTCGGCCGAACCGCAAGGATAGATGCGCCTTACTAGCTTAGATTTTACCGAATTGGCGAAGCCGGTCCCTCCGGTCCTGAGTCAGGTCGCCTTCGGCATTCTCTGCAGCTTGGTTGCGATTCTAATTCGGATGCTGACCGATATGTGGCTTCCGGGGGCGGGTCCATTTGCCCTGACGATTCCGCTGGTGCTGGTCGCCACACTGTTTGGACGCTGGCTTGCCGGCCTTGTTTGCCAGACCATCGTCTCCTTGCATGCCTGGTATTTCGTTCTTCCCATTCAAGGCAGCTTCGCTTTCTCCGACCCCGACGACGGTCCGCGCGTCTTCATCAATCTTCTCGCGGGCTATTTCGTGGTCGCTCTTGCCGAGCTGTTCAGGCGCGCCATGCGGCAGGCGCTCTCCGACCGCGAGGCGTTGCTCCTTGAATTGGAGCACCGGGTCAAAAACAGCTTCATGTCGATCGCGAGCGTCTTGCGGCTTCAGATGCGCAACGCCAAGAATCCGGCGGCACAATTGGCGCTACAAAGTGCGCTGGGGAGGGTGGAGAGTTACGCGCGCGCCTATAGCTTTCTCTATCGCCGTCATGATGACGCCGGCGTCATCAACATGTGTACCTATCTTGAGGAACTGTGTTCGGCGCTCGAAGAGGCAGCCGCGCCCTCCGAAATCACATTCAAGTGCGCCGCCGCCGACACGAAGTTGCATAGGGACCGCGCCATCGTCATCGGTCTGATCGTGAACGAGGTCAGCACCAACAGCTTCAAACATGCTTTCGATGGGAAGAGCGGCGAGATCTCGGTGAACTTCAGCGAGACTCCCAAGGAGTACCGGCTCGTCGTCGCCGACAACGGCAAGGGCATCGGCGTCGGGGCGCCTGAAAAAGGGCTCGGCCTTCAGCTCATCGAGGTGCTGACGAACCAGGCCAATGGCCGGGTCGAGATCGATACCGAAGGCGGCGGCACGGCCTTTCGCTTCTCCTTCGCCCGCTGAGCCGATGCGCCCTTGGGCGATCGGCTACTCGTTCGTCTTGTAACACTTCTTTTTGAAGAAACCGCGGTTCATGTAGCGCGGATTGCGCATGAAAGGCGGGGCCTGGAGGAAGCAGTGCTCGCCCGACTTCGCCTTCTTCTTCTTGGCCTGCCGCTCCGCCGCGGTGATCTGCTCGGACGTCTGCTTCTTCGCCATGACCGGCCCGGCCATAGCCGTCAGCAGTGCCGCGAGCCCAAAGGCGATGATGGCTTTCCGGTTGGTCATGGCTCTGCCCTAAGCGCGCTGCGAGGGTGAACGTTCCCATCTGCAGACCACGTTGGAACTTGCATTCGGGTAGTCTTGCCGAAAGCGGGCCGTCAGAGCCTTGGCTGTTCGCAGGCCGGCTTTGCGGCAGTCCTCGATGCGGTCGCCGCTGATCGAAAAGCCGGGCATTTGACGCGCGCTCTCATACAGCACCGCGCCGGTGTCGCAGTTGGTGACGGCCAGATACAGCATCACGATTTTTGCGGTCATAGGCCCTCCTCGCCGCTTCGGAAGATAACACGATTGGGAGGAAATGGTGCCGCCGCTCAGGATTGAACTGAGGACCTCGTCATTACCAATGACGCGCTCTACCACTGAGCTACGGCGGCATGTTTTGACCGGTGGGCCGGCACGGGCGGCAAGCCCCGATATATTGGGTGCCCCTGGCCGTGCGGCGCGCAAACTGCCATACGGGGCTTGGCCGCGCAAGGATTGCGCCAAGGTCTTACCGTCGGCCGGCCGTTGATATAGAAGGCGGGGACGATGGCCGATGAGCGCGACCGCGAGGGAAAACCCGCCAAACCGGACAAGGCGCCCGCCCGCCAGGCCCGGCTGGAGCAGGCCCTTCGTGCCAATTTGTTGAAACGCAAGGCCAGGAAGGCAGAAGCCCGCGGCTCCGAAGGCGCCGCGATCTCCCCGGACGGGACGCCTCCGAAAGAGGGGGGACAGGACTGAGCCGGGAAGGGTAGACTGGCCGCTTGCCGCGATCGCCGGGGGGCGGCAAGAACGGGAATTTGTGGCGCGAGGCCTGCCAGAGGCCCGCGCGAGGGGAGCACGTCGTCATGGATCGTATCCGCATTGTCGGCGGCGCGCCGTTGA
>CAYWIA010000147.1:3182-4782 GCA_964458245.1 uncultured Methyloceanibacter sp. | reverse complement strand
ACGATGCGCCCGTCCTTGAGCCGGCCGACATCGTGGGCGTCGAGCTCGCCGGTGACATAGAGCTCGCGCGGCACGTAGCAGGTATCGAAGACGTGGTTGACCTCCTGGCCCTCGTCCAGAACGTTCTTGAACTTGATGATCTGAAACAGGGTGGCGAGCAGCAGCGTGTCCTTGTCGGCCACGCAAATGCCCATGGCCTTGCGGAAGAAGCGCTCGTCGACGAGGAGACCGCCGTCCTTGTTCTGGCCGAGCAGATAGAACTTGCCGGACTGATAGGACGAGATGGCGAGGCCGATCCTGTTGCTGCCGAGGAAGTTCGGCAGCCCCGGCGACATGGAATATTTGACCTGTTGCTCCGGCGCGGGCTTCCCCGCCATCTCGGCGAGAGACGCCTCGCTCTCCGCGGCCGCAGGGCCCGGCCTCTCTTCGCTTGCTGGTGACGGCTCGCCGTCGCGCTCGTTCATGCCCCCGTCCTTCATGCGATCAGAGGCTAGGTTTAGCCCGCCGGCGAACAGAATGACAGGCCGTGGCTGGGCACCCCGTCAAGGCCGCTTCACTTGGATTTTTTTGATTCTGGCTGAACGTATCAGGCGCAGGCCGTGGCGCGGGCGATGCCGTGCTGGGCGACGGTCTGCTCGATGCGCAGTCCCTCGGGCGCGGCGGCCACGCAGTTCCGGCCTTGCGTCTTGGCGCTGTAAAGCGCCGCATCGGCACGGGCGAGAAGCTGATCGACGCTGTCACCGGGTTTTGATTCTCCGACGCCGATGCTCCAGGTCAGCGTGATGCGGCCCCTACGCGTATCGACCGGCCGTGACGCCAGACGGCGGCGCAAATTCTTCGCGATCTCGATAGAGGCCGGCAGCGGGCGCTCCAGAAAAAAGCGCGAACTCGTCGCCGCCGAGACGCCCTGCGATGGCGTCGTCGAGACGCGCCGCCTCGGCGCAGGCGCGAATGGCCTCGTCGCCGGCTTCGTGCCCGTATGAGTCGTTGATGTGCTTGAAATTGTCGATGTCGAGGAGAATGACGGAGAGCTTGGCGCCGGGGTCGGTCCGGGCCCGCACTTGCGTCGCCTGCTCGAAGAAGCCGCGGCGGTTGCAGAGACCGGTCAAGGGATCGATGGTGGCGAGCCGGACCAGTTCCCGCTGCATCGCGGCCAGACGCTCCGCGGCGCGCAGACGCGCATAGAGCTCCTCGGCCAGAGGCGGCTTGCCGATGAAATCGTCCGCGCCGGAGTCCAGCGCCTCGACGAGAGTGCGCTGGTCGTATTTGGACGACATCATCAGCACGTAGATAGGGCGTCTGTGAGACGCGAGCAGCCGCGTCTCCCAACAGAGCTCGATGCCGGACATGTGGGTGAGCTCGGCGCTGGTGATCACGGCGTCGATGCGCGGGTCGAGCTTGATCTGCTTCAGCGCTTCGCGCTCATCTCCAAAGGGAACGACCGCATCGCCGCGGGCCTCGAGCAGCCGCGTGACGATCAAACGAGTCGTGCGGCTGGGATCGACGAGTGCGATGCGCATAGGCTGGTAGCTCCCCCGGTCAACTCAACCAAGGCCTACCGACATCCCGTTAAAGTTGTTTTAAACGCGCGCCAGTTGCT
>CAYWIA010000147.1:0-3082 GCA_964458245.1 uncultured Methyloceanibacter sp. | reverse complement strand
CGGCCGAGCTGCCGGAAGGCTTCGGCGATATGGCGCGGCCGCATCGCCGGGATATCGCTGCCGACAATGATCACGGGCCCCGGCGGCATGCAGTCGATCAGGCTTTGCATGCGCGCGCCGAGATCGCCGCGGCCTTGGGGGATCCGCGTCACTATCGGCGTCGAGGGCCAGCAGAACTCCGCCAAGCTCACGTCCGGCGTGACCGCGAGATAGGTTTGCCAGCGTGGATCTCTGCCGAGCTTCAGCAGAGTGTGCGCAAGGGTCGTCCGATAGAATCGGAGCGCGGCGGCGGAGCCGATGCCGCGCGCGAGCCTGCTTTTCACGGCGCCCGCGACAGGCCGCTTTGCCATGACGATGAGACGAGGCGCGAAGGAGACGGAGGCTTTGCGCTTCCGCCGAGCCCTAGCCATAGAGGCGGGCAAGGAACCGCGGCGGCACGCGCAGATAATAAAGCATCATGAGCCCGAGATTGCGGAGACCGCGCGAGAAATACCCCTCCGTGCGGTAGCGCTGGGCGCTGGTCACGGCCCGCGCTTTCAGGCCGACCAGCTCCCGGCGCTTGAGCCGGCGCACCAGGTCCACGTCCTCCATCAGCGGCAAGGGACGGAAGCCGCCGAGCCGGGCGTAGTGGGCGCGAGAGATGAGCAGACCCTGGTCGCCGTAAGGCAGGGCGAAGAGCGCGCAGCGCAGGCCCACCAGAATCTCGACCAGGCGCGGCATGAAGCCGTCGTCGTCGAGCGAGAAGCGGAAATAGGCGGCCGCTTGCCTGCGGCGTCCGCTCCCGACGCGCTCGATCAAGCTCGCCGCCTCCTCCGCCCAGCCCGGCTCGAGCACGGTGTCGGCATGGAGGAAGAGGAGCCAGTCGCCCTTGGCGATGGCCGCGCCGGCATCGAGCTGGGTGCCGCGGCCCCGTTCCGAGACCACCAGATGGGTGCCCGCGGCATCGGCGATGACGGAGGTGTCGTCGGTCGAGCCGCCGTCGGCGATGATCGCCTCCTGAACCACCCCATCCACCACGGCAGGCACCAGCGCCGACAGCGTGTGAACCAAAGTGGGCGCAGCATTAAAAGTGGGGATGACCACGGAAATCATCGGCGGACTATAGCGTTTGCCCTTCACGCGGCAATCGTCACGTCCGCGGTCTTGGAACTATGTTCTTGATTTGTTCTACGTACGATCCTATATAGCAGGTATGAGCGTGGCCTTGAGAAAACCAGGCGAATTCGAGAGCCTCTCGCCCGAGGCTGGCGGGATAGCCTATGGCCGCCGGCATGGCCGTGGCGCCCAGACCAATCGATCGGGCCGGTTCGAGCCGATCGCCTACGAGCCGGTGGACGACGGCTGGGAGACGCTCGGCGATCTGGAGGCGCTTCAGACCGAGGTGCAGGAGGTCCCTGCCCGGCGGATCATCACCAAGAACCAATCCCCCGATATCGGCTTCGACCGCTCGATCAACCCCTATCGAGGCTGCGAGCATGGCTGCATCTATTGCTTCGCGCGGCCGACCCATGCCTTTCTCGGCATGTCGCCGGGGCTCGATTTCGAGACCAAGCTGTTCGCCAAGACCAACGCGGCCCAGGCGCTGGAGCGCGAGCTCGCCGAGCCGAACTATCGCCCGCGCATGATCGCCATCGGCTCGAACACCGACCCGTATCAGCCCATCGAGCGGCGCTACCGCATCATGCGGCGCATCCTCGAAGTGCTCGACGCCACCAACCATCCGGTCGGCATCGTCACCAAATCGGCGCTCGTGCTGCGCGATCTCGACATCTTGCAGTCCATGGCCAAGCGCGGCCTGGTGAAAGTGGCGCTGTCGGTGACCACGCTCGACCACAAGCTCGCCCGGGCCATGGAGCCGCGCGCCTCGACACCCGAAAAGCGGCTGGAGACGGTGGAGAAATTGAGCGCCGCGGGCGTGCCTACCTCCGTCATGGTGGCGCCGGTCATCCCGGGGCTGACGGACGCGGAAATGGAGCGCATTCTGGAACGCGCGTCCGTGGCCGGAGCTTGCGAGGCCGGGTACGTGCTATTGCGGTTGCCGCTCGAGATCGGCGATCTGTTCGTCGAGTGGCTGCGCGCCAACTGCCCGGACCGCGCCGACCGGGTGCTGTCGCTGATGCGCCAGACGCGCGGCGGCAAGCTCTACGAGGCGAAATGGGGCGAGCGCATGGAAGGCGACGGGCCCTACGCCTGGATGATCGGCCGCCGCTTCCAGATGGCCGCCGAGCGGCTCGGCCTCAACAAGCGTCAGGCGCTGCGCACGGATCTGTTCACGCCGCCCGTCCGTCCCGGACAGCAGCTCAGTCTCCTCTAGGCTTTTCCACAAGAGCCGCCCCGCCCTCGCCCGGCGCTGTTGCATGAGATGCGCGATTTGTCGGACAGTCCCTCCTCATGGGACTGCCCGCAGAATCGCTTCCCGCTCCTTGCCCGCCGAGCTTCGATCTCGAGGCGGAGATGATGGATTTGCACGGACTGCCGGTGGCCGGCATCGACGAGGCGGGCCGCGGGCCCTGGGCCGGGCCGGTGGTCGTGGCGGCGGTGATCCTCAATCCCGACCGCATCCCGGAAGGTCTCAACGATTCGAAGCTGCTGACGCCGGAAGTCCGGGAGGACCGCTACGCGGAGATCATGGCCACGGCCTGCGTCGCCATCGCCATCGGCCAGGTCCGCCGCATCGACCGCGACAACATTTTGCAAGCGAGCCTGTGGGGCATGCGGCTCGCCTTTCGCGGCCTTGAGGTGCCGCAAGCCGCAGCCCTGATCGACGGCAACATGATCCCGAAGCGTTTCCCCGGCAAAGCGCGCGCCGTGGTCGGCGGCGACGGCATCTCATTGTCGGTGGCGGCGGCCTCGATCATCGCCAAGGTCACCCGCGACCGCATCATGGTGAAGCTCGCCAAGCGCTACCGGCGTTATGGCTGGGAGAGCAATAAGGGCTACGGCACGCCCGAGCACGCCCGCGCCGTCCAGAAGCACGGCGTGTGCACGCATCACCGCCGCTCCTTCGCGCCCATCCAGCGCGCGATGCGCATTCTCGCCAAGCGCGGCGAATTCGAACCGACCATCTAACGCTGCTGGGAAA